>JAQUQD010000067.1 GCA_028716265.1 Bacteroidales bacterium | reverse complement strand
TGTTCTCCCAATCCGGCACATGAAGAGACAATCCTTACTGTTGAATGCAAAAAAGAGGAAAAGATCGATATCACGATCGTGAGCCTGACCGGTCAAAAGGTCAGATCACTTCATGCAGGCCGGGTTTACCCCCCGGGCATTCATCAGATAAGAACCGGACTGGAAGGAATCCCTTCGGGGCTTTACTTTATTTATTTAAGTAAAGATCAGCACATAATAGCAATTGATAAATTGATAAAACAATAACAAGGGAAATCAGTAATATTTTATTATATTTGTAGTCAACCGTTAACCTTTAATTCTAACCAAAAAAATACCCATGAAAAAAATTCTACTTTTTATCATTATGTTCTTGGGAGCGGTGATGTATGTCCATTCACAAACCTTCGCCGATTTCGAAGACGGCACTGCCGGTCCCCTCACCCTGCACGTGATGGGGTGCGGTGCCTGGGATGATGAGGGACTACACCCGGTCAGTGAAACCTTCATGGTCATCGACAATCCCGATCCCTCTGGAATCAACACCAGCGGTAAGGTCATGAAATTCATCCGCCGTGGCACAGATGACGGCGGAATGCCCTGGGGTGGATTCTGGGCCAACTGCAATCCGAATGCAGATGTCTCCGTCAATAAATATGTTCATATCAAGGTATGGAAACCCCGTATCAGTCTTCTGAAATTCAAACTGGAGGGAGGGCCTTCCGGTACACTGGAAACAGCCAGCATGTATGCGCAAACCATCACCGGCGGCTGGGAAGATATCGTTTTCGATTTTACAACCATGGATGGAGCCTACCCGACCATCGCCTTCATGCCGGATTTTGAAGATCCTATGACAGTTGCAGGGGTACAGGAAATCTTTTTCGACGATATACTTTTCAGCAACGACCCGAATCCCATTGGGGGGAGTATTCCTTTAACGGTCGATTTCGAAGATGGAACTGCCGGAGCCCTGACTTTGCATGTGATGGGATGCGGTGACTGGGACAACGATGCCATTCATTCGGTTTCCGAAACGTTCTTGGTAGTGGATAATCCTGATCCGAGCGGCATCAACAAAAGCGCAAAGGTCATGAAATTCATCCGCAGGGGAACCAGCGATGGCGGATGGCCATGGGGCGGCTTCTGGGCCAATTGTGATCCCAAAAACAACGTTACAGGCAACCAATATTGTCACGTAAAAGTTTGGAAACCAAGGATCTCTCCACTGAAATTTAAAATTGAAGGAGGACCTTCAGGTACGCTGGAAACAGCAAGCATGAATGCACAGACCCTCAGTGGAGAATGGGAAGACATCGTATTTGACTTCACCTCCATGGATGGGGAGTACCCTGTGGTCGCCTTTATGCCCGACTTTGAAGATCCTTTGACAGTCGCAGAGGTACAAGAAATCTATTTTGATGACATTATTTTCAATAACGATCCAAATCCCATTAAACCAAGCGGCGCTCCATTATGGATAGATTTTGAGGACGAAACCGCAGGCCCGCTCACGTTGCATGTGATGGGATGCGGCGATTGGGACAATGAAGAGCTTCACCCGGTCAGTGAAACCTTCATGATCGTCGACAATCCTGATCCAACCGGATTGAACACCAGTGGCAAGGTCATGAAATTCATGCGCAGGGGGACGTTTGACGGAGGACTGCCATGGGGAGGCTTCTGGGCCAACTGCGAACCTAAAGCAGATATCACCGGTAAAAACTACGTGCACGTAAAGGTATGGAAACCGCGTGTAAGCCCGCTGAAGTTCAAACTGGAAGGCGGACCTTCCGGTACGATGGAGACTCTGAGCCTGTACCCTCAAACCCTCAGCGGTCAATGGGAAGACATCGTGTTTGATTTCACGGCCTGTACCGGGGAATACCCAGTGATCGCCTTTATGCCCGATTTTGAAGATCCACTCACCATGGGTAATGTGCAGGAGATCTATTTTGATGATATCATTTTCTCGAATAATCCGATGCCCTTTGGTACGGGTCTCCATGATCCCAGCACAATAGAGGTTATGGTGTATCCGAATCCATGCGACAAAGAGGTCAACCTGATCAATCCCACTGATCTCAGGCGGATCATCGTTTACAATGTGACAGGCCAGGTGATGATCTCACTGGAAGATGTTACGGCAGGTCAGACGGTCATTAATACTACGGATCTGGTCAATGGAATCTATATCATCACTTTTGAAGATAATGATGGAAATGTCGGGAACAACAGAGTGATCAAATACCAGGAATAAACTGAATTCTTAAGTAAACGAAAGAGGGTGGTTCAGAAGTGAACTACCCTCTTTTATTTCTCCAGAACACTATTTATTTATCCCAAAAGACAGTGGCCGATTCCACATCCCTCGAATTGCCTCCCACCATGATGGCGAACTCTCCCGGCTCCCAGTCATAGACCAGGTCATAGTTGTAGAATTTCAGATCATCAGGGGTGATCTTGAAAGTAACTGTTTTTGTTTTTCCAGCTTTGATGAAAACTTTCTGGAATCCTTTGAGTTCCTTCACCGGTCGTGTGATGCTTCCCACCATATCGCGGATATAGAGCTGTACGACCTCCTCTCCGTCATACGTGCCGGTATTGATGATCTCGATCGTGGCTGTCAGGATTTGATTGCCCTTAAGCTGTGTATGATCCAGCACCAGGTCGCCATAGCCGAACCGGGTATAGCTTAGTCCGAATCCAAAGGGGTAGAGAGGTTCGTTAATGACATCCAGGTAGCTGGAGCGGTATTTCTGGTACCACTCTCCTTCGCCCAGCGGCCGGCCGGTATTCTTATGATTGTAAAAAATGGGGATCTGGCCAACATTCCGGGGGAAAGTGACCGGCAACTTGCCGGAAGGATTGACCGTCCCGAAAACGACATCAGCGATGGCGTTACCTGCTTCAGTGCCGCCAAACCATACATTCAGGATGGCAGGGATATGTTTCTGTTCCCAGGTCAGGGTCAGGGGCCGGCCGGTAAACAACACCATCACGACCGGTTTTCCGGTCTTCAGCAATGCCTCCAGCAACTGCCGCTGGCTGCCAGGCAGGGAGATATCCGAACGGCAGGAACTCTCACCACTCATTTCAGCAGCCTCTCCCATGACAGCGACGATGACATCGCATTTGGAAGCCACAGCAACAGCCTCTTTCCTCAGCTGGTCGGCTGTTTTCACCGTATCCACCGTTGGTATGCCCCAGGTGCTTACCCAGAGATCCAGGTCCCTGTCGTCCACAATGTTACAGCCTTTAGCGTAGCAGATATCGGCCCTGTCGCCGGCCGCTGCCTTAAATCCTTCAAGCACCGTGACTGATTTATCATGATCGACGGCCACGCTCCACATGCCGGCCATATTGAACCTGCTATCCGCCAGTGGCCCGACCAGGGCGATCTTCCCTTTCTTCTCCAGAGGTAGGAGCTGATCTTCGTTCTTGAACAACACAAAGGTCTGAGCAGCCGTTTCCCTCGCAATACGGGTATGTTCTTCGGTTGCAATGTCCGTTCGGGAACGTTCTGGGTCACAATACCGGTAAGGATCCTCAAATAATCCAAGTTTATACTTGGCTTCCAGGATACGGCGACATGCCTTATCAATCTCGGCCTGGGTGACCTTGCCTTCTTTCAGTGATCGTTCGAGGGTGGTGAGGAAGCCTTCTCCAATCATATCCATATCGACACCTGCCTTCAGGGCCAAAGCTGAAACGGTCTGAAGGTCACCCATTCCGTGGGTAATCATTTCAATGATGGCCGTATAGTCCGTCACCACGAATCCCCTGAAGCCCCACTGGTCACGCAATACATCCGTCATGAGCCACCTGTTTCCGGTAGCCGGTATACCATCGACTTCATTGAAGGATGTCATCACGCTCCCCACACCCGCATTAACAGCGGCCTGATAAGGAGGAAGATATTCATTAAACATCCGGATGCGGCTCATATCGGTGGTGTTGTAGTCTCGCCCGGCCTCCGCTGCGCCGTATAACGCATAATGCTTGACACAGGCAAGGATCGTGTTGTTCTTTGCCAGGTTATCGCCCTGATACCCCCGTACAAAGGCTTCTGCCGCTCGGGAGCTCAGGTAAGCGTCCTCCCCTGCCCCTTCGGCTATACGCCCCCAGCGGGGATCACGGGCGATGTCGACCATGGGGGAAAATGTCCAGCAAATGCCATCGGCGCTGGCTTCGACAGCCGCCACACGGGCGCTCTGCTCGATCAGATCCGTGTCAAAGCTGCTGGCCAGTCCCAACGGAATAGGAAAGGTGGTCTGGTAACCATGGATGACGTCCATCCCGAAGATCAGCGGAATCCCTAGCCGGCTCTCCTCAACAGCCACCTTCTGCACATCACGGATCTTATCCACGGATTTGATGTTCAGCAGCCCTCCGACCTTCCCCGCTTTGATCCTTAATCCAATATCGGAATTTGTGGTCTGACCGGTTATGACGTCCCCTGAACCGGGCAGGTTCAGCTGCCCAATCTTTTCTTCCGGGGTCATCTTTTTCATGAGCGCATTAATAAAGACATTCATCTCCTCGTCCGCTGTGATTTCCTTCTTCTGCAGACAGCCTCCGGGCAGGATCAGGACAACAACAATTGCCAGCAACAGCAGCTTGTATCGCATTCTCAGTCGTTTTTAATTAGTTCAGGTTGTATTTTCGATTGCCAAATCCTGTATCCTTCAGGATTCATGTGCAGCATATCTTCCAGAAAAAGGCCGGGATCGGGCAAGTGATCCTCGTTCAGCATCCTGCCCCAGATGTCCACAAAACCAGCATTTAATTGCGAATCAAGATATTCTTTGATCCGCTGATTGGATTCAGAAAACTTGTCAGCCAGGTGCCACCTGCTGGGGCTGGGTTTCATCGAGATGTAGGTAATCTTCACATCATGGAGCTGCGACCGGATCATGGTAAAGAGGCTGATAAACCTTGATGCTACGATGTCAGCAGTCATGGTATCGCTTGATGCAATGTCGTTTTCACCGCAATAGATCACGATCTGCCCCGGAGAATACGGAAAGATGATCTGGTCAGCATAATGGATCAGATCAGGAAGGGTGGATCCGCCAAATCCCCTGTTGATGATGGTATAGCCCGGGAAAAAATCCTGCACATTTTTCCAGAGGGTAAAGGAAGAGCTTCCCACGAAGAGAATAGCATGCAGCGGTGGAGGATTAATTATATCATTTTCTTTAAATTGACGGATATCGGATTCAAATGGATACTCAACATCCTGTGCAAATCCACTGTAAAAATTAAGAAGGAAAACGAGAGCAATAACAATCCGTAGTTTAGACATTCTGATCAGTGCTTTTTATTAATCTGACTTTACCAGCGGGTAACGGTCGCTGACCCCATTTTCGTTGATCGCCTCGATCGTAAAATAATACGTTGCTTCGCTATCCATGGTCTTGAGCCAGTATTCATTGGCGCTGTGGACCATAATGCAATTATAAAGTTTATCGGGTTCGGTTCCCATGTAAATATTATACGCATACGCATTGTCAACCGGGCACCACTTCAGCCAGGCACTGCGCTTGTCCTTCTCTGTCCTGAGCGCGGTAAACTCTTTCACAGCTTCCGGTCTTTCTCCCGAACCGTGGCCAAAGATACGAAATCCACTGACTGCAAATTTCCCGGTGGGCATGTGTATGTTCACCAGCTTGAGATAACGTGTTTCCTTCGGCTTTTTCAGTTCAATGTAATCATGAGGAACATCCGTCTTATTTCTGTTCTTATCCACCAGCACTTTCCAGTTTCTGCCGTCCGATGACTCATAAATTACATACTGATGGTACACACCGCTGGATTTGCCTGAAAACTCAGCATCCTGATCCGCATAATTGATCTGGATGGCATAAACTGACGAAATGGCACCAAGGTCCGACTGGATCCACTCACCATCGTTCCCGGTTTTCGCGGACCAGTATGTCCTGATATTTTCATCCACTGCATAATTAGCTTCGTATGAGCCATAGGTTGATGAAACGATGACCGGTTTCTGGTAGTTCAGCAGCATCCATCCTGTGAACCGGCTTTCCAGGTGATTGGCCTCATCGGTGGGCAGGTAAGTGGGATAATCTCCGAAGGCAGTATTACAAAACATAACATTATCCGAATCGAATCCTGCCGGCCAGATGCCGATCCTTCGTTCAAAATTGTTCTTGACTGAAATGGCCATGGTGGAAACATGCCAGAAGTTGCCCCAGGTATCCTGAAAAGTGGACCCATGGCCGGCACCTCGGGCAAAACCACCCGGTTTGAAGCTGAAGGGCATCGACTGGGGCTCAGAGGCATTCCCGAAAAGAGGATCACTGCCCACCACCACTCCGTCGGCATAGCCGCTGAATTCAGTCCCCGGAGCACCGTACTGGAGATAATATTTGCCATTGTGCTTTGTCATCCAGGCACCCTCGATGAAGGGATCCAGGAACGTATTGTCCATGTGTTCACCAAAACGCTGCCAGCCGTATCGCCAGGGCTCGAGTATGTACATCTCCCTCCGGGCTGTCAGAGGTTGAAGGGTTTTGCGGTTCAGTTCGACACCGTAGATGGGGTATTGATTGCTGCTTCCGCTGTACATGTAGAAACGCCCGTCGTCGTCGGTGAAGAAGGCCGGGTCCCACCCGCCAATGGTAAACTTCTCCACCAATGGTTTCCACTCGTCTTCTTTGGGATTTGTGCTCATCCAGATCGTGAACTCACTGGTGTAGGTAGAACCGAACACCAGCATGGTGTCGTCGATGATGCCCACGGCGGGTGCACAGAGTTCATCGTAACCTTCATTCCAGGAGCGCAGGAATTTGCGGGGGATGAAGTTCCACTTGATGAGGTCGTTGCTCCACCAGTACCCCAATTGATTAGTGGAAAATAAAAAATAATCCCCCTTGTAGTTGACAATCACCGGATCGGCTGTAGCGCGGTGATGGCCCCATTCGCTGAAATTCGGGATCGAAGTGTAACCGTAATCGATGTTCACCGGATTGCAGTAGGTTTTCTGCTGGGCAACCATGTTTAGAGGGATGGGAAGAGATAAACATAAAATAAGGTAGAGTCCGGTTCTTTTCATAAATCATTAATTTATAGTGTATTGGGCGATTAATAGTTAACCACAGAGGCGCGCATAGGATTCACTGAGCTGGGCAGTGGTAATTTGGGATATACATAACAGGACACATGCAAGAAAGAAAGATCCATAAAATAACGGCATCCTCATAGGAAAAACAATGGAGATCTATTCGTATCAGACCTCAAATTTAAGCAAATGATTTGAGTGTTGGGGCAGTCTGTGGATGTATAGAGTTTATTTTATTTTAAAAGATCCCTCACTGCATTCGGGATGACGTGCACATCTCTTATAAAAAACACTACATTTATGCCGTGACTCCGGTCCGGCCATTACGATGACCTACCCAGCCAGTTCAGAGTATAAGTCACCATGTTGACTCCACAATCACTAAAAAATGATTATGAAAAAATGAAAGCAGTCGTATATGACAAAAAAGCCCGTCCTGATAAACTGGTCTATGGCGATGTGGAAAAACCGGTGCCCGGAGAAAATGAGGTTCTGATAAAAATACATTCTGTCTCATTGAACGCTGCCGATTATCGTTCGATGAAAATGGGAATCATTCCTAAAAGAAAGATATTTGGAGCAGATATCGCCGGCCGGATCGAATCCGTTGGTCAAAACATCTCATTGTTCAAACCTGGGGATGAAGTCGTGGGGGATCTTGCTAATTATGGCTTCGGGGGGATGGCAGAATATGTCACAGCTCCTGAGATAGCCTTGATAATCAAGCCTGGAACGGTTTCTTTTGATGAAGCAGCTGCGATACCTATAGCAGCCCAGACCGCTCTTCAGGCGCTGCGTGACAAAAGCCGCATCCAGAAAGGACATAATGTGCTTATTGTCGGAAGCGGAGGGGGTGTCGGAACATTTGCAGTTCAGCTGGCCAAATATTTTGAAGCGGAAGTAACCGGCGTATGCAGCTCGAAGAATGTTCAGCAAACATTGTCCCTGGGTGCCGATCATGTGATTGATTACACCAAAGAGAACTTCACAAAAAGCAGTAAGCGATACAATATCATTCTGGGAATTAACGGCAATTATCCGTTACTGGCCTACCGGAAAATGTTGTCCCGGGATGGGACCTTCGTCATGATCGGCGGTTCGCTATCGCAGATCTTCAAATCGCTTCTCTTTGGCCGGTTGATTTCTTTGGGATCAAAGAGAATGAAGTCCTTATCGGCCAAAGCGAACCGTAATGACCTGAAATTTCTGGCAGGGCTTCTAGAGAAAGGTGTCATCAAACCGGTAATTGAACGGCGATATCCACTTGAAAAGGCCTCAGAGGCAATGGATTACCTAAGCAAGGGACACGCGAAAGGTAAGGTGGTGATCCAATTAAAATCTCCGTAATTTTACAGGTGCAAAAAATTCATGATAAACTATCCTGTTCAGAATATAGAAGGGCTAGAAGCCAAACTACAAGCAAAACGAACATTCAAAACCAATTTTACCTGACATGGAAAAACTAATCTCCTGCTGTGGCCTGAACTGCGCCACATGCGATGCCAGAATCGCCACCATCGCCGATGATTATGAAATGCGCGTCAAAACAGCTGAGGCGTGGAAAGCTCAATTTAATGCACCGGACATTACTCCTGAAATGATCAATTGTACCGGTTGCAGGGAACCCGGTGTGAAATTCGGGCACGTGACTCAGTGCGAAATAAGGATATGCGCGAATTCAAAAGGATTTCAGACCTGCGGGGAATGTGAAATTTTAGAAACCTGCACCCTCGTCGGAAACGTCCACAAATTTGCCCCTGAAGCACTTCAGAATCTGAAATCACTGAATTGATACCATTCTGGATCGGGATACCTTCGGCAATCAGAACCGTAAACTGCCTCATCTTCCAGCTTCCTGAGCCCATTTTGTATCTCCGGATCCTGCATGAAAAGCTTCCAGAGCAGTCCCGAACGATAGTTCTGGATCATCACCACGATCGGTCCCTGGTCTATAGCCAGGTGGCTTTTGGCGTACCAGTTTTGTGCCTCGCTGAATCCATCCACAAAGCCGTATTCGCTCCAGATGTGGTCTCCGAGGTCATAATAGAAATGCAAGAGCGCCTGCATCGAAAATTCAGGAGTAAACGGAAAGGATGACAGTGCTTCTGTGGGCTGAATGACGCCGAAGTCTACCTCCGGGCAGTGAGCAGCATATCCTCTGTAACTGTCGCCGGCTGTCAATCCCCGGCAGTTTTCTCCATAGCTCTTCAACCTCTTATGAACGTATAATGCTCGAAGAAAAGCGGGCCTCCCCCATCGTAGTTGCCGAGTGGAAGAGGGATGCCATAATATGATCTGCCGTTTTTTAAAACCACTGCTACCTGTCAAGCTACCATCGTATACATCTTTTGAAATGGCATGATATGGAGAGGATGCCGTTATGATATACGTGATCAGGCACTCGTTCCACCCCCAGATCGGGAGGTTCATGTTAAAGTCGTTGTTGGGGCTCCAATGCTAGTATAGGTTTTTCTCATCGTTTTGATGGTCTTACCTGTTCGTCCGTCCATGAAATGGAGATAGATACCATGGAAGCAGTCTGCGTTAACCAGGAAATCGGCGATCTGAACAAGGCGGCGTACTGCCGTATCCCTGGCAATCCATCCCCTCTCCACTGCCACGATGGTGCCCATGGTGCCGAATCCCGTTCCCCCGGTCGCACAGGCATCCGGTCCGAAAGACGTCTTGCTGAAGTTGGGCACATCCCATGCTCCTGCGCTGGCACCGGCAGGCTTATCACAGATACCATGCTGAACGCGATCAGGATCTTTGTAAATATATTACTCATATACAATGTGTTGTAATGGTTAACCTGGCTCAATTATGCATAAAATTACGGTTTTGTATGAAATAAACATTTATCATTCATTGTTAATCCCTTACGGGGAATGATCATATCTGGATTGATCCATTGCGGCTACAATGCAACAATACTACCATACTTGAACCGTTACGCGGTAATGGGAAAGGCCGAATTCCCTTCCCTTGCCTATAGGGCAGTTAGTATCTAAACCGTTACACGGAAATGGATAAAACTATGGGACGGGATGAAATTAAACTTTTGCTTTGCCCGTAGGGCATCTAGTATTGTAGAATAAAACGAAGGATAATATTTTATTCCCCGTAGGGGATAAACATGGCTTCAAAATTTTCTATAGCCGTATCCTCACAACATTTTGCTTCAGTCCCAGCAGTGCCGTAAATTGATCCTTATCAACGACCGCCCCACCCTGGCGATAGGAATTTTTATCCAAGGTGAAGTGGATACTTGCACCATTGATTAAAATAGATTTCGGACTATAATTGCCATCTTTGATGGAATAGTTGAACCTGATCCTTCGGCCCAGAAAATCAACGGAAGCGGATAATCCGTCCAGCGAATTCGGCATAACGGGATCGATAATGACATTACCTTCCTCAATCCGCAATCCCAGCAGTCGTGTCACGACCAAACTGATAAAAATGCCGGGGCCGCTGGAGTACACCCGCCAGCCGCCTCTGAGGGTCATTTTCCCTGCAATGACGTCATTGTAGCATTCATCCGCTACATAACGATTCCTGAAGGCGACATCGGAACTGCTGTAATAACAGTTGGCTTGACGCACATCAGCGCATGGCACTATATCTCTATACCCGACCGGTATTGCCTGGCGCAGCGCTTTCACAAAAGCATCGGCTCTGCCGGTACAGGCAAGCGATTCTGCATAACGAATGTGCTCATGGACGTACATCAGCCCAATCTCCCGGCCAAAATGTGTGCTGCTTTCCGCCCTCTGGAAAAAATCCTGGATCCCTCCTTTATACCTCAGCGGACGATCCATCAGACGGGCCCCGTCCGGCCCCTTCAGATGTTGCTCAATAAGGTCAAGATGGTGCCGGGCCTGCTCCGCAGTGAAGATCCCGCTGAGAATACCACGCTCCATCGGCAAAATGCTGTAGTGGATACCGGTCTGCTTGTCTGACGGGTGAAGCAGTAAGCGTATGCTGCCGTTATCCTCCATCAGTCCATAACCTGCGACCACCCCATCTTTGATAAGATATTTATTGAAATCAGCCCTGATCCTATCGCAGATCGCAAGCAATTCACCTGCTTTTTCAGTTTCGCCTAACTTCTTATAGATATGATAGTAAGCGTTGAAGGCCTGGTAATTCATTTCCACCGTCCAACTGGAGATCATTCGCCGGGCCAACTCTCTGCTGACCGGCTGCAGTGAATCGTTCCAGTCGCCGCCGTCGAAGGGAACGAGTGCAGTGCCCGGGATATAGGATTGAATGATCATGCCGATCAGCCTGTCAACGTGTTCGCTCAGAGGTGTTCGTTCGGCAGGACCAGTTTCTTTTTCCTGGTAATATGGTAACCTCTCCTCCAGGATATGTAAATCACCGGTGATCTTTATATAATTCACCAGAGCGATGATGCACCAATAAAAGATGTCTCCGTGCGAACTGTCAGCCCGTATGCTAGGATAGCTATCGAACATCCACCACTGTGGCCAGCCTCCGTCGGGATTCTGATTGGAGAAAATGATCTTCAGCAACTGCTTCGCTTCGTCATATTTTTCCATGGTAAGCAGCATATCGATCGGGCCCTGTGCCACATCCCGTGTTCCCCAGGCTGCTCCGCTGAATTGTTCCAGCCCGTAAGGTGTTAGGAAATGAGTGAGCGCATTCATGCCATACCAGGGCATTATTTCCCGGATAACATCAATGTCTGGCTGCTCTCCGATCAGGGAAAGGTTCAAACTGAGATCATGCCACAATGAACGTGCATCCATGCAATCCGCAAGAAATTGCTTATCGGCGTCATCAATCCTTATGGCGTCATGCGTCGTGCATACCTCTCCGATGAAACTCATACAAAATCCGGAAGTCTGGTCCGCCCCTAGTATGAACAAAGGGCTGCCATGGCCATTATGATCAGGATACAACGCTCCATTACCAAGCAGATGAACACCGGCATCCGGTTTGTTCAGCACAATCCTGAACCGGGCCTGCGGAAAACTGCCTATTAACATACTTCCCTCCTTTGGCTTTACGGTGAACTCACCGGCAGAACTGCCAGGAGCCATGTACCATCCGTTCAGCGCATCGAAATCATGCGTAATGATCAGATTTAACGGCTCTCCCAGAAGCACATTAAAGTCCATATTAACCTGTGGAATGTTCCTGGATGTCCATGTCCGGACCTGAAGGCAGTGTTCCCCGTATTTATAGATCCAACGGCAATGATTCAATCCCATCTCAAAAGCCGAAGGAATTCCAAGCAGATAAAACCTCCCCTCTACCTCAGCAAAGATCCTCTGCCCTGCTTCCAGTCCCAGATTGAACTGACTCGTACAAATGGAAAGCAAAACGTTGAAATTTGTATTCCCCTGCGACAAATGGGAATTGAAGACACCCATTGCGAAGCATGTCGTTGACATGATGTTTTCATCAGGAATGTACCCGGATCCGGTCTGAAGGATATGTCCATGTGGTCTGTCAGCCATGATCTCCTTGGCACGAAGCACTACATGATCGTTCTGGCTGAAGAAAAACGACAACAACCTGGTGCCCTCCCATTCGCAGTGACGCCTGTCAGTACCAAAAAACCGTATCAGTTCATCCTCATTCAGGTCCTCGACTGGTAAAAAAGAAGATGTATTGAACAGGTTTCCAACCGGTATCTTCCACTGATCCGATAGTGGAACCGTTAGTTTATCGTCAAACTCGGAAATAAGCAAGGGCAACCGAAACAAGTCAGAACCGGAGGTTGCCTGTGGGTGGTCAGGCAAAAAAGTGGAAATAAAGACAGACCGGTGCTGTTCCCCGTCAGCCAGCCGGAATGGCTTTTCCTGCAATGCGATCACCGAAGATTCTCCTGCATATTCGCCACCAAGAATTTCATCGAGCAGGCCTTCCGGTTTACCGTTTTCACGGTATGTTTTTCCGTAGAACACCATGCCATCCGTACTGGCTGACAAGGCTCCGTTCCTGCATACCACCATCAGCCAGGGATTGCTCGTCGGTTCCTTCATGTTCTGGCGGCAGCAAACCACCGCACCGTACTGCATATCCTCCAGGATCCTCCGCTCAAGGTACTGGCTTACGTAATATTCATTGACCAGTCCATCCGAAGCTAGCTTTAACCCCACATCCTGAACGCATATCAGGTCAAGCTCCTTCGATTCCCCGGAGCGATGTGTGAGGTCAATGACGAATTGCCAGCTCAGGCTTTTTTCTGACAGGTGCAGGGCGACCTGGTACTCAATACCGTCCCAGCTGCCCTGTACATAATAGACATTATCCTTCACGAGGAACCAGCTGTCACTAGCCGGACCCAGGAGAACTTTGTATTCGATGTTTCCGGATCGGTTTCTTAAAAAAAGATTTGCACCGGATCTGGAAAACAGGGTCGCCGGCTTAAGGCTTATCCGGATGGGATGGGCTTCAATGCTTTTTATTAAGCCATTTTCCAGGAATTCAATGGAAAGGCCATGGGAATTTTTTATTTTCATACGTTCGGAATCCATGATCAGTTAAGAATCTGAATATTCAACCACAGAGGCGTAAGGAGGAAACACGGAGGCGCTCGGAGTTTTAATGTGATTCGACCTCTCCCCCGACCCCTTACCCTTGAAGGGGAGGGGGAGTAAGGGGAGGGGTAATCCAGAATAATTCCAGGTGTTTTCACCTGAACTTAAATTAAGTCCAGACACCAATCGGAATGAGCTGGAGTTCAAACCAATAAATTTCCTCCCTCCGTGCGCCTCCGAGTACCCTATGCGCGCCTCTGTAGTAAAAAATAAGATGCAATTTCAGGATTACAAATTCTTGACTTTTATGTTAAGAATAAATTCTTTCCTATGTATATGATTGTAATTTAATATAATACAATCATTCATTCGGATCATCTTCACCATATCTCCCTCAATTCCTGCAGAATCAAAGGCATTGATTTTCTCCCCTTCAAAAACGATCTCACCGGCCAGATCCCGGTCTCCAAAGAGCGTAATCTTTATCTTGCCATCAGCCATTTCAATTCCAAGGATATCAGAAGTTGTATGCAGAACTGTAATCCCGTCAGCGATAGGCATACAAAGCGGAGTAAGCACTCCGTACAGGGCCGGCCATACGATCTCTCGCCCGTCATAAGGTATCGAAACACGTTCACCATTTCCCGGACGGGTATAGGTAACGCTTCCCATCTGTTCCTCGTTATAGTAATTCCCGATGAAAAGGATAGCCGATCCAATATCGGTAAAGCGCTCTCTTACAGTAAGGTTCTCACTGGATGCAGACGCCTGCCTCAACCTGGCGCCCGACCGGGTCAGGATAGCCTCGTAAACGGGTCTATGTCCTTCGGTGTCGAAACCAAGCCAGGTTCCCAGATGGGTAATGGATCCCCAACCAACCGATCGGGTAAATCCGCACGCGTTGCCTTTGATGGTCCGGGCGATGACCTCCGCACCGAGAAGGGACTCTTCGGAATAAATGATCTGAGGGTTGGCACATTTGATATCATTCAAATCATAGATATCGATCAATGGTGAATCAATGACTTCTTTTCCCGACGGTTCCAGTGAAAGAGCCTCACGAAGGACAGTGCAGGGTCTTTGTGTCATCTCCCGGTCAGGCAGACAGGGGAAGATCACCAGGTTTCCGCCGCCTCTGGTATAATCCACAAGGGTTTGCTGATCCGCGGCGTTCATCTCATCAGTGCTGAATGCCCACACCTGGCGGTATTTAGCCAGTATACCGGAAGATGACTTGCTCAGATCCGCCATATCGTAATCCACATTGAGGATCTGCATCACTCTCAACAATCCATCAAAATAGGCCGGCCTGCGGATGCCGCTTGCCACAAACTGGAGCCCGGAAGCGCCTTCTTCAGGCCGCTCCAGCTCCGTTGCATAATATGGCGGATAGAACAGGACGCAGACTTCCGCCTTCCGCTCTGCTTCAACGATGATGGATTCAATAGTTCTAACCAGCTTGTTGATCCGTTGTACCAGCGTAAAAGAGCTGGTGCGCTGTCCTTCCGGAGTAAGCGGCGTGAACCAGTAGAATGTAGCGCCGGAATAACCCCTGCGTGCAGGATTTCTTCCCTGCGAGAACATGTAATAGTTCCATCCGGTCAGTCCGTTGACGATGCTCGCTTTGTAAAA
>JAQUQD010000066.1 GCA_028716265.1 Bacteroidales bacterium | reverse complement strand
ATCCATAAGATGATTTAATAGGGATTTGATGAGGGATTGAAGGGATCAATCCATAGGCCAAATCATCAGGAATGACAAAAAGGCAGGAACCGTTAAACCGTGTTTACTTTTTCAGCTTCTTGATAAGAGCGTGGGTTTCAACCCAATAGATATCGGTGCTACCGTTCAATGGGAGGCCAGTTCCCCCGAGGGATCCGCCCGAACCAAGGTACGGCTGAACGCCGGGATCGATCAGGACGGAAGGATCATGGATCTGTAACGGATTGCCGTTGGATGCAAAAAACAGATATTTGCCGCCGGGAGTGATGTGAGGCGAGCATTCATCGCCTGCCGTGTTGATCCCGGGCCCCAGATTGACCGGCTGGCTCCATGTGTCGTCCTCATCGCGAAAACTGATATAATAATCGCTTTTCCCATGAGAGGAGTCGCTCCTGTATGCAGAAAAGATCAGGTAAGTCTCATTAGGAGCGATGCAGGCATTGAAAGGATTTGCAGGGCCATTGATGATGTCGGGGAGCTTCTCCGGCTCGTTGAATTTACCCTCCGTCCTTCTGGATCGGTAAATATCGCTCCGGGTGTTGCCCGGATCATTTCTTCCAAAATACAGGGTGCCGTCATGAGTCACTGAAGGGAAGAATTCTAATTGGCCGGTATTGACAGGAGCGCCCAGAGGCTGGGGATCCATCCATCCTTCCAGTGTCTTGTACGTGTACCATATGTCGAAATCATTCTTAGTATACGGTTTGCCATCCGAGGGACGGTTGGAAATAAAATACAGTCCGTGGCCCCGTGTGGAGAAAAAGGGTTCGGCATCATCATATTTGCCCGAAAAAGAGGCAACTTCAGGTTCAGTCCACCGGCCATCAATCTCTTCCATGTGAAAGATGGTGTAAATGGAATCGATGACCCGGGTGAAAAAGAATTCCTTGCCAGCATAGGTGAATGCGGCGTCTCTTTCGTCCATCCCGGTGCTGATGATGCCCGGCACAAAGATCATAACGGTGTCTCCCGGAAGCTCCTGCCCAAGATATTCGCCTTTCAAGTCAGGGAAGGTATCTGATCCTTTTTCCGGACGGGGATTTGAACAGGCGGAAAGGATCAATAGAACGATGGGAAGGAGATGTTTGTGAGTCATGGTTATTTGTGGTTATTTGTGGTTATTCGTAGTGATTTGTAGTGATTCGTTGTCATTCGTTATCATTCGTTGTCATTTGAAGTTAAGTTAGATATATCGGAAAAACGAAAATACACAAGTTTACCGTACATTCAAAGGGCAGGAAATGTATAATTTTGGATTGACTCAAGCATTCATTCATTAGCTATTTCTCCTCACTCCTCTTCCGTTATCCAACCATCACGTGGATCTCGGGGTACTGGTAATGCGTGGAGATGATGGGCCGGCTCAGGAACAGGGCCAGGGTAAGCGGACCGATCCTTCCGATGAACATGCTGACGATGATGATCGTTTTTCCTGCATCTGACAGCAAAGGAGTAATGCCCGTTGAAAGCCCGACCGTCGCAAAGGCTGACACTTCTTCAAATAGCAGGTGAAGAAACCGGACATCGGGTTCGGTGAACGACAGGAGAAAAACAGAGATAAAGATCAGGAACATGGCAAACAGCGCGATCGTATAGGCCTTGTCAATCAGTGAAAAAGCAATGGTATGATGATATGCCTCCACATTCCGCTTGCCGCGAATGGTAGCAAACGCCGATTTTATAATGATGGCAAATGTAGTGGTCTTAATGCCTCCACCCGTTCCCCCGGGCGATCCCCCCACATACATGAGGAAAATGAAAAAGATCAGCACGGGTTGGGTAAATATGGCAACATCAACCGTACTGAATCCTGCTGTCCTGGAACTGACCGAATGAAAAATACTGTTCACCACAAGACTTTTAAAATCCATGCCGGATAGGGTAAGATCCCATTCGGCATACATAAAAACCAATGCTCCTGCCAGAATAAGGGATAAGGATGTTATCAATACCAGGCGCGAGGCAACCGAGAGATTCTTCCAAGGATGGATCAACTTCTTCCTGTGAGTCATCAGTTCAAATAATTCCTCCAGTGTTGCAAAACCAATTCCCCCCAGGAATATCAACAAGGCAAGGCACAAATGCAGGCTATGCGACTGTGCCACCCATTGTTCGGTCAGGCCCCCGGGAAACAGGGAGAAACCTGCATTGTTAAATGCAGAGATACTATGAAAAACAGAAAAGTATACCTGTTGAGCAGATCCTCTGAATACCACATGGTCGTTCCAGGTCAAATAGATCAGGATCGCGCCTGCCAGTTCAATGATAAGACTGAAAAATACGATCCTCCGCAACAAGGTACGGGTGTCAGATAACCGGTCCGTACTCAGGAAATCCTTCATAATGGACTGGTACCTGACGCTGTCGGACCGGTAAAACGTGGCAAAAAACGTCGCGAAGGATACAATATTGATACCTCCCAGCTGAAAGAGGATCATTATGATGATCTGGCCCTTCAGCGTGAAATGATTCGCGGTATTAACGGTCGCGAGGCCGGTGACACAACTGGCGCTGGTTGATGTAAACAGGGCATCAATGAACCGAATGCCCGAATGGGTCATCTCGGGAAGCATTAATAAAACCGTGCCGGCAGAAATCAGAATAATAAAGGAAAGGGTCATCAGGGACGATGGACCCAGTTTGAACAGCCGGAGCTTGTGACTTGCCTTGCCTGTTTCAAAACCGACGATGATGAAAAAGTAAAGCTGGACAAATAACAGGACATAAGGCCGGATGTCAAATCCAAGGGTCTTGCTCACGTAATTGATGATGGGAATATTGAAGATCTGGTATAATAAGGCAAAAAGAAGGATGAAAAGCAGGATCAATGCTTCGGTCAGATTCTCCCTGATAAACCGGCCTGGATGAAAATCATAGAAAATATGGGTGAGAAATTTAAAGATATAGAAGCCAATGCTTATTGTGATAATGGTGCTGACGATGGAAGTGACTTCAGTGGTCTTTGGGTATCCGTAATAGTAAATAATACTGGCAATCGTCACCAGGGATACCAGCAGGGAGGCAATCCGTAAGCTGCGTAGAACCAGATTCTTATGGGTGAATAACCGAACATTGATCCGCTCCCTGATCCTGTTAATGAAAGCTTTGTTCATAGGAAGAGTGGGTAGAAAGGACGCGATCAGTCATTGATCTCGATAAAACGGTCTATATCCTTGTTTTTGCCAAAAACCACCAGAAAGTCTTTTTCATCAATAACCGTTTTGGAATCCGGTACTCCGGCAATATGTTGTTCGACCACCGGTTCGTCATCAACTTTAACGATTGTTTCTTTTTTTATCGTAACCAGGCTCAGCCGGTAGCGGTCACGCAGGTCAATGTCGTCAAGGGTTCTGCCAACACACCGTTTCGGGGCGATCAGTTCAGCGATCCGGTAATCATCCGGCAATTGAAGATAGGATACCAGGTTAGGATTCAATAGCCGTTCGGCAACGATGATCCCAACTTCATCTTCCGGGGAGAAGATCTCCTTGATGCCCAGCTGCATGAGAATGCGGTGCTGGGATGCGCCCCTAGCGCGTGCAATGATCCTTTTAATGCCCAGGTCCATCAGTGTCACAATGCACAGGAGTTCCTGCTCAAAGTTACCGCCAATGGCCACCACGACCGTATGATAATCTTTAATATCCTGGGAAAGAAGCGCTTTCTTGTCGGTCGCATCCAGCGCCACAGCATAGGCCACTTCATCCGTAATAGATTCGATCAGATCCCCTTCAATGTCGATGGCCATTACTTCGGCTCCGCTTTTCGACAGGGCACGCGCTATCGCACTGCCAAACTGACCGATCCCAATGACAGCGAATTTTTGCCTGTTCATTGCTATGAAAAATGAAAGGCAAAAGTAATACGAAAACGTTCCGATTATTCCAGTAGAGATGAAATTTTATTTCATATCACGTCCGCCACAACGGGATTCTTCAGCTTGTTCTGAGCATGGTAGATCGCTGCAAAAGAAACGCTTACCCAGATCGACGAAAAAAGTACTCCGATCAGCAGGCAGATCAACCCCGCGATGTATATGAAAAACGAAACGATGGCCATCCAGAAAATGGTCCAGCTGACACCATAGGTCATGTTCCAGCTGGTCTTCACCGCCTCTACGGGATCCAGCTTCTTCTCCATGACCAGGTACGGAACAAAACTCAATTTGACGGCAAACAGGATCCCGGGTATGATCAGCAGGAAGAATCCGAAAATGATGATAGCCCCTGTCAGTAAATTGGCCAGGATGACATTTAAATAATCGTCAAAGGGCTTGAGAATATCCTTCATGACCAGTTTTTCGCCCCTGACCGCTTTGACGTACATATACTTGGCGCCATAGTCAAACGGTGCCACCACCATCAGTCCATATACCATGGCAAAGATCTGCAGCATGACAATGGCAGGGATGTTTTCCTCAAAGGTGCTGATCGGCCAGAAAGGGATCGTTACGGCAATAAGGATCAGTAAAACCAAAAAAAGCTCCAAAAACGCATTGATCATGGTCACCCAGCCATGACGGAATGCGGAACCCAGGGTGGGAACCAATTCCTTTTCTGAAGTTAATACGACCTGGTTCATTTTATTTTCCTCCTGATCTTAATGTATTGTTTTAAAAAAAATGGATAATCAGTTATATGGTTTAAGATCGTCCTATCTGTAAAAATCAGTCCTGTTTTCAAAATAAGTGAACATTTCTTCCTGAATGTTCACATAATGCTTCATATTCAATTCTCTGACAGCCCCTGACAGGTTAATGATCACTCTGGCCGGTAAAAATTCGATGGTTTCCATGTTCGTTGTGGCCAGGTTCATCCATTTGGCGAAATAACTTCTCAGCCCGGTGGTTCGGTCTTGTTTGCGACGAGGTAGATCGAATGGTACGAACTCTTCGCTGGATATCACAAATATTCCATCCATGCTTTCTTCAACGGTGGCCAGGATGACCCCATTCTTTAATTCCCTCACCGTTTCGTTGCCTGAATGATTGATCGTTCCGCTCAATCCGATCCTTGACACGACACCTGTCCGTTGCAGCGCCAGCCGTCCTGTAAGCTGGCCATGCTTTCCGGGCAGTCCCGCAATGAACCGGCGCATCATATCAAAATCCTTTTCCTGGACAGACCTGCCCGAACGTTCGATCCACCTGATCCCCGGAACAAGCGTTACCCAGCCGGGATCCATTTTATGCTTGCATATCGTGACAACATATCCGCGACTGGCCATTTGTCTGGCCATCCACTTGAACCCGCGGTATTGAATCCGTGTTGCCGGGAACATGATTACCGTGGTAAGGTCTTTCAGAGCTGGATCGGAAGGATACCATATCCGTGTCTTTGAGTGAAACGCGACGTCTTTCCCAAAAATCTGGTAGTGTTTGTTCATTTCTTCGGGACATCCGGCCTTTATGACCTCCACTTCATAAGGCCCCATAGTCAGATTGGCACGCGGATTCAATAAAGCAAACAATAAGGCGAGAGATGAAATCCCAGCGAGCGCAAAAAGAATGATGAGCAGGTTTGTCCGCTTTGAGATAAATTCCGCGATTTTCATGTCAATGAGGGTCAGATTCAGGGTACAAACATAATCCCCGTTCCGAGAGTATCCTTCAGACTAAAGTTGGATATTGTAAAAACACTACTTTGGTAGGATAAGGTGATTCGGTGCAGTGCGGTTTAATACCGCGAATTCGTTATCTTTACCGGTTCTCTGTCAGAGCAAGGTCCCATGGTCATTCTCAAAGACGTATCCGGTATTCTTTTCGTTATTATTCTCCTTGGAGCAGGTGCCGCCTCGATCCTGATCCCTTCAAGGCTCTATCGAAAATACAGGCAGCCCTTTTTGCAGAGCTACCTGTATTACCAGTTCCTGACGGTCATTTTTGGAGTTTACGGATTACTGGGTTCGCTTCTTGCGCAACGTATCCTGCATAGCCTGGAATCCCCCCCGAAAATGATCATCACCGTCGGGCAGGTGATCCCCTTCATCGGCATCCCTTTTCTGATCATCGGGCTTTACCTTTTCGTCAAGATGTGCCTGGAAATGACGGGGAAAACCATCCCACAAAAATTTACCCTGATCTATTTTCTCTTCCATCTTTTGTTTTTCCTGATCTATGGACTTGTCCTTCTGAGACTCCCTCCAAAAGAAACGGAAGCCTATGCGCTTTTCCCCTCGCTCATCAGGTCCACGCTGATCATCCTTCAAGCCCTGATCATGGCGGTTGGAGCGTTCATCCTGTTCAAAGGGGCACGTCAGTTGAAGAATCCGCCCCGAAGCCGCAGGATCAGAAATTTTTCTTTCTGGTTTCTGTCGCTGCAGGCCATTGTACTCGCGCTGTTTCTGCTGTCGGACCGAAGCCTTTATCTGACCCTCGCCTACCTGCTGCTCTATTTTCTTGCACCTCTTCCTCCATTGCTCTATCTGGCAAAAAATCAGGACCCGGGCTGGTATCCTTACACCTCCACAGAGGAGACGATGTCTCTTACCGATTACTATGATAACCATGAGATCACCCGCCGTGAAAAAGAGATCATTGAATTGATCCTGAAAGGAATGACCAACCAGGAAATAGCGGACAGCCTTTTTATCACGCTGCAGACCGTGAAGGATCATACGCACAATATTTTCCTGAAAACCGGTGTCAGGAACAGGGTGGAGCTCATCAATGTCATCCGGGGGGTAAAAAAAGTGTAATTTTGAAGAACGATTTTTCATTCATAATGAATCTAAACTCTTTTTAAATTTATGAAGATTTGTAATCACTGCTGTGAATCCCAAGGTAATGCCTGGGATCGGATCCCGGTGCATACTCCGGGGATTTTACCTATACCTTCGAGGTCAAATCATATGAAACGGCTTTTTGCCCTTGCTGCCTGCATCGGTTTTCTGCTCTTACAGGCTGTACCCGCACCGGCTCAGGAGAAACAGGAAGATCCCTCGCTGCTGTCCATCGACCGGATTTTCAACTCCATGGACTTCATAATGGACAGGGTGATGCCCATCCGCTGGATTGAAGGAGGAATTGCGTACACGACGTTCGAGAGGTCGGAAACAGTGAAGTTCGGACGGAACATCGTCCGCTATGAAAGTTCGACCGGAGAAAAAAACATTCTGGTGGAGGCAGAAAAATTCATACCGGAAGGAAAAGAAATCCCGTTGTCGTTCGATGACCTGACATGGTCGGAGGATCGTTCGAAGATTCTTCTATTCACCAATACAAAGCGCGTCTGGCGTTCCAATTCCAGGGGCGACTACTGGTTGCTGGATATTCCAGGCGGCAATCTCTCCCAGATGGGCAAGGGACTTCCAGAATCCTCCCTGATGTTCGCCAAATTTTCTCCCGACGGGACAAAGCTAGCTTATGTTTCAAAAAACAACATCTACGTGGAGGATCTTTCCACTCACAAAATCACCCAGTTGACCTTCGACGGGACGGAAACGCTGATCAACGGCACGTTCGACTGGGTCTATGAAGAGGAATTCCATTGCAGGGATGGATTCTCATGGAGCCCCGACGGTACACGGATCGCATTCTGGCAGCTGGATGCTTCGGGAATAAAAACTTTTTACATGATCAACAATACCGATTCCCTTTATCCATTCCTGGTCCCTGTCCAGTATCCCAAGGTGGGGGAGCCACCATCTTCCTGCCGCATCGGGACGATCTCTTCCAAAGGCGGTGACATCACGTGGATGGACATTCCAGGAGATCCGCAGCAAAACTACCTGCCCCGCATGATGTGGGCCAAAAACTCGGATCAGATCCTCGTACAGCAACTGAACAGGAGGCAAAACACCAACAGGATATGGCTTTGCGGATGCACCGACGGAAAAGCGGAAAACATATTCACAGATAAGGATGATGCCTGGCTGGATGTAGTGGATGACTGGCGGTGGCTCAATGACGGGAAAGAGTTCCTGTGGATCAGTGAAAGCGATGGATGGCGCCATGCCTACCGCGTGGAAATAAAAAATGGCAGGAAGACCCTGATCACCAATGGCGACTTCGATCTTGTTTCGATCAAAGGAATCGACACTCGGGAAGAATACCTTTATTTCATGGCATCGCCCGAAAACGCCACCCAGCGTTACCTGTACCGTGTACAACTCGACGGTAAAAAGAAACCGGAATGTGTGACGCCTGAAAGCCTTGAGGGAACAAGTAATTATAACATTTCACCCGATTTTCGCTTCGCCTACCATACTTTCTCCAATGTCAATACTCCTCCTGTCACGAACATGATCCTCCTCCCTGAGCACAAAGTACTGCGTGTTATTGCCGATAATCAACGGTATAAAGAAACAATGGCCAAACTGAAGCAACAACCCAGGGAATTCTTTAAAGTAAAGACAAGCGAAGGAGTCGAAATGGATGGCTGGATGATGAAACCACCCGGTTTCAATCCAAAGTTCAAGTATCCTGTCCTGTTCAACGTCTATGGGGAGCCATGGGGGCAGACTGCTACGGATTCGTGGGATTATGACATTCTTTGGAATATGCTGGTGACTCAGAAAGGATACATTGTGATGACTATGGACAACAGGGGTACCCCATGTCCCAAAGGGCGGGAGTGGAGAAAATCCATCTACGGCAAGATCGGTGTCATCAATGCCCGCGACCAGGCACTCGCCACACAGGAGATCGCCAGATGGAAGTTTGTGGATCCGGCCAGGATGGCAGTCTGGGGATGGAGCGGAGGAGGTTCCATGACCCTGAACCTGATGTTTCGTTACCCTGAAGTCTATCAGACCGGAATGGCCGTAGCACCGGTAGCCAACCAGTTACTCTACGACAACATTTACCAGGAACGGTATATGGGCCTGATACCCGACGACCTTGACGGTTTTGTGGAAGGATCACCCCTTACGTATGCCAAAAATCTCGAAGGGAACCTGCTCATCGTTCATGGCACCGGAGATGATAATGTCCATTATCAAAACACCGAACAGCTCGTCAATGAACTGGTGAAGAACAATAAGCAGTTCCAGGTCATGCCCTACCCCAACCGGTCACACGGGATCTATGAAGGGGAGAATACCTCACGGCACCTCTATACCCTGTTGCTGGATTATCTCCTGGAACATACTGAGCCGGGGGGGAGGAAGTGAGCTGCAAGCTCTCTGGCCTGCTTCAGGAATTCCGGCAGGTTCATCTCCCTGAAATAGATCAGGCCGTGAGCTGCACGGATCCTTGGGTGGGAATTTTCGTAAAAGAAGTTCTTCCCCAGCAGAAGCTGTATTTCCTTCAGCTGCTCCACCCAGATCTTCTGTGCCAGCTCAGAAAAAGGCCCGTCATATTCATGACTGGGGAAAGAGGCCTTTACCTGGCTGACATAACAATCCCTGAACGCTTCCCTTGTCATGGCGAGGGAGTTCAAAGAAACAGGTACGATCGCGTCAGCTTCGGCAGGATGGAAACGGTACCACACGTTTCGGTAGCCCCAGATGCGTAAATGGCTGAGATCAGCCCTTTTGTCCCATTCCCTGAGGGCTTCAGCCAGGGTCTGCAGTACCTTATAATGAGTATCCGGTCCGCTGCCTTCCGGATCCAGAGCTATGCTGATCACGGTTGGCTGAACGCTGAGGATCAGATCCAGAAGTGGTTTAACATCCCTTTCCTTATCAGGTTGTTCAGTGAAAATATCCCCTGTATAGAACCCCAGACGCAGATGATGTATGTTTTTCACCTGTACCCCGAAATGGGCCCAGACCAGCTCCTCTTCAAACTCCCTGACCATGCCTTTCAACGTCTGGATCTCAGGAGGATTCTTTTCTCCATCATAACTTGAACGGAGACAGGAAATAATGGATTGGATATGTTGTGACAATGTAATTGGGTCCTTTACTCCATAGATCTGGACGATTGCCCTGACGACCCTGTGCGCCAATCCCCGGCGTTTCTCCAGAGGATTCATGGAAGCCACATTGTCCAGGTAATGATAAACATCCTTATCCCATTTGAACAGGTATCCTCTGATAAAAAAGTCCGGGTACTGGATCATCTGGATCATCCCTTGATCAAGCAGCATCAGGGTGTCTTCCAGCACCTCACGGATAAACGAATTGGTGATGGCAGTAAATCCGGACGTAAGGATCGCAAAATGAAAATCATTCGTTGCAGATCTCAGCTGGTGAGCAATATGGGGAAGCAGTCCCAGCATGATATCGTCATGGTGTGGCCCTGTGTGAAGAAAAGTTTGATGCAGCTCCTGCTCCAATCCTTTCAGTAATTTCCTGGTGATCCCTTCCTCTACCGAGGTAACTGCAGACATGTCCAGGTCCGGGATCTTGCTGCAGGCCGGATCGGCCTGCAGGTCCTCCATTAGCAGGTGATGACCATATTTGCCGATTCTCTTGCACAGATCAATCACTGCCCGTTCGGTTTTTTCATGTCCCCAGGATCCTTTCTCATAAAACCGTTTACTGCTGTCCGACAATCGTGAAGCGGCACCCCTGGTAAGATAGAACCGGCTCCCGGGAAGTTTTTGCAGCGCTGTGGCCGGATAGACATTGGTCGGTTCGCTCTCCAGCGATGCTTTAATGATGGCAGCCTTAGATTCCCCTGCTGCAAAGATGATGGCTGTCGCATCCGGATTGTACGTGATCGTTTCCAGTCCGATGGTGATCACCATCCGGTACCTCGAGATTTCAATCCCTCCCAGGTCACCGGCAGCCACTGCCTGTGTTTCGAAGTTAGTTGCCGTGAGCCGGGTAGTGGAATGATGATCGGATCCCCTGATATTGAAAGCGATATGTCCGTCGGGTCCGATACCTCCCAGGAAAAATCCGATCCCGCCCAACGCACGGATCTTTTTCTCGTAACGAGTACACCAGTCGTCGATCATAAAAACGGAGTCCCTCTGGATCCATTCGGTCCGCGTGGAGCATTTCCTGTAGCGCAGGGTGTTATCGATCGCGTTCCCGGGGAAGACCTGGCTGTAATGCATGCCCGATGCAAGGGGGATCTCCTCCGCATTGATCAGTAACGCCCTCGTACGGTCAAGATTGAATTTTTCAATATAGAACTTGTTTACATAATAATAGAAACTGTTGTGCTGGCTGGGAGCTATGGGGTAAAATTCATCGATCTGGACGAAATGGAGCCTGCTCAGGTCAGGTTTCCTTGAGACCGTAAGGCCATATTTCTCCCGGATAGCCCTTGTTTTAGGGTCATTCCATCGGTTAAGGAAAAACTCGGTCCAGGAGATGAAGTATTCCGGGGTTTTGCCGGTTGGAAGGCTGATCACGCCTTCGGGATTCAGGGATGCCCATTCCAGGAACCGGAGTGCTGTCAGCATGCCCAGGGTAGGGAAACTCTCCACCACGATGTATGGTATGCGTGTGGATGGCTCCTGAATTTCCGACTGGCGGTAAAAGCAGGCTTCAACGGGCGAAAAACCACGGATTTTCATCAAATGCTTCTGAAATTTCTCAAATATAAAGCGTTTTGTTCATCCTGAAGGTGTTTAAATCTCATGATTGCTGATATGGGAATGGTCCGCTTTAGTTCCCGATCCGCGTCAACACTCCCGCCACACCTCCACCCGGGTACATTCGCACCGTCAGCTTGTCGTGGGAGGAGACCCGGCCGTTGGTCTTTATATAATCACCTGCATAGCGGTCACTGTTCAACCCGTCCTGGTAAAGATCGTATTCATAGGCCTCTGCTGACAGAAAAGAGAGGTCGATGGTAACCTCGCGTGATGTCCAGTCGGTCATCCCCCCCAGGAACCAGCGGGTTCCGTTTCTGCGTGCAATGACGACATAATCACCCACTTTTGCATCAAGGACGACGGTTTCGTCCCACACCGAAGGCACTTCCGAAAGGAATTCCATGCATTCATCCTCTTTCAGGTAATTCGACGGGCTGTCGGCCAGCATCTGGAGCGGGCTTTCATAGACAACGTACATCGCCAGCTGGTGACAACGGGTTCCCTGACTCGCCGGACGGTCGAAGACCGGATGGAACTGCGACTGCTGAGCATTGAGCATGGCGCCGGGGGTGTAGTCCATCGGGCCGGCTGCCATCCGGATAAATGGCAGGGTGACGTCATGCTCGGGGGTGATCACATCGCTCCATTTGTTCCATTCCAGCCCCCTGACTCCCTCGCTGGTCAGCACGTTCGGCCAGGTGCGGTTCAGGCCAGAGGGCTTGTAGGCCCCGTGAAAGTCGACCAGTAATTCCCGGCTGGCTGCTTCGCGTGCTATTTTCCAGTAATATTCCACCATCGGCTGGTCGTCACGCTGCATGAAATCCACCTTGATGCCCTTTATGCCCCATGCCCGGAACTGGTCCAGGGCTTCCTGAAGCTGGTCATTCAGCGTCTTCCAGATCACCCACAGGATGATCCCGACATTCTTTTCGTTACCATAGCTGACGAGCTCTTCCACATTGATATCCGGGCTGACATCCAGCAGGTTGCCCAGCATGTACCAGCCCTCATCCAGGATCATATATTCGATCCCATGCGCAGAGGCAAAATCAATGAAGTATTTGTATGTCTGCGTATTGATACCACTTTTAAAGTCAACCCCATAGATATTGTTGGCGTTCCACCAGTCCCAGGCCACCTTACCGGGCCTCACCCAGGTAGGATCTTCGATCTGGCATGGAGATGACAGCAGCCAGGGAAGCTGGTTGGTGATCAGTTCACCGTCATTCCGGGCGATCATCGCGATCCGCCAGGGAAAATCGCGCGAACCATGGGTCTTGGCAATGTAATCGTAGCGTTCGGTAACCCTTACATCCCTGTCCCTGGTCTGTTCGACAATTTTGGGGTAAGCCGGGAAAAGAGATTCAAGGATATGATTGCCTTTACCGGCAAGCCACATGCCCGGATAATCCTCCAGTGATGATTCTGTCAGCAGGATCTTGACGCCCCGGGATGATTCCACCAAAGCCGGGAGGCTGCAGAAGCGCCCCGCAACAATACTGTCGACCGGAAGATACAGGTAGCCCCGCTCATTGTGCGAGAAAAAACTTTCCTCTTCCGGGAAATAGATATGGGTCTGAGCGGGAAACACCAGCTGGCACTTTTCATCCTCCACGGTGATATCGCCGGCAAAGCGTGTACTGAACCTGTATGCGATGCCATTGTCATACACCCTGAAAATCAGTGAATAACCACTCTTATACCGGATCTCCAGTTCATTGAACCGGTCACGAATCCGCTCACTCTTTTGCCTCACCACGGGGACATAGGCTGTATCCAGGCTTCGCATCACGTGATCCCCAACAACGGCACCCGGACCCAGCACGCCCTTATCCCTTATATCCATGGACAGGCCGGATAGCTCCATGATGAAATCATCCTGACAGTAAATTCTGGCTGAAATGCTGTCTTTTGTGTCAATCAGCGCGTAGATCCCTTTGCCGGGGGATTCGACCCTGAATGCCTGGCCATACACCATACATGGCCCGAAAATCATGAACATAAAGGTGCAGAAGCAATACAACTGTACTTTCATGGAGATTGTATTTTTACCTGCAAGATCGAAAAAATCAAGGAGCAAATTGCAAAAATCAACACTTATCCTCCGGTAAAACAGGGAAACAAATCAGATATCCGCCAGCTTGCCCCAATGAATCCCGGCATTCGCCTGGGTAAATTTCGCGAAATCGGGATCGCTCACCGGATATCAGAACACCGGCTTCACCTGAACGGGTTTTCCAAAACCTATCTCTTCCAGGGGAGCCATCTGAGTAACAGCATCTCCGACAATCACATAGTACATTCTGTCAGGCACAATGTATTTTTCGGCAATAGCCCGATGCTCTTCGACCGTCATTCCCTGGATGATCTTTTCATCATTCCTGATATAATCGTCGGGGAATCCGTACTTCGATATCATGAACAGCATGTTGGTCAGCGATCCGTTGGTCTCAAACCGCAGTGCATTCGACAGGATCATGCAGTTCTTGATGAACAGAAGATCTTCTTCTGATACACCGTTTCGATACTTTTCCATCTCTTCCCTGAATATTTTCACTGTTTCAAAGGTGGCATCAGACCTCACGCTGGTGGATGCAATAAAGGGAGCTTTATTCTTCATTTCCTGGAAGTAGCTTGAAGCCCCATACGTATATCCCTTCTCCTCACGCAGGATCTGGTTGAAAATGCTGGTGAATGCTCCTCCAAGCCTGTAATTGATGAAATCAGCTTTCACGAAGTCAGGATCATCCCTGGTCATGGCCAGGTAACCGATCATGATCACCGACTGCCTGGAGCCGGGGATGTCAACAAAATAGATCTGCGAGACGGAGGGATTTGGCAGTGCCGTTATTTGATTTATCGTGACCTCTTTGGATTTCCAATCCTTCTCCAATGGTTTCAATGCCTCGAGGACCTGCTCTCTGCTGGCATTGCCTGAAACATGGACTGTGGTGATGGATGGTGAGAAATTCTTTTCATAGTATGCTTTCAGGTCATCGAGAGTGATATTATCGATGGATTCCTTTGTCCCGTCAGGATTATAGCCAAAGATCTGTTCAGTGCCGTACAACAGCTGGTTGAATTCCTGTCTGGCCACGGTCCGGGGCTGCGCTTCGGCCTGGATGATGCTGTTCCTGGTCCGGATTCGTGCCATGGAAAACTCTGCCGAGTCCCAGCGCGGTTCGAGCAGGATCTCAGTGATCAGCCCCATTGTTTCTGCAAAGTTTCTTGACAGACAGCTGGCGCTGACCGTGATCTCCTCCCTTCCCGAATTCACACGTATTGTGCTGCCTAGAAGCTCAATTTCCTCTTCCAGTTGTTCGGGCGTTTTGTTTTTGGTTCCCTGAGGCAGGACGCTGGCTACCATGCCCGACACGCCGGGCAATGCAATATTATCCTGCAGGACACCCCCGTTGATCACCATGCTGATCTCCACCAGCGGCAGTTCCTTATTATGGATCCCATAAACCCGAAGGCCATTGGCCAGTGACTCTTTCCATATTGACGGAATATTCACACCGGATACAGGTCCGAGTGAAGGTTCGACCGTCCGGTCAATGGAAGAGGGCGTTTTTACCATTTCTTCCACAACAGAGCTTTCGATGGCAACCTGGCTCGCCTCACTAATATTCTCCTCCCTGACTCCTGCAGGGACCGACTGCTCAGCCATCATGCCCGGCTGGCCTTTTGGAATAAAACTGGTCACCACATGAGGTTTGTTTCTGATGTATTTTTCATAGACCCTCTTCACATCTTCCAGGGTTACCGCCTTGATGTTCTCAATGTCTTTCCGGATATATCCCGGATCGTTCAGGAACGTATTGTAAAAAGCCAGCTGGATTGATTTTCCGAGGACACTTTCGATCCGGTTATAAAAGTAGCG
>JAQUQD010000065.1 GCA_028716265.1 Bacteroidales bacterium | reverse complement strand
CCTTCAAAGCAGATGCAGGCCGCTGGATCACCTCTCCGGCAGCGATCTGGTTTGCGACCCCATCGGGCAATAACTGGATGATATCAGCCATTATTTCCTCAGAAATAGAAGGTATATCAGAACAAGGGCAAGCAGAATGAAGATGATCAGCCTCTGGGTGCCGGACTTCTTCCTGGCCTCTTTGCGTTCACTTCTCCAACGTTGTTGCATCTGTGATCTGAGTCTCAGTTCCGGATCGCTCGAATCCGACAGTCCCAGTTCTCTTTTCCGCTGCTCCAGCTCCTCCTTTTTGGGATCGTAATACCTTGGCTTGAATTCGAATTGCTTTGGTTTTGGAGTATGGAAGAATTTAAAAGCCATGATCAGGGTATGTTGTACAAAAATACCTTTTTTTCTGACATAAAGCACTGACAAACGGAGAATCCATTAAAGCGCTACCATTGGTTGTATCTGACTTTGTTCCAGTTAAAATCACTTCTGGGAGGTTTGTGTTCTGCAGGATGACCAACAGCGATCAGGGAAACGGGAACGATATGGTCCGGTAAGCTGAACAGTTCTTTCATGCCGGCCATTCTTTCCTCTCTCGGGTAGACACCCAGCCATACGGATCCCAGGCCCAGGTCTGCAGCAGTCACGAGAATATTTTCGGTGGCGGCTGCGCAATTCAGTGCGATGAAACCGATCTCACTTTCCATCTGTAGGTCGCCGCAGACGAGGATAGCCAGTGTCGCCTCCGGCACCATCGAAGCATAGGGATGATAACGGGGGATCCGGTCCAGCTGGTCATGGTCCGTTACAGCAATAAAGTGCCAGGGCTGCTTGTTGCGTGCCGAGGGAGCGCACAGTCCGGCTTTCAGCAGTAGCTCAACTTGTTCACCGGAAACGGGTTCACGTGTGAACTTCCGTATGCTGCGGCGGGTAAAGACAGGATTCATGGTTATTTACGTCCAGCTCCGAGATTATACTTTTGCCAGTGCAGGGAACCGCCTGCTCACCAGGTACAGGCTTCCGAACAGGATCGTATTATAGAAAAGACTCCCAAGGATCTCATTCATAAAGAAGGAGATGCCGTAACTGCCGTCATGGAAGAAGGCCAGTCCAGCCACATAGCATTCGACCAGTCCGGCGAAGGAATCCGGATAGATTGGGCTGGCGATCCATGCACCGAAGTTGGTCAGAAGAAAGAAGATCACGGACGAAAGCAGGGAGGCTCCGGTTACAGTAAGAGGTGTGATGCGTTTCTTTAAAAGCAGTCCGATACAGGCAGTAATAATGAATCCCGTGTAGACCCACCCCATCATGCCATGGAATCCCAGGATAAGGTCACTGATAAACAGTGCCGTCAAAGGGATCAGGAAGGCGAGGTATCTTTTGTTCAGGCAGGCTCCTCCAAACAGTGCGATGGCTGCCACCGGCGTAAAGTTAGGCCAGTGGGGCACCAGCCTGAAAAGGGCTGCTGCAAGGATGATCCCCGCAATATAGATAATCCGTGGGGTGAAGATCTTTTTCAACATATTCTTTCGGTTTAGAATGAACAAATATATGAATCATTTACGAAATTGTGCAGCAGTAAAAGAATTAATAATTCACCATTGGCTTTTAATAATTATTTTTGAAACCTAACCATACGCAGATTAGATGATGAAAAATTGCGTTCTCCTGATTTTTGTAACGATATTATTTTCCTGTACACAGATGAAAACTGAAGCTGACCTGATCCTTTCCAATGCAACCATTTACACTGTCGATTCCACTTTCTCCATCATAGAGAGCATCGCCATCAGGGATGGTAAGATCCTTGCCACTGGATCTTACCGGGAGATCCGGAGGCAATATGTTGCGAGGGAACAGCATGATATGGCGGGGATGTGCATCCTGCCGGGTTTTATAGATGCGCACTGCCATTTTGTCGGGTATGGGCGGAAATTACTCCAGAACGTAGATCTGGACAGGACCAGGTCATTTGAAGCGGTCCTTGAGAGGCTCAGTGAACATTACCGTGCCTATCCTTCGGAGTGGCTGCTGGGAAGGGGATGGGACCAGAATGACTGGCCCGTGAAGGAGTTTCCGGACAATGTAAAGCTGGACAGCCTGTTTCCAGGTGTGCCGGTCTATATCCGGAGGATTGACGGCCATGCGGCGCTGGCCAGCTCCGAAGCACTGAAAAGGGCGGGAATTAGCGTCCGTACATCCGTCAGGGGAGGGGAGGTGGAGGTGAAGGATGGAAAGATGACCGGTATCCTGCTGGATAATGCCATGGATATGGTATCGGCCGTAATCCCACCCCTTACAAAGAAGGAGTTGGCCGAAGCCCTGCTGATGGCCCAGGAGAATTGCCTGGCAGCCGGGTTGACCATGGTCGGGGATGCAGGACTGGACAGGCAGAATATCGAGCTTATTGACTCGCTTCAGCTTAAAGATGAGATCAAACTCCGCGTGGATGCCATGCTGAATCCGGATGAGGAGAATCTGCAATTCTATTTGCCTAAAGGCGTGTATCAGACCGATAAGCTCAGGGTGGGCTCCATCAAGTTGTACGCCGACGGAGCGCTGGGATCGAGGGGGGCCTGCCTGCTTGAGCCCTACTCCGATGCACCCGGGAAGGCAGGATTCATGGTTCATGAACCTGATTATTACAATTCCATCTGTGAACGAGCCTATAAACATGGTTATCAGGTAAATACGCATGCAATAGGAGATTCAGCCGTTCGCTTCATGCTTCAGACCTATGCGGACGTTCTTAAGGGAAAGAACGATCGCCGGTGGAGGATAGAGCATGCGCAGGTGGTGCATCCTGATGATTTCAGCAGGTTTGGCCGCTGTTCCATCATCCCCTCTATTCAGGCCACACATGCCACGTCAGATATGAAGTGGGCTGCGGAGCGTCTTGGAAGTGAACGGATGAAAGGGGCCTATGCCTATCGTCAGTTACTCATGGAGAACGGCTGGCTGCCCAATGGTACCGATTTCCCGATCGAAGACATACGTCCGCTCTACACCTTTTATGCTTCCGTTGTCCGTAAGGATCATGAAGGATTTCCCGAGGGCGGTTTCCAGATGGAAAATGCCCTGACACGCGAAGAGGCCCTTCGTTCGATGACGGTATGGGCTGCCATGGGGAGCTTCCGGGAGAAGGAAACAGGAAGCCTCGAATCCGGCAAATGGGCTGATCTGGTGGTGCTGGATAGGGATGTCATGAAGTGCACGGAAGATGATATCCTGAAAGCGCGCGTGATGAAGACGTTCATTGCCGGGGTGGAGGTGTATACTACCGGACATTGAGTCATCTATCCACTACAGTAACTTCTTTCTCATTGTGGTAAGGCCTGAATGAATAATCATTAATGGTTATTTATAGAGATATTCAGCGCCAAATAACGTGACGTACTCTTCAAAGACCGCAATCTTATCCTCTCCGTATTTTCGGATCTTCTTCCGGATCTGATCAAGAGGCTTTGGAGTGGTGAGGTATTTTTCGCTTTTCGAGTAGAACTTGTCCGCATAGCACACGATCTTCTCCTCGATCGTCACGGGAACTATTTCCCGGTGTGGCAGGGGCATGCTATAAGCAATAATGTCCCTCAGGGTGATTCCCACCCCGATGTGCCGTTCACACACCGGTGCAATATCGTGCAGTCCTTCCTTTTCCAGGAGCTCCCGTCCAAGGTATCCGTGGGCAAGGTAGGGGAAAGGGCCCGTGCATCCTATCTCCGGAGCCTGGGTCATGTAAATTCCAATATCGTGGAGCATGGCCGACCAGCGGATGATTTCCATGTCCGCATTCAGGAAAGGATTGTGGGAGGCAATGCGGAGGGCTGCTTCCGTAACTTTCTGGCTGTGGAGGAACAGATAATTAAAGGAGAGCGACCCTTCAGGGTAATATTTTCTGATGATATCCTCGGGAGTCATGATTGACGGATTAAGTTTAATGGTGTCAGGTGGTACCTGTTTTCATTTCGATCCATCCTGCCAGGTCCGCAAAGACCTCCATGCGGTTCCTTTCATTGTGCATCTCATGTCTTCCTTCAGGATAGGTCCTGACCGTGACATCCCTCAGTCCAGCCTCCCTGAGCTGGCGTGCAATTTTCTGAGGCCCTTTTGTAAATTTTCCCACCGCATCATGTTTGCCGTTGATGATCAAAACAGGCAATTGATCAGGGATTTTTCCCAGTGAATCCTTTTGATTGATGATCTTCAACCCGTGGAACATACCCTGGTAGAAGCCGGATGTGGATGGAAAACCGCACATCGGATCCTTTAAATAAATATCAACCAGATCATTATCTGTTGTGAGCCAATCGAACGCTGTGCGGTTAGGCTTGAAATATCGGTTTAAGGTTTTATATGTCAGGTAGTTGATCATCCGGTTCCTGTAATGGCGGCCGTAGATCATGCCGGAGCCATTGGAAAGTGTCAGGCCTGCCCATATCAGCGGCCTGGCCGTATCGTCAGGACCGGAAAGAATAAGTGCATCCAGCATGTTTCCGTGCAGGATGGTAAAATGTCTTGCCAGCATGGATCCCATGCTGTGGCCCAGAAGGATGTATGTCCTTCCGGGAAAACGTTTTTTCGCATCAGAAATTATCAGGTGCATCTGATCAAGGATTGCCATCCATCCTTTTCTGCCTTCGAGATGACCCAGCTCCTTAGGGCTGGAAGCCGTTTTTCCGTGTCCGGGATGGTCTTCTGCTATGACAACGAAACCCCTTGCTGTCAGGTATTCTGCCAGTGGAAGGTATCTGCCGGCATGTTCCATCATTCCGTGAACAATCTGCACGATGCCTTTTATAGATGCAGGATCGTCTGGTAGCCATTCATACAGGAAGAATGAGCTGCTGGAATCATCGGTGATATAGCGGGAATGATCCGTCATGGAATAAATTTGCACAAAGGTAAGATAAAGTCAGTCATTGTCATTCGTGGTCATTTGCTCGGCGTCCCGACGAAAGTCGGGAGCGCCTCGCCTCATTCATGGTTATTATAGTTATACAACCCGCAACCTGTAACCTGCAACCTGAACCATGAAAAATGTAGGATGAAGAATACAGGATGGAGGAATTGTATTACCTTTGCAGGCGGTTTCAGGACCCGTAGCTTAATTGGATAGAGCATCTGACTACGGATCAGAAGGTTGGGGGTTCGAGTCCCTCCGGGTTCACGGAAATATCAACGGTTACATGAATTAATAATTCTGTAACCGTTTTTATTTACTAACAAAATAACTCACATTGAATTAGTATGCAGAGGAAGTGAGGTTGGTCGACCAAGAATGTTACGGTGTCAAAGGATGCTCTTAAAATACTCGATGGTTTTGATCAGGCCCTCTTCCAGCTCAATCTTTGGCGACCAGTTCAGTTCTTTTCTTGCGAGCGTGATATCCGGCTGGCGCTGCATCGGATCATCCGGTGGCAAGGGCATTCTGACGATCTTTGACCTGGAGCCGGTGAGCCGGATCACCCTGGCTGCCAGTTCATTGATCGTAAATTCGTTCGGATTGCCAATATTCACCGGACCGGTGAACTCTTGCGGCGATGCCATCATCCGTACCATTCCTTCGATCAGGTCGTCGATGTACTGGAAGCTTCGTGTCTGGGTACCATCGCCGTAAATGGTGATGTCCTTGTTTTGCAGCGCCTGGACGACGAAATTGGATATAACCCTTCCGTCGTTTGGATGCATGCGCGGTCCGTAGGTATTAAAGATACGTACGATCTTGATCTTCACGTTGTTTTGCTTGTGATAATTCACAAACAGTGTTTCTGCTGAACGCTTTCCTTCGTCATAACATGAACGTTCCCCGATGGGATTGACATGGCCCCAGTAGGACTCTACCTGCGGATGGATCTGCGGATCACCGTAGACCTCGCTGGTGGATGCCTGCAGGATCTTTGCCTTGATCCGTTTTGCCAGACCGAGCATATGGATGGCTCCCATTACGGAAGTCTTTATCGTCTTGATCGGATTGTACTGGTAATGGATGGGAGAGGCTGGACAGGCAAGGTTATAGATCTCATCGACCTCAATGAAGAAGGGCATGGTGACATCGTGACGGATCATCTCGAAATAGGGATTGTCGAGCAGGTGGACCACATTCTGCTTTTGTCCTGTAAAATAATTGTCCAGGCAGATCACTTCATTGCCGTCTGCCAAAAGACGGTCGCACAGATGCGATCCGACAAAACCGGCTCCACCCGTAACGAGTACTTTCTTTTTAATCATGACGATGAAGGATTGAATTCATCAAATAGCATTCATTTCGTGGTATCGATCCCAATGCAAAAATAATCGAATCCGTTGCGTTTCATTTCTGCCCGGTCATAGATATTGCGTCCGTCGAACACGGCAGGAGTTTTCATGAGCTTCTTCATCACGCTGAAGTTTGGGAACTTGAATTCGGGCCATTCGGTGACCATGGCTAGGGCATCGCCATCAATAAGAGCTTCGTACTGATCTCCGCAATAGGTTATGCTCTCCCCCAGGTGGTGTTTGGCTTCGCTCATGGCAACCGGATCGTAGACCCTGACAGTTGCGCCTGCTTCCAGCAGTTTCTTAATGATCGCAACGGAAGGTGCTTCCCGCATGTCGTCGGTATGGGGTTTGAATGACAATCCCCACAGTGCAATGGTTCTATCGTTCAGGTTGCCCTTGAAATACTTCATGATCTTGTTGAAAAGAACCAGCTTCTGATCCTTGTTCACAGCCTCGACAGCTTTGAGAACACGAAGCTCATAGCCGAATTCATGTGCTGTGCGGACCAGGGCCTGGACATCCTTTGGAAAACATGAACCCCCATAGCCAATCCCGGGATAGATGAATTTGGGGCCAATGCGGGTGTCGGATCCGATTCCCTTACGAACCATATTGATATCTGCTCCTACAATTTCGCAAAGGTTGGCAATATCGTTCATGAAGCTGATCTTGGTGGCAAGCATGGAGTTGGCTGCGTACTTGGTCATTTCGGCAGAGGTGATATCCATGAAAATGATCGGGTGCCCGTTCAGCGTGAATGGTTTGTACAGCTTTTTCATGATCTCTTCGGCTCTTGGAGAATCAAGCCCGATGACGATACGGTCCGGTTTCAGGAAATCCTCGATGGCAGCCCCTTCTTTCAGAAATTCAGGATTAGAAGCGATATCGAGCGGGATCGATGCATTCCGCTTGCCAAGCTCCTCCTGAATGGCGTTTTTCACTATAGCGGCGGTACCGACCGGTACGGTACTCTTGGTAACAACCAGCAAATAGTCGTTCATGTGCCGGCCGCATTCATGGGCAACTGCCAGCACATACTTCAAATCCGCGCTTCCGTCCTCTCCGGGCGGTGTACCTACAGCAATGAAGATCACTTCCGCATCCGTGAGTGCCTCAGTGATGACCGTTGTAAACGAGAGACGGCCTTTCTGCATATTGCGGCGCAACATCTCTTCCAGCCCGGGTTCATAGATCGGGACGACACCCTTTTTAAGGTTTTCGATCTTCTTCTGGTCGATGTCGACGCAAACGACATCAATGCCCACTTCCGCAAAACAGGTCCCGGTGACCAGTCCTACGTATCCGCTTCCGACGATGGCAATTTTCATGTGTCTAATATTGTTTAACGAAGTGCAAATATATGCATTCTGCCGGTTCACCGAGATGATGCTTTAGATTCAAAAACTTTCATGTATTCACCGTTTACTTTATTATTTTTACAACATATTAAAAACCGTTCAACCGTATCCCCATGAAAGCGAGCAGTAAGACCAGCATTGCATTTTTGTCCCTCATTTTTTTCCTTACAGCCTGTGCACCAAAACCTTCACTGATTAACTACCAGTCCGACGGGAAGGTAGACTATCCACTGACACCGGATGAGGAAGCCATGCTTGATTCGATCCAGCATAAAACTTTTTTGTTCTTTCTGAATGAACATCATCCTGAATGGGGTATTGTCAAAGACCGTGCAGCTGCCTGGGCGCCGGCGAGCATTGCCTCCACCGGATTTGGCATTGTCTGCTTTGCTATCGGTGCGGAAAGGAACTGGATCACGCGGGAACAGGCAGCGAAAATCACCTTGAATATACTGAGATTCTTTGCCAGTTCCGTCCAGAGCCCGGATACGGCAGCCGCCGGGTATAAGGGATTTTATTACCATTTTCTTGACATGAGAACCGGAACGCGGGAATGGAACTGTGAACTTTCGTCGATCGATACCGGACTGCTGATGATGGGTGTCCTCTTTGCCCGAAATTACTTTAACTTGAATAATGATGTGGAGAATCAGATCAGGCAACTGGCAGCTGCACTCCTGGGCCGAATGGAATGGGATTTCCTGGAAATGCCATCCACCGGTAAACATCCGTATACGATATCCATGGCCTGGACCCCGGAAAAAGGATTGCTCGATTTTGGCTGGAGCGGTTACAACGAGGGATTGTTCCTCTATGTACTGGCAGCCGGAACGGGGATAAAAAACGTAGAACGAAGCTACCAGTCGTGGCTGAGCACCTACAAATGGAACACGCCCTATGAGGGGCTTTCTCATGTTGCCTTTCCCCCGTTGTTCGGACACCAGTTCTCACAGGCGTTCATTGATTACCGGGGATTGGCGGATGTTTACATGAAGGAAAAAGGCATTGATTATTTTGAGAATTCCCGCCGGGCGACTTATGTCCAGCGGCAATATGCCATCGAGAATCCCAAAGGCTGGATTGGCTATGATTCGCTCTGCTGGGGGATCACCGCATGCGACGGGCCGACCGAGAAGTATAATTTCGATGACAGGGAATTCCTGGGGTATGCGGGCAGGGGTACCAGCGGACCGGATTATAACTATTTTGACGATGGTACGATTGCACCTTACGGGCCGCTTTCATCGCTTCCCTTTGCCCCGGAGATCGTGCTGCCGACTGCTGAATGGATGCTCTCGGCCTACGATGGGAAACTGTGGGGCAGGTATGGCTTTTATGACTCTTTCAACATGACGGCCAATTGGATCGACGATGATTTCATTGGCATTGACCAGGGCCCGATGATGACCATGATCGAGAATTTCCGGACCGGACTGGTATGGAACTATGTGATGCAGGATCCAATCATCCAGAAGGGATTGGCAAGGCTGGGATACGAATATTTGCAGTAAGAATCGTTGGCGGGTGCTGATAGGGATGATTTACCACAGAGGCGAAGGAGGTTCGTCACTGAGGCGCACTGAGGTTTAGTGTTCCCACCCCTGCACGAGATTGTGTCAAAATGAATGTTTTTTATCAAACCACAGAGATCACGGAGGAGAACGGAGAACACAGAGGACTGATAACGAGTTATTTAAACTCCGGGATCTCCGTGAACCCTCCGTGCACTCCAGGGTTAAATCGTATTTTGACACAGCCCCGACGGGGGAGGGGTAAATGAGTAAATTCTGTCGATTTCATTGATTTATGACATTAAAACAATTATGAAGTTCATGATAATCAGAAACACTGTCTTTCTCGTTCTGCTGATCACTATGACCACCATGCTTAATGCCCAGGTCAGGACCCTGGATGATTTCGAGAACAAGGAGGGCTGGTCATTCAACAAATCCGACGGAGTCACCGTCAGCCTCTCCAACGAAAAAGGGTTGACCGGCGATGCGATCCGCTTTGATTATGATTTCACAAAAGGCACCGGCTACGGCGGGATCCAGAAGTTATTCCCGGTGGATCTCCCTGATAACTACGAGTTTTCCTTCTATGTTAAAGCCGAATCGCCTGCCAATAATTTCGAGATCAAATTCATCGACAGCACCGGCAACAATGTCTGGTGGGTGAATAACCGCAACTACGATTTTCCGGAAGAGTGGAAAAAGATTCGCATCAAGAAAAGACACATCCAGTTCGCCTGGGGACTGACCTCCGACCAGACCATAAAACGCGTTGACCGGATCGAGTTTACGATTGCCTCTTTTGTGGGTGGCAAAGGCACGATCTGGCTTGATGATCTGAAGTTTGAGCCACTTCCGCCAGAAAGAGAATTCTACCCCGCACCATCAGCGACAGCTTCATCCAGGGTAAAAAAGCGGTCTCCTGCTTCAGTGGCCGATCACTCCTGCTCTACGTACTGGCTGAGCAGGGGTGTAAAGGATCAATCTTTTGTTATTGATTTCACAATGAAGCGGGAGTTCGGCGGCATGCAAATCGACTGGCTGGAAGGTTATTATGCTGAATGTTTTGACATCTTATTATCGGATGACGGTGATCAATGGGAAACAGTTTATTCGGTCGCATCCAACCGTGGCGACGTCAGTTTTATCAGGCTGCCCGAAGCCGAAGCAAGGTATCTTAAAATGGATCTGAAAGCCGGTCATTCTAAAAAAGGATTCGGGATCCGTGAGATGAGATTTCTGAATATTAATAATTCCCTGACGAAAAATGAGTTTTTGATCTATGCGGCCAAAAGCTCACCCGTAGGCAATTATCCCCGCTATTTCCTGGAGCAGGCTTCCTACTGGACGATCGCCGGTGTCAACAGTGATGTAAAGGAAGCCATGATCAATGAAGAGGGCATGGTTGAAGTGGACAAGGCACTGTTTTCCATTGAACCGATGATTAAAAGGGGCGACTCGCTCTATACCTGGAACAATGTTCAAGCGACACAGTCCATGGGTCTTTCGGATGAACATGGGGAATTCAGCTTTGTCCCATCGGTCACCTGGCATTTCAATGACCTGAACTTCGAGACAGGCGTATCCGCCGGCGGAACGGCCAACAGAAATTCCGTTCTCGTGATCCGGTACGAATTAGAAAATTTGTCGTATCAGCCAATGGACTTTGAGTTTTACCTTTTGATACGCCCTTTCCAGGTCAATCCGTACTACCAGTTTTTAAATCTGGCCGGCGGTGCCGGAAAAATTACGTCTCTACGGGAGCTGACAGACGGCAACATCGCTGTCGACGATAAAGTAGTGACATCGTGGAAGCCTTATGACTCTTTCGGAGTGGCCGGTTTCGATGAGGGTAACGTGGTTGATCTGTTACGAAATGGGATCATGCCTCAGGGAAAGGCTGTAGTGGATCAGCAAGGACTGGCGAGTGGCATTATGAAATACTCAATGCATCTGCACCCCGGTGAGCGGACGTGGTTTTTTGTGACCATCCCGTTCTATACCCAGCAGTCAGTCAGTGAGGGCAGAGGTGAAGAACATTTCTCTGATGAATTCGATAAAACGATTGCATTCTGGAAAGAGAAGGTCGGGCATATTAAATTTAACCTGCCGGAATCTGCCGATAGAATGATCAAAACCTATCAATCGAATCTGGCCTATATTTTAGTCAACAGGGACAGGGTGGGAATTCAGCCCGGTTCCCGCTCTTATGAGCGCAGCTGGATCCGCGACGGCGCGCTGACCTCATCGGCTCTTCTGAAATCCGGTATTGTGCCGGAGGTAAAGGATTTCATCGAATGGTATGCGGATCATCAGTACGAGAATGGCAAGGTACCCTGCGTGGTGGATGCGAGGGGTCCTGATCCGGTGCCGGAAAACGACAGCCACGGCCAATTCATCTACCTGATCCGTGAGTATTTCAACTTCACGCAGGATACGGCTTTTCTCCGGTCAAAGAACAAAAATGTCCTGAAGGCGGTGGAATTCACCGAATCCTTGATTGCAGAACGCTCGACGGATCATTATAAATATGGTAACGACAGCGTTCGGGCCCATTACGGACTGGTGCCCGAATCCATCAGTCATGAGGGATATTCTGCAAAGCCCATGCACTCCTACTGGGATGATTTTTTTATCATGAAGGGACTGAAAGATGCCGTGGAGATTCAGAAAATCCTTGGGGAAAAAGAAAACCAGGAACGATTGGAAAAAGTCCGCGATACGTTCAGGGATAACCTCTACCATTCGCTGGACCTCGCCATGAAGTATAAAAACATCGATTACATTCCAGGTTGCGTTGAGCTTGGCGATTTTGACGCCACCTCCACCACCATCGTGCTGACTCCCTGCAATGAACTGAACAACCTGCCCAAACCGCAGGTATACAACACATTTGACAGGTATTACGAGTTTTTCAGGAACCGGAGGGACGGAAAGATTGACTGGATCAACTACACGCCGTATGAGAACCGTTTGATCGGTTCATTCATCATCCTCGACCAGCCGGAAAGGGCTCATGAGCTGATCGAATTTTTCCTGAACGACCAGCGGCCACAGGGATGGTATCACTGGGCGGAAGTGGTGTGGAAAGATTACCGCACTCCGCAGTATATAGGCGATATGCCTCATACCTGGTGCGGAAGTGATTTCCTCAACGCCATCAGGACCATGTTCGTTTACGAAAATGAGTACGACCAGTCGCTCGTGCTGGCTTCGGCTCTGTACCAGAACTGGATCGACGCGCCAGAGGGCATGTCCGTCGAAAACCTGCCAACCTATTACGGCGAGATCTCTTATTTTATCAAAAAAGAAAACAATATGTACAGGTTTTCTATATTTGGTGATCTCAACCTTCCTAAGAATGGGATCAGGATCAAGAACTTCAATGGATCGAAGATGCCAGCGAAAGTGATGGTCAACGGGGTGGAGATAAAGAGTTACAATGAAAGGGAAATCTCTGTGAAAGAGATTCCGGCAGAAGTGACAATTCATTATTAGCGAAAGAAAATTCTTGACCATAGTCCTATTTTTCATAAGTGACTTGATATGAAAGAAGCGGAAAACGGAGCATCGGTTGCAACAAGACCTGCAGACAGGATGAAATTTTCTCAGCTGGCGGCTTATGGGGCCGGAGGGATCATCCCCATTGCTCTTTTCAACATTGCGGGGATCATGGTGGGATTGATGGGCAATATCAGCCTGGGCCTCAGTGCCTTCTGGCTGGGGCTCATCCTGATCATCCCCCGGTTGTGGGATGCTATTTCCGATCCGATCATCGGCCATCTTTCGGACAATACGAGAACACGGTGGGGAAGGCGCAGGCCCTACCTGCTGATCGGCGGATTGCTGGTGGCACTGTTCTTCGTCGTCATCTGGTGGATACCGAAGGGGGATATGGTACAGACGTGGTTCCCAACTGAATCGGGATTTCAGGCATTCCAGCTGGTCTATATCCTCATCGCCCTGCTCCTGTTTTTCACTGCCGTCAATATTTTTGAGATCCCTCACGGAGCTCTTGGCATGGAGCTGACAACCGATTACCATTACCGGACACGCCTATTCAGTGCCAAGAGCTTCGTCGGCAACCTGTTCGCCATGAGCACGCCATGGCTCATCAAGCTTGCCCGTCTGGAGATCTTCCGGGGCCCGGGTGGGAACGAAGCTGACGGTATGCGTTACGTAAGCCTCATGATCGCTGCTTTCATCATTCCCCTCTCTTTCTGGTGGTTCCTTAAATTGCGGGAACCCGGATTTGTGAAGGCAGCCAAACATGAAAAGACACCCTTCTGGAAGGATATGAAGGTGGTCGTCACCAATAAAAACTTCGTTATGCTCACCTTTACGATCTTCACCCTGGCCATGGGATTCAATTTCGTCCAGCTGCTTGGATCGTACATACCAATCTTTTATGTATTTGGCGGAGATAAGGATGCCGGGGCCACCATGCTCGGGATCAACGGGACCGTATGGGCCATCACCGGGGTGCTCGCGGTCTTCCCTCTCAATCTTATCAGTCCGAAGCTGGGTAAACGGAATACCCTGACGATTTCCATTATTCTCATGTGCCTGGCACAGCTGTCAAAGATTGTCTGCTACAATCCCAGTTACCCCTATCTGATTATCATCCCCACGGTTTTGCTTTCTGCCGGAATGCTGTTCTTCTTCACCCTAGGCTCTTCTATGGTGGGTGATATCTGCGATGAGGATGAACTGAAGAGGGGATACCGTTCCGAGGGAAGTTTTTATTCCATCTTCTGGTGGTTCATCAAGATGGGTACGGCGCTGGCAAGCTTTGTCGGGGGTGCACTGATCGTGTTCACTATGTTCGATGAGATCCAGGTCACAAGGATCGATAAGCTGCAGGGAAGCATCGGGGAGTATCAGGCCAGTGTCAAATCATTGAAGGGCGATCAGGGAATCAGCGGACCGGCCACCCTGGTACTGGAGAATATCAGGAACCAGTGTTCGGAAGCACTCGAAGAATCGAAAGATTACGCTGAATACCTTGAGAGGGAATCGCGGAAAAATCAGGTTGATCAGAAAGCCGGGATAAACCAAACCCAAAAGAAAGATAAACTGGCCTATATTTTGGCTTCTACAAGGTCGAACATCGGTCAGCTGGAGCAGTTCGGGATACGTCTGGAACAAGCTGGATCCCTGCCGACGGACTCCCTGGCCCAATCACTTGCTGCAGAAGCCATCCCCCTGGCTCTTCAGATTAAAGTTGATAAAGCAAGGATGAGCTCATTTGAGCTGATGTACCACCTTCAGTTGAAATCTCTGGATAAAAGATACCAGAGAAAAGAGCACAGCAAAATGCATAACGATGAGCTTATCCGGAAAATATCGGTCCTCGACGGCCGCATTGTGAACCTCAGCCCGGCCATGTCCCTGGATACCCTGGATAGGGAACTGGGTGCCTTGAAGAAAGAAACGATGCCCATCACCCAGCAGACCCCTTATACGTTACTGATGATGCGCGTGGTAGAGATCGGCTTGCCCTTGCTGCTGAGCCTCTTTTCCATTTTCTTTCTGCTTCGGTACTCACTTACGGAAAAGCGGTCCCACGAGATCAAGGACCTGCTGGAAAAAAGAAATTCAGAGCGGTTAAAAGAAGAAAATGGAGCAACTGTTTAATGTAGAGGCTGTGTCAAAATGAGTGTATTGTATTTGACCATTACAGGGGAAAATCCCCCAATACGTGCCACGGAACTCAGGTCACGGGCTTGCCTTGGGGCATACTTATAATTGATAATAATCTATCAGGATGGCATTTCTAATAAAAGGCAGTAATTTCTATCTCAATAACAGGAAAGTATTTCTCAACTCCGGCGAGATCCATTATTTCAGGATCAGGCGCGAGCTATGGGACAGGCACCTGGAAGCAGCCCGGGAGGCTGGCCTGACCACAGTCAGTACGTACATCACCTGGGCGTGGCATGAACCGGAGGAGGGTATGTTCGATTTTGACGGTATATCCTGTCCCGAACGTGACCTGAAAGGATGGCTGGAGAGGTGTCATTCTCATGGATTGACCTGCATCGTAAAGCCCGGCCCGTTTATCCTTGCCGAAACAAGAGGTGCCGGTTTACCAGACTGGTTCCTGCAACGTTTCGGGAATGACGTGAAAATGCGTAACCGTAAAGGAGAAATCGTTCAGAGCGATGGGGTCAGCCTGTTTCATCCAAAATACCTGGGAAAGGTCGCTTTGTGGTATGATCAGATCATGCCCTTCATCCGTGAGCAGGAAACCGCAAATGGCGGCCCGGTCATCATGATGCAGGTCTGTAATGAGATTGGCGTGTTTTCCTGGCTGGCACACCAGGCAGACTATGGCGGAGAGGTCAGGGACCGTTTTATTACCTACCTGAGAGGAAAATATTCAGGCATTGATGAGGTAAATTTGCTTTGGGATACAGATTATCAGGATTTTAATCATATCGAACTCCCACCCGACGGCAGGCTGCCCTATGAATCTAAGGCAGACCGTAGCCGTGATTATGAATGGCACTGCTTCTGGAGAACCTATTATGGCGATTACCTCAGAAAGCTGGCCAGGATGGCTCGCGAAAGAGGTGTGACCGTTCCCTTCTATCATAATCTGCCCGGCTGGATTTACGGCAGCGGGTATGAATTCCCTGTCAACATTACCATGTACGATGACCTGTTCGGCGAAAAAAGCGAGATCATTTTCGGCGTGGACCATATCCCTGAGTTCGTATCCCACCGCAATATGCATGACGACAGGATCATAAACGATATCACCTGTGCCATGCAGGGAAACAAGCCCTTGTTTGCCGCAGAGTTCCAGTGTGGGTCCCGCGAGTACCATGTGGTCACCAATCCCCGCGAGATGGAACTTT
>JAQUQD010000064.1 GCA_028716265.1 Bacteroidales bacterium | reverse complement strand
TACACGAACATGTGAACATATCCCCAGATTGTCTGGACGGTCATAAAGACATGTACTCCCTTGGCTTTTGCGCGTTCCAGGGCGGGATACAGCTCTTTATTGACATGTCCCAGACCTGTCCCTACGATGATGACCCCCCTGTATCCCGCATTGATCAGGGAATCCAGGGTATCGGGTTTGATGCCGGGATAATAGTAGAGCATCGTCACCTCATCGCTGAAATAGGGATATATGCTCACATTCCGGTCATTTCTTCTTTTGTTGTATTTTTTATGGATGGGGATGATCTCCGTGCGGCTCACGCGTGCCACAGGAACGTCGCCGATCGTGCGGAAGGTGGAACGGTAGGAGGAATGCATTTTTCTGACGCGCGTTCCCTTGTGTAGCAGACCATATTCATCCGAGGTTGGACCGAACATGCATACCATGACCTCGGCAATATCCCCGTGGCCTGCAGCATGCATGGCATGCATCAGGTTCAGGGCTGCATCGGAGCTGGGACGGTCGGAAGACCGCTGCGACCCCACGAGAATGATCGGAACGGGCAGGTTCTGACACATGAACGTCAGCACTGCTCCTGTATGATGCAGTGTATCGGTGCCGTGGCCGATGACGATACCGTCCACTCCTTTTTCGATCTCCTTCCCGATGGCTTGGGAGAGGGCGATATATTGCTTTGGACCCATATTCTCGCTGAATACGGCAAAGATCTTTTCTGTCTCCAGGTTGCAGATATCCGCCAGTTCCGGGACTGCTCCATATAATTCCCCCGGTGTGAAGGCAGGGATGACGGCGCCTGTCCGGTAATCCAGTCTGGAGGCAATCGTGCCTCCCGTGCCCAGAAGCTTTACCCTGGGCAGTCCTGGCGTGACGGGGAACTGCTTCTCGGGGATCTTGTACACCGCCTTTTTATAACCAGTCTCCGTGATGGAGGTGATGGTCCGGATATCGATCCCTACGTTATAACCCGTCGGGATCTTCAGAACGATATGCTTGTCGTCGTCGTTCTCTGCTCTGGGTAAAACGGTCCCCACGAAGGTGCCACGCGTCGTTTCCATCCTGGCCTGACCCCAGACACGCGTGTTGAACCGTTTCAACGTCTCGAGCGCCTCTCCTTTGTATCCCTGAAAGATGTCGTCTGACATAATGTTTCTGATTTCTGGTTTCAGGTTGCCAGTTTCAGGTTATTGTTAAACTTGTAACCTGCAACCTGCAACCTATTTTCGATTTCCGATTTAAGCTGGGCCAGCGCCACATTCCCCGTCGCCAGGCTGCGCAACTCGCCCATGACCCAGCGAACAGCCGCGTCGGGCTGTTTCGACTGTCCGACCTTCTTGAATTTCTCGATCAGAAAGTCCACCTTTGCAAGGATCTCCTCCCGGTTTACCCGTTTGAACTTGATGCTGGCAAGCACTGAGTCAAAATCCATCTTCGGATGCTCGAAGATCACGGGTAGCATGTCGCCGGCGATCCTGACATCCAGATGCTGATCCCTGATGTACTTCATCAGTTCGTATATTTTGTCGTAGGTAAACTCTGCCGACTGCTTATAATGCCCCTCCACAAATTTAAGATGATGCCCGAAGAAAGTGCCGATCAGTTTCGGATCGTACTTCAGTTCCCTGACAATACGTTCGATATCGGGATACCGGTTCCTGGAAAAGATGTAAGTGTAGGTATCCTCCGGCACATTCCATTCTTTTAGCTGATGATAGCGGTGGATCACCTCAGTTGGAATGGTTGTGCGTATATCCTCAATGAAGTCGTCCTCCAGAGGTATCGGTGCTGAATCCGTATCCGGATACATCCTGTCGGCTCCCGGCAAAACCCGTTCGAAGATGGTGGTCCCGTTCTCAAACGATTTCCTGGTCTCATTGGGGATCCCTTCGAATGCCATCCTGCATCTCTCCTCCACCGTTTCCAGCGCGGTGGGAATGTCCGCTTCCGGTCCCCAGATCAGCAACTGGGCATCGTTCTCTTTTGATTTCAGCAGCTTCCGGATCGAATCCCAGGCTTTCAGCGGGACGTTGGCCGTGAATTCCTCGGTATGGCACATGTGCGGTTTTTCGATGCAGGCAATGACCTTCAGTCGGTCGCTGAGCTCGTCGGCGAACATTTTTCCCGGCTGGGTGAAGAACGAAAGAATGCCCTTGAAAGCGGGCAGGTTGATGGCGACGATCCTGTTTTTCCCGTTAGCCGCCATCCGGAGGGGTTTGTAGCGGAAGTTAAAATGATGGTATGCGAGCACTTTTGAGCCGATCTTCCAGTCTTTTGGATTCCTGACGCGCTGACGGATGATCTCCCTCACGTGCAGCAGGGCCCATTGCCGGAAACACTCGTTGTGGGTGAGCTCCGGGATCCATTTGGTATGAGCCACCCCCTTGATCTCCACGCGGGATCCTCCGCGGCAGCTGACATTGACATCCTCCCGGCCCGCTCCCATGCCTGTTCTTACCAAACCTGTCGAACGGTTCAGGAAACGGATATAGTCGCAGGCTTCCCGTACCTCATCCGGGTTAACGCAATCGGGGTAAGTGACCGTTTCGATGAGCGGCATACCCAGCCGGTCGGTCTTGTAGCCCCTCTGATGCCCTATATCCCACATCTCACGGCAGGCATCCTCTTCAATGCTGAGCTGGATCAGGCGAACCTTCTTGTGCTTCAAGGGGATTTCACCTTCCACCCCGATGATGGCAGTACGCTGAAACCCGGTAGGTATGCTGCCATCAAGGTATTGTTTTCGGGTGATGTGAACTTCTCCGACGATGTTCAGTTTGGAAAGAAGGGAGATCCCGATGGCGATCCGGAGCGCCTCGGTATCGATGCGGAACGGAGGTGTGTCATCCACATCGTACGTGCAGGCCGTCTCATTCTTGATCCGGTAAACGATTTCCTTTTTCGTCTTGAATTCCATGAGCGCGGTTCCATCATATTCTCCCAGTTCACTGAGCGTGGGACGCATGTGCCGTATCAGCTCGGCATCGTACTCATGATCATGATTGTAAATACCGGCCGGACACCGGCAAAAAAGCTTGTACTTTGTGAGGAGCTGCTGATGCACTTCGAGCCCCGATTTAAATCCAATCCGGTCATAATCCGCCTGAGTGGCTTCCCTGCGCGTGACATATCCGATGGTATGGCGGCTTTGAATATAGTTTTCCCTGGGATCAAACGTTCCTTTTTGCATGATGCTCTTTCCTGTAAATCTTTCCGGTAAAGGGTGTCAAAGTTATGGTTTTTAGGATTACGAATCCCGGCTGATGATAAAAGAAATCTCACGGGATTATTTCACATGGATATCCAGGAATATGGGCAGATGATCGCTGAAGCCTCCCAGGTAACGGGGGCCGAGGTATGTCCGGTTCAATTTATCGCCGAACCGGCCTGGATCGTCGGTAAGCAGAAAGGGGGCATGAAAGATTAGTGGCTGGGCGGGATCAAGGCCAAGTCGCGAGAGCCCCATCCGGAGGGGTACAGAAACAATGAACTGGTCGAACGTATGCCATGTTTCGCCGTGTTTGAGTGTTCCGGCATATCCGCTGATCGTTTTACCGGTCATCAAATTCACCAGTCCCGCCTCCTGCCTCCCACCTCCCGCCAACAATATCCCCGATATACTCTCGTCCTCCGGATCGTCATTCAGATCCCCTATGATCAGGATGTTTGCCAACGGATTGGCCGCCATGATAGAGTCGGTTTTTACCCTCAGGGTGGAGGCCGCCTGTGCACGTTTTTCAATGGTTTGCATGTAGCCGCCAAACCGCGATGGCCAGTGGTTAACGAACACATGCAGCGTGTCTTTTCCCATCACCAGCATCTTTGCATAAAGGATGTCCCTGGTACGTGAGACGGTATCAGGTGCAAACATGACCGGTATTGCAGACTCAGCAAGTAGTGTGATCTTGTCGGGCCTGTACAGGATAGCCACATCCACTCCGCGTGGATCCGGAGACTCATGGTGGATGAGCCGGTAGCCAAAGACAGCAAGGGGGGTGTCATATATAAGCTTGAGGAGCACGTTCCTGTTTTCCGCTTCGCATACGCCAACGATCTCCGGGGATTCCCATCCTCCGGTGGCCAGGATGGTCTTGGAAAGAGATTGTAATTTTAAATGATAACGTTTATAATTCCAGTGTTTTGCGCCTTCAGGCGTGAATTCTTCATCGTTGGTCAGGGAGTCATTGTACGGATCGTAAAGGTTTTCCAGGTTGTAGAATATGATCCGGATGCCCGTTGTATCCCTTTCCCGGTCATTGAAACCTATAAACAAAGGGTCTCTCCCGGCGGATTTTTCCCCCAACCTGCCCTTTCTCTGTGCAGGGGAGTGCACAGCAGTCATCAGGCACACGATTCCCGCAATACCAATAGCCAGTGCTGTTCTCATAAAGAAAAATGGATAGAAAACGATGAACTTTCCTATCCATTAATCCCCCATCCCCCTCAAACGTTACCCACTCGCTGAAAAAATAAGTATTTCTCCTTTCTCCTCTCATTATTTAGGTCGGATTCGCTACCATTTTCACCTTGAAGCGAAACTTGACTCCGAAGTCCAGTGGTGTTTCGTTGGCTCTGCCCGCAAGGTTCAGCAGGAACGAATGGGGAGGGTTTTTGATGAGGTCGGCTGCGCGGTCGACACCTGCCTGGTTGAATGGAAGGTTCTTGACAGTGCCGACCAGGGATGACAGGTTCTGGTTGGTCACGGTCCCGATGGTGACCGGTCCGCCACCGGAGGCGTCGGAGACGGTGAGCGTGGCTGTATTGATCTGCTGGGACGCTGGGCCGTTTTGGTAGGTGACCTGGTAGGTTACTTCCAGGATCTCGATCGTCTTGATCAGGTCCGCATATTCCTCGATGACGTCCGATTCGGCGGCTGCATCGAGCAGGTAGTCCTCGTCGAACGTTGCGTTGTTTCCCTTCACGATAAAGGTATGTTCGAGCCAGAATTCCTTTTCCACGTCAAGCAGTTCGCAGGCGTAAAAATAAATGGAAATGAAGATCAGACTTGCAGTCAACAGGATGATGTTGCGTTTCATGGTTTTTTGGTTTTTAGGGTGGTACAAAGGTGAATTGACTGACAATAATACAAATATTTCAATCACGGCCATTTCGTTCAAAATGATTTGACATAAGGTCGTCGGATAAATTCTATTGCAAATCTGAAAATTATCGCCTACTTTTGCAGCCGATTCAGCTAACATTCTGGCGCTGCATTTCACTGCTGACTGTTGACTGCTGACTGTGAAAGGGACGTTAGCTCAGCTGGTTTAGAGCGCATGCTTGACAGGCATGAGGTCGACAGTTCGATCCTGTCACGCCCCACAAGAGATAAAAGCCTCATAACAAGTACGTTGTGAGGCTTTATTTTTTTTTACGATATAGAGATATCTTTAATGGTACCCAGATTGGTATCCAGATTTTATCTATTCTCCTTCAGCATTCTTTTCTGCTCTAGTGTATATCTCCAGTTTAGAAAGTAACGTAATAGTCTAATATTCAACCGAATCGCTCACTCATCCCATGGTCGAATAATATCATCATCTGCGTCTATCGGACTATTCTCATATTTTATCAGATGTTCAGGAATGTCATCCAACAGATAAGGTGTACCATCATCTGGTCCACTGACTAGCCCGTACCATACCCTGGATCCCTGATATCTTAAAACACGAGTAATGATCAGTTCATCAATAGCCCGTGTCATTGCCACATAAAGAACTCTACGTTCTTCCTCTTCCTGATCAGGATCACCAAGGCTAAATGTATGTGGGAATATTCTAGGTTCCGCCTTGATAATATAGCACGTCTTTGCCTCTGTACCCTTAGCAGAATGAATAGTAATCAGAGTAACAATATCTTCATTCTCTTCACGAGTGACCATGGTGGAGTGTACTGGATCCAATGTATATGTTTCCAGGTAGCTGATCAGAGACTTAAAGTTTTGAGCCAGTCGTACCATCAGAGCAAGATCCGTTTTCCTGGGTTATGTTCATTAAACTGTGTCAAGGGTTAATATCAAGTTTAATTCTATCACCAAAGATAATCACTAATTTCTGAAGTGTAATATTCCAGCCCCATACAGGGGTTGTCCATTTCTTAATGATCCGTATGGAAGCCATACATGCGAGTACTTTACTTTGTCAGTTCGATTTCCCCCGGCTTCCAGGTCTTGTCGAACCAGGGTTCGAGGGGGCCGTAGAGCCGTAGCATGAGGAACCATCCCTTCCCCGGTACGGTCTGCACCCAGTTGGCTTCCTTGCCTGCAGGAGGTTCCGGTCCGAAATAAACATCCACTGAAGAGTCCGGATTGACAACGATGCCTTTCTTCAGGCTACTGACGCTGGGAAATTGCTGGTCGGTCTGAAGCATCGAGCGCGTCTGTGGGTCATATACGAGCAGCGACCAGAATTTTTTTGCCGGGATATTTGGCGGCAGGTGCAGGCTGTAGTTCTTCCCTCCGTCGAGGTACTGTCCCGTGGCATCATGCTCGGTGAAGATATACTGCGAAAGTTGTCCGATCATCTTCTCGACCCATGAGGGGCTGCTGCCGCTGCCCATGTAATAATACAACGTCCGCGCATCCATGTTCAGGACCCCTCCCGGTGAGAATCGATAGTCGTTGCCTTCGAAAACCGCCTTCCAGGCGCTGTTCGGATAGTAGTAGGCCTCCTCGTCGCGTGTACCGAAGTTAATGGCGCGCGCCGTGGCATTGCCGACCGCCGCGGCATCGGTAAGTATTCTTTTCATGCGCTCATCAGGCTCAAAAGGCTTGCCTTTTTGGATCCCAATGGAGGCGAGCAGACCGCGGACTTCTGGATCAACGGCCTCGAGCGGTTCTTCCTGGATGACCTGGTTAACTTCTTCAAAAAACAAAAAGTTGTTGGAGTGGACCGTATTGATAAATTTTCCTGATATGTTCAGAAAGCTCATTTCCGGCGGATTCTCCGCCAATGCCAGCGGATAGGCACGGTAATTCTGCCTGGCATATTCAACCGCTGATTTCATATCGCCACTTTCAATGAATACGCGAAAAAAACACCAATGCCCGTAGGTGCGTGAGTGCAGGACAAAATAACCGTCAGGAATATCCCCCTTGTAATCGGGCGGGAGCAGCAGAAATTTCCCGCCATTGCCCTTATCCGGGCCCAGCGGGCCGATATCGGTGACGAAACGAAACCAAAAGTCATCAATCACCCCAAGCACGCCGGCCGGCATTTCGATGACCAGAGGTCCATCTTTGGTATTGAACCAGGTGATGTTGTAAATAGTCTCTGTATTTCCCGTGAGAATGATACCGCGGGAGTCGAACAGTGTCTCGGCAATAAGCACGGTCTGGTTGTCAGGCCCGAAGGTTCGTATCCCGGTGCGAGACGCATTAGCCGATGCCGGGGGTATGCAGGTGAGAAATACCTGCACGCCCCGTTGAAAATCCAGGTTGTCATAGACTTTCTGCACGGTAGCGGCATCGGGGAATCCATCGAAAAACCTTAAAGTGCCTAAAGAAGTCTCTACCACATCAGAGGTGGTGATTGAGGCGGGGATGTCGGTGGTCATCTTGTAAGTGGCCTGCTGTGCATCCGCTCTCATCACGCAAAATAAAAGCGCAATAATCATTACGGATGATGAAAATAATTGCATTGTTTTCATATTTTTTTACTTGTTATTGATTAAAGACTACTTTAAAATCATTCTTCATGCTGACTTCCAGCCAGCCGTTATTCTGGCAAAGGGTGGTCATCGTATCCTTATCGTAAACATATTCCCTTTCAGCATCATCATGGTTGATGATCATCTGTAGGCTATTGGGGGAATTTTTGCTGAATTGAAGCATGGGATAGTCGCCAGGAGAATTGCCCATTGCGATCACCGGTACCTTGCCAACCTCGTACAGGATATTTACCGCTTTCCCACCTTCATCGTTGATAGGTTGTACAATTTCATTCACCCTGACAAAAACGGATCCGGTGTCGGTCTCAACCCATTTGGTCAAAATCGTTGTGCCTGTGACATTCTGGACCGGTATGCCCGCGGATTCTTCGCAAAGGGTCCGTGTAAACTGGGGATCCGAGCCAGAGACAATATAAATCTCGAACTGGTTCGCCTGCAGGTAGCGGAACAATTGCACCATCGGGGCAAAGACCAACTGGTTGTAGGGTCTATTAAAGCGTTTATCCCTGACCGTGTTATAATAATTCAGGATATATTCCCGGTATTGGTCTTCGGTATATCCGGCCGTTGCACTCCTCAAAAGGCTGTAAATGCCATCTTCATTATAACCCAGCGTGTCAAAATAGGCCCAGTCATTCTCATTTATGGCCTTGTAGGGTTGTTTCTGAGGTAAAGCAGGATTAGCGGCAATTTGTTCAATCATCATCCTGATGATGATGTCCATATTTACCGGGAAGGGTTTTTCCAGCAGGAAAGTACCATCCATATCCGTAACGGCCACACGGTCCGGCACGGGGATGAAAGCCGGGTTGGTTTCATCAGTGACCGTCTTAATGAAGTTCAGGATGGATGTCTTGACCGGGCCTTCATTCCACAGGTCCAGGGGATCTTTGGCCGCTTTCTCATGCTGTTGGGCTGATGGAACGCAGCCAAGCATTATGAGCGCCAATGTCGCGAAAGTTAAAAGTCTGATTATTTTCATAGGGTATGTTCATTAAACTGTGTCACGGGTTAATATCAAGTTTAATTCTATCACCAAAGATAATCACTAATTTCTGAAGCGTAATATTCCAGCCCCATACAGGGGTTGTCCATTTCTCGATGATTCGCATGGATGCCAGGTAAATGATTTTCATCAAGGCGTTCTCTGAGGCAAATGCCCCCTTGGTTTTTGTTACCTTCCTGATCTGCCGGTGATAACCCTCGATGATGTTGGTGGTGTAAATGATCCTGCGGATTTCAGGAGGATACTTAAAGTAGTTGGAAAGCTGTTCCCAGTTGTTTTTCCAGGAATTAAGAATAACAGGGTACTTCTTCCCCCATTTAGTGTCCAGTTCCTCAAGCTCATGTTCAGCCTGTTCCCTGGTAGCTGACTGGTATACCCCCTTGAGGTCTTTCAGGAAGGCTTTCTGGTCCTTCCAGGGAAGATACTTGATCGAGTTGCGGATCTGATGAACAATAAAAAGCTGAACTTCTGCCTGGGGATAGATTGTTTGGATGGCTTCCGGAAAGCCTTTCAGGTTATCAATCGAAGCAATGAGCACATCCCTGACGCCACGCTGGCTCAGATCGGTGAGAACCTGTAACCAGAACCGGGCTCCCTCGCTTTCGGACAAATAGATCCCCAGAAGTTCCTTGATCCCATGGATATTCAACCCCAGGATGGTATATACAGCCTTGGATTGTACTTTGCCGTCCTCACGCACTCTAAAGTGGATGGCATCCAGCCAGAGAAATGGATAAACCTCATCCAGGGGACGGGATTGCCATTCATGGATCTCCGGAAGGATCTTGTCGGTGATTTGATTCAGCATGCCCTGGGACATCTCTATACCGTACATATCCTGGATATGATCCCGGATATCCTGGTAGCTCATGCCCAGGGCATACAGGGAGATAATCTTGTTCTCAAGGGAAGTACCAAGGATGGTCTGGCGTTTCTTTACAATCTCCGGCTCAAAGGTACTGTTGCGGTCCCGGGGGGTCTCCAGCTCAAACGGACCATGACCGCTTTTCATCTGTTTCTTCAAGCGACCATTCCGTCGGTTTGGAGTATCATCCTCATCCATGTGCTGCTCTATTTCAGCTTCAAGGGCTTTCTCCAGGATCTTCTTGATCAAGGGGGTCAGTATCCCATCTTTGCCTGTAAGCTCCTCACCGCTCTTTAGTCGGTCAATGGCTTCCTTCTCAAAATCGTTGAAATCAAATTTATCAAAGGACTGCTTCTTCTTTTTCCTAATCATTGTGTCAAATTTATCCATCTTTTACGGATTTTTTTTGACACAGTTTAATGAACACCCTCATAATAAATCAGCATCATGAAACTAGGTAAACTTGAATCAGTGGATCCCCGTACCGTATGGGCGGTCGAATCTACAGACTTCACTCCATGGTTGAGCACGGATGAGAATATTGTCTTACTTGGTGAAGCAATCGGTATGGAACTGGAAGTCCAGCACCAGGAGAAGTCTGTCGGTCCTTTCAGGGCAGACATACTCTGTAAGCATACTCTGGATGACAGCTATGTCCTAATCGAGAACCAGCTGGAGAAAACGGATCATACTCACCTGGGTCAGCTACTTACTTATGCAGCAGGCCTGAATGCTGTAACGATCATCTGGATATCCAGAAACTTCACAGATGAGCATCGTGCAACGCTGGACTGGCTCAATAGGATAACGGAAGAGAAGATTAATTTCTTCGGAATAGAGATAGAACTATTCAAGATTGGGGACAGCATGCCAGCCCCAAGATTCAACCTCGTATCCAAGCCCAATAACTGGTCCAAGAGTGTTCAGAGAGCCGTTGACCTGGCTGAACTCAGCGATACGAAGTCACTGCAGCTGGATTTCTGGCAAGCCTTCAAGGATTATATTGAGAAGAATAATTCTAAACTTAGAGCCACTAAACCTCAACCACAGCACTGGTATAATTTCTCGATAGGTAAGAGTAACTGTTATATGAATGCGCTGGTCAATACGAGAGATAACAGGATAAGTGTGACGGTATCCTTTACCGGACCAGAATCTAAGGCCAGATATCATAAGCTACATGATAAGTACGAAGCTGAATCTAAAGAGAAGATTGATGCCAGTGTCGAATGGAAGGAATTGCCCGAAGCTAATGAAAGCAGAGTCAGGATAGATAACAAAGCTGACATTAAGTTAAAGGCTCACTGGGAAGAACAACACAAATGGCTGATGGAGAACCTTGAGAAGTATGACGCTTTCTTCAGGCCAAAGATCAAGCTGTTGTAATTTCAAGCCAGTTTACATTAATCAAAGATTCCATAATGAACACATCTACCATAGTTTCTAAGGTCTGGTCCTATTGCAACGTGCTGCGGGATGACGGGGTAGGGTACGGCGACTACCTGGAGCAGCTCACCTACCTGTTGTTCCTTAAGATGGCCGATGAGTACTCCCGTCCGCCGTATAACCGCACCATCGGCATACCCGATGAGTACAACTGGAACAGCCTGAAGACGCGAAGGGGAGCCGACCTGGAGCTGCATTACTCCACGCTGCTGCGTGAGCTGGGCAACAGGCCAGGCATGCTGGGTGCTATCTTCGCCAAGTCGCAGAACAAGATACAGGACCCTGCCAAGCTGTACAAGATAATCCAGATGATCGACGATGAGACCTGGGTGATGCTGGGATCGGACGTAAAGGGCGACATCTACGAAGGATTGCTGGAGAAGAATGCCGAGGATACCAAGAGCGGTGCAGGGCAGTACTTCACCCCCAGAGCACTCATCCGCACCATGGTGGAGTGCATCCAGCCCGAGCCCATGAAGAGCATCGCCGATCCGGCCTGCGGCACGGGAGGCTTCTTCCTGGCAGCGTATGACTACCTGGTGCAGCATCATGCCATGGACAAGGAGCAGAAAGGATTCCTCAAGCACAGGACCTTTTCGGGCAACGAGATCGTCCCCAACACGCGCAGGCTGTGCCTGATGAACATGTTTCTGCACAACATCGGGGAGATGACCGGTGAGTCGATGGTATCGCCCAACGATTCCCTGCTTGCCGACACGGGCACTCGGTTCGACATTGTGATGACCAATCCGCCCTTTGGCAAGAAGAGCTCCATGACCATCACCAATGAAGAAGGTGTGCAGGTGAGGGAGGACATGCAGTACAACCGTCAGGACTTCTGGGCTACCACCTCCAACAAGCAGCTGAACTTCGTTCAGCACATCCGCACGATGCTGAAGACCACGGGCAAGGCTGCCGTTGTCGTGCCGGATAATGTCCTGTTCGAGGGCGGGGCAGGGGAGACCGTCCGCAGGAAGCTCATGCAGAACTGTGATCTGCACACGATACTGCGACTGCCCACAGGCCTGTTCTATGCCCAGGGAGTGAAGGCCAACGTGATCTTCTTCGACAACAAGCCAGCCAGCAAGGATCCCTGGACCAGGGAAGTGTGGCTGTACGACCTGCGCACCAACATGCACTTCACGCTGAAGACCGATCCCCTGAAGTATGATAACCTTAAGGACTTCATCCAATGTTACAATCCTGCCAATCGTCATGATCGCAAGCAAACCTGGTCTGAGGAGAATCCCAATGGCAGGTGGCGGAGGTTCACTTATGAGGAGATCACTGCCCGTGACAAGACCAGCCTGGACATCTTCTGGATCAAGGACAAGAGCCTGGCCGACCTGGACAACCTGCCCGATCCTGACGTGCTGGCCCAGGAGATCGTCGAGAACCTGGAAGCTGGGCTGGAGAGCTTCAGGGAGATCGTGGAGAAGCTGAAATGATTTGTTGATAACTTTCTTCCTTGCCGATTGATAAGGAACACATCGCCCCTGCAATTGAACTAATCCATTTATCATGTCTGATTGAGCCATACGTTGACTGATACTTTCCCTGTATCAGTGCAGGGTATATCTGCATCATACCCATGATCCGCATCTCCTATTCAAATGATTAATACGATTGTAAATTAGTGACCCTACTGTAGAATATGAGAAAATCTAATGGAAATATATAGCTAATCCCGATAATAAAACTTGGTCATCTCGTATTCATTTCTTAGCTTTGTATGAAGCGACAACGATCAACAGCGATATTTACGATGCCCGAAGGATAATCCGACACCTGACTATCGCCGGACACAAAGTGGCCATTTCAGCCATTTTCTACCCCGGGTGGTACTTTGCATCGGCTCGCCGGAGATCGTGTCTGTAATCACTGAAATGTGTCCAGACTTTAAAACATAACGTGCTGATATTCAGTAACCATTTTTGATAAACTCCGGACACCAAAATAGGGGGGTGTATCCCCAATTAGAGCAGCAGCTAATAACTCATGACTAAGCATATGGAAACAGGATTATACGATATAAGTGTGCCTGATGTGGATATCGCTTCCACGAATGGCCAGATAGATTATAGAAAGTTGTATCAGGAACTCAGGGAGGGATATCATATGGCAGAGTTGGGCGAGTGCTCGTACACGGAACCTGGGGCATTAATAGACCTGATCATCAGGTGCACACATGTTGACATTCGTTTGCCGAGGAATGATACCTGGGTAAAGGTTGACAGGGGCACTACGCTGACATCCATCCGGGAACTTGCTGCTGAATGGAAATGGCCGAGGATGAAGGTGTTTACATTCCTTCAGAAGCTGCAGGACGAGGGGATCATCCTGATGGAATCCACCAGGCAGGGAACACTGATTACTATGATATAGTGACCTAGTGTTTAGGTGTGAAGGGTAAATTCGACATTCCTGCTCCGAAGAGCTTCCTTTGCGGCTTGGAGAAATTCAGAAGCAGGGTGGCCTGCTTTGTTCCGAAATAGTCTCTCAATCGTCCTTGAGGCAGCGGACAGACAATCCGGTTTCCTTGAGGTTGTAGTTCCGGAACACGTTGGCGTAGTAAAAGTACAGTTCCCGGAACCATGGGTTTGAATCGTCCTGCGAGGAAGACCAGAAGTCACCGACGGAACCAAGGTAGGAGAAGTTTCCAATGAAGTTTTCGCGGCAGCCCCCCGGAAAACATGTGAAACCACTTTCATTGGTTGCACCTTCATTGGGTGTGTACCACAAACCTGTACCCTCCTCTATGGTTCCAGTGGATTTCATCTTACCTCCGGCAATAGCCTCCCCTCCTAAATAGTCCGTTAAATCTGTGCATTCCCCATCTGTCGGAACATGCCAACCAATTGGGCAGATACCCTGCGCACCTTCCGTCGTACCATACTGCATCGCCTCCGGCCACTCGTATAAGCCACCATAAATAACGCAGTTCGCTCCATCGTTGTTATAACAGTACTTCTCAACAGTTCCGTCATTCGACATCAGAAATCCACCATTATTGCTTTGAATCATCGATCCCACATTCAGATTCTCCGCCATCCAGCACTGAGTGCCAATCAGAACTGTGGCATAAGACTGATCCTCGTAAAGCAGATCATCACCACAGGTAAAACCAGCAGCGGTAAAGCTGACCACTAATGTATCTGCTGAACTCCCGCAGGCAGTAGTAATGGTCCAGCTGAGTGTATATTCATTGCCTGCCATACCCTGAAACTCACTGGTCGGGCTGGTGGGAGTGACTATCGTTCCACCAGTACCATTAAGAATTGTCCATAATCCTGTGCCGTAGATTGGAGTGTTACCTGCCAAGGTAGTGGATGTACCTGGCACATTCAGCTGATCAGGTCCTGCATTAGCTGAATCAGGTCGAGGCCAGCAGCCCTTGAGGCAGCGCAACGAGAATCCGTCGTCCTTGTAGTAGTATTCCCGGTACACGTGGACGTAGGTGCAGTGCAGGTGCCGGTACCACGCGTTGATCATATCGGACTGCGAGGAAGACCAGAAGTTACCGTAGATACCAAGGTAGTAGAAGCTCCCATTGATGTCGTAGCGGTAGCCCCCTGGCAAACCTGAGAATCCGCTGGAATTGGTCGCACCTGTATTGGGCGAAGCCCAATGTGTTGTTCCCGTTTCTTTTAAATTACCTCCCGCATCATAACCCCTCCAATATATACCATCCCATTCCGGATCACCCACTCCATACTGGCTGTCAACTGTACCCTCCAATATCTTCCACTCATTATCCGTAGGTATATGCCAGCCTGCTGGACAAATACCCTGTGCACCTTCCGTCGTCACATACTGCATCGCCTCCGGCCATTCGTACAATCCTCCGTAAACTAAACAATTTGTTTCATCATTATCATAGCAGTACTTCTCAATAACACTGTTATTCGTCTGTTGATATCCATTCTGGTTACTATTGATTTTAGTGCCCACGTTCAAGTTCTCCTTGAACCAGCACTGCTCTCCAATCTGAACGGTATTATAAACCTGTCCTTCATATTCAACCGTTGGAATACCCGGACAAGGTTGCCCTATCACGGATGCAAAGCTGATCACAACTGTATCTTCCGTACTCCCACATTGGGTAGTAATCGTCCAGGTAAGTAAATAACTACTGTCAGCCACTCCAGTGAATCCGCTTGTCGGGCTTGTAGTATCAGCTATTACACCCCCCGTACCGCTTATGATGTGCCACACACCCGTGCCATAGGCAGGTGCATTCGCCGCCAGTGTTGTTGATGTTCCTGGTACATTGACCTGATCAGGTCCAGCATTTGCCTGTGTGGGCTCAGGCCAGCAGCCCTTGAGGCAGCGGACTGAAAATCCGTATTCCTTGGTGTCGTCGTACCGGTCCACGTTGGCATCGTTGTAGCGCAGACCTCGGTACCACGCACTGCCTGCACTGCTCTGCGAGGAAGACCAGAAGTACCCGTAGTAGCCAAGGTTGCTGAAGTTTCCATCGTAGTAGTAGCGGAAGCCCTCCGGCAAACCTGTGAAGCCGCTCTCATTTGTCGCATCTGTATTGGGTAAATACCACAAACCTGTACCCTCCTCAATGGTTCCAGTGGATTTTATTTTCCCACCTGCAACGGATGAGCCCCCTAAGTAGTCTGATAGTGCAGTCCATTGCCCATCCGTCGCAATATGCCAACCGACTGGACAGATCCCCTGAGCTCCCTCTGTAGTCAGGTACTGCATAGCCTCCGGCCATTCATACAAGCCACCATAAACTTCGCAGTTCGCCTCATCGTTATTATAACAATATTTCTCAACAACATCGTTATCCTGCTGTTCGTACCCGTACTGGGTGCTGTTGATCTTCGTGCCCACGTTCAGGTTTTCCCTGAACCAGCATTGGTCGCCGATCTGTACGGTGGCATAGGTCTGTCCTTCATAGAGCACCGGTGCGACACATCCGCAGGGCATACCTGGCACCTGCATAATAATGTTTACCAGGGCGATGATATCAAGGACGTTGATTCCTCCATCCGCATTGATATTTGCTGCATCTGTATTGAATGGACTGGGATTGCCCCCCATGATATAATTAACCATAGAGATGATATCCAGCACGTTGACTAAACCGTCTTCGTTTACGTCACCGCATAAGAAGTCTTCATCCTGGGGTAAATCTGGTACATCCGGGGCATAAGCGATACACTCTTCGAGGATGAATACCTCATCTGAAGCCTTCATGTTAGCCAGGATTGCTTTGCTATTTCCTAATAACAGAATGGCTACGGTTGCAATAAGAAATAAATGCTGTTTCATGGTTAGAGAATCTGGGGTGAATAGGTAGTGAATATACATCAATTTAGTAGTTTATGCAAGTATTAGAGCAGATATTTAATCGTACAATGCTCGTGAAGGAACACCCTTTTAGTATGTAATTGTTAAACTTAAAGTTACAAGTGAAATATAGATCGGAAGAGCACACGTCTGAA
>JAQUQD010000063.1 GCA_028716265.1 Bacteroidales bacterium | reverse complement strand
AAGGCACTTCACGGTTCAACACGGCCTTGATCAGCTGTTTCTCCCCGCCCTGAGGGTATTTCGCCTTCAAGGGCTGCACCACAAAACCGGGGAACTTTTTGCAAAGATCCGATATGTGAGCGATGGCGTCGGGCTTGTTCCGCTCAATCCCAATAATCACCTTCTCTACCTGCAGGGCTTTCATGAGGATGAAGGCTCCGATGAGAACCTCTTCACCCCTTTCCAGCATCAGGCGATGATCCGAAGTAAGGTAGGGCTCACACTCCACTCCGTTGATGATCAGCGTGTCGACCTTCCTGCCCTCGGGAACCATCAGTTTCACGTGCGAAGGAAAGGTCGCGCCGCCCATGCCAACAATGCCCATCTGACTGACACGGTCAATGATCTCCTTCGGAGACAGGGATACTTCCCATTTGATCTCATCGGACCGGTCGATTGTCTCCACCCATTCGTCACCATCCACGTCAATAATGACCGCCTGCTTGCGGTAACCACTGATGTCGATCACCTCGTCAACCTTGAACACCTTCCCCGATACGGGAGAATGGATGTTGGAAGAAATGAACGACTCACCTCTGGCTATCAGCTGGCCGGTTCTGACCACTTCACCGTTCTGTACGATGACTTTTGATGGGGCACCAAGATGCTGGGAGACAGGAATGAACACCCGTTTGGGCAACGGGATTTCCCTGATCGCCTGATGGGATGAGATTTTATTTTCTGCTGGATGAACACCTCCAAGCTTGAATGTTTTCAGCATGGATCCTCCTGTGATTATGAACAGATATTATAGTGTTTTGAAGCATAGGGTCAAACACCGACAGCTTCCGTTTGAGATTCTGTATCGATGACTTTTTCCTTCTTCAACGGGAAGTTGATCTCAAGGATGGCATTTGTTGGGCATTCGGGCACGCACTTACGACAGAGCTTGCATTTGACAAAATCGATATAGGCAAGGTTGTTTTCAAGGGTAATGGCATCATAGGGGCATACTTTCACGCATTTACCGCATCCGATGCATGCCACTGCGCAATTCTTCCGCGCAATGGCACCCTTTTCTTTGTTAATGCAGCTCATAAAGATACGCTTGCCTTTGGGCCCCTTGTTCCTCAGTTCAATAATGCTGCGCGGACAGGCGATCACGCACGCTCCGCAGGCGGTACAGTTCTCTTCGATGACCACAGGAAGCCCTGTTTCAGGATCCATATACATGGCATCAAATTTACAGGCTGCCACACAGTCTCCCAATCCCAGGCACCCGTAAGGGCACCCGCTCTCGCCCGAAAAAAGCTGATGTGCAAAGAAACAGGTGGCCGGGCCATCAAAACGGTATTTCGTCGGTGCATTGGCTAGTGATCCATTGCAGCGCACCACCGCCACCATGGGTGCTTTCTCGACAGCCTGCAGTCCCAGAATGGTAGCCACCTGAGCCATGGTGGCGTTCCCACCGACGGGACAGAAAAATCCTTCCAGATTACCTGACTTCACCAGGCTTTCCGCAAAATTCCGGCAACCTGCAAATCCGCAACCGCCACAGTTGGCGCCAGGTAGGATCTCGTTCACATCGTCAATCCGAGGATCTTCAATCACTTTGAACTTCTGGGCAACAAAATAAAGTATGACAGCAGAAACAACTCCGATGGCACAAAGGGATATGACGGCATAAAGCATCACATTGTCCACAGCTGATCTCCTTTTAATGAATTAATTAAAAACGATATCAGGATAGAATCATCACGTGGTACAAATGTAGCAACAATTACGAAAGTCGAAAGAAATGTTTGTTATTTTTTTAACAATAGAACAGCAAAAAAAGGCAGGCCTATTGCATGATTACCTTTTCCGTCCTGATCATGTTTCCAGAGCGTACTTCAATGAAATAGAGCCCTTTCGGCTGATAGTTCATAATGAACTGCTCATCAACTGTCCCTGCTCCTGAAGAACCTCTTTTTGTGAATACCGTTTCTCCCATCTGGTTAAGGAGGCTGATATCATAGGGCTGTGCTCCCAAACCCGTCACCACAACATGAAATCCGGTCGTCGCAGGATTGGGTATGATCTTTATCAGGAAGTCGGGATTCGGATTATCCTGGATCCCTGTACATGGATCGAATTTGATCCTGATCTTATCCGTTCTGGGATCTTCGCAAGGATCCGTGGCATAACCGGTCAGGGTAAGCCTGACCGACTCGTTGCTGAGATCGTATCCACCGGGTGTATAGGTTGCCTGGAGGATGGATGGATCATCAAAGGTGCCGTCGCCTGCTGTCGTCCAGAGGACGCCTGCTGCGTTGGAAACCTGACCGTTCAATGTGACGGAGGAATGATAGCAGATGGTCGTGTCAGGACCTGCGTTGACGGATGGCCAGCGCCCGATGGCGACAAACATGCTGTCCTGGTCAACCAGATCAGGCTCAAAGCCAGTGGCGGTGACCATCAGGGTAAATCCTCCATTGGCAATGTCATCTGGACCACGCAGGTATCCCTGCTCCATATTCACCGGAGGTGCCGGTAGAAACACTCCGTCACCAGTGGTGGACCAAAGCACTGATTTTACATAAATACCCTTGGCTGTGGCCATAAAAGGAGTATCCTCACAGATCGTCGTATCCGAAGCAGCCGTGATCTGGGGCGGCAAAACAGGACCGAAATCGAACGATCCGATGCGGGTGGCCCATCCCCCTTTCATGTATTCCTGTGTATACCAGAACGTGTAATCGTCAACTGGATCAACGGTCATGCAACTGTAGTCGCCCCACCGGTCAAGGGCCGTCTGTGACCCGGAGCCGGCGGCGAGCTCCATCTCAGCATAATTCATCTCTCCCAAAGGCGCATCCGCCGACCGTCCGGTAAATCGGACGGAGGGAGAAGTGTTCGAGCTTGAAACGGTATACCCGAGGGCGATCTCTCCCAATCCGTTCATGGCAATACTTCCCATCCAGCGGCTCTCATCGTCCGGCGCATAGGTTCCCTGCTGGTAAACGTACCAGTCCCCCCCTGCCCTCCGGAGCTCGTACCATCGTACTGCAGCATGATTGCCCACCCTGACCGTGTGATTCGTGAGAAGCACCTCATAATCGTTGAAATTCCTGTACTGCAGCCGGTGCATGAGCATCATGGCAAGATCATCGAGCCGGACATTGGTGTTTGGCTGAGCGATGCCATCCATGTTGGCATTGTAAGGCTCGGTGACAAGATCAGCAATGAGGGTAATGGATGAGTTGGAAAGATTTTCCCAGTCCACCTGGAAGGCATAGACCTCCAGATGCTGATCATCCCATACCCGACGGTGCACCACGTAATTTGGTGAGCCGGCAGGAGGTTCGGGACCGTCAACGTCAGCCGGAAGAAGGCTGAACGTCCCCCACATGTCAAAGTAGACCATCCGGGCGTCAGGATCCCCAATAAGCATCTTCTCCCGTTCAAAAGAGGCCACGGCGCCCCTGGTATTGCCTCCAAACATATTGAATGTTGCATAATAACCATCTGGCCATACTCCCAGCTTCGGGTAATCGTTGAATGCTGGGAACTCAAAAGCATACCGGTAATATTCCCCGAGCGGGTCTCCGGTGGCGGAAACCGCTACCAGTTCCCAGTAGGAACCATCCCCGGTATGGATGGCAAACTGTGAAGCGATCCACCGGTCAGCCATGTGATCATATAAAATGATCGGGTCGCCGTCATTGGTGCCTGTCCAGGGTCCGATGAAACCAGACCACAGCGTGCTGTTGTCAACGGGCCCGTAAAGCTTGTTGCCGTTTTTATCCCAGATCGCAAATGAAAGATTGATCATCTGGAAATAATGGTCGGGCCCCACTTCCCCATCCGTGTCCGGTGGATAGACATTATTCACGTTACCAATCCCCTTGAAGTTCATGACCGGTCCCCTCTGGCTGCGATCGCCCATGCGTGCCTGGACGACCGGGTCGACCGCCTGATCAAAGGCAGCCTTCTGTTCATCAGTGAGGGTTCTCTCAAGGGAAGGATTGGCGATGGCATCATTCTTCCAGCTTCTGATCCGTTCGCCGGGCAAAATGACGGGCATCTCACGCAGAGGAGGAGTTTTGTCGAAATAGGCTGCTTTACTGATACTCACCTGTCCGATCGACTTTTCCTGGGAAAAAGCGTTCAACCCAAAGAATAAACACACAACCACCAGAAATAGAACTTTTTTCATTCGTCAGGATTAAGGGATTAATCGTTTTCTATTGATTCATGCATATTAGTTGAGGATCAGCTTCTCCACCTGTACACGGTTACCACTTTGTACCTTGACAAAATAGATCCCCTTGGGATGATAGGAGAGGTTGAGCTTTTTCAGCAAGTCATCAGTCCGGATGATACCACGCTGTGTGAAAATGACCTGGCCACTGCCATCAAGTATCTGAAGATCAAAAATCTGGTCACTGGAGCCTGTCACATAAACATCAAAAAGTCCGGTACCTGGATTGGGAATGATCTGCACAGGGATCGACCGGCTGCCAGGGCTGTCGATTCCCGTACAGGGATCCAGAGTCACTTTCATCTGGTCGGAATCATCATCGTCGCAGGGATCCACGCGGAAGGCAGTCAGTGTCAGTTTGACGGAAAGATTCATAATATCCTGAGGTCCTGGTGTATAGGTGACATTCAGCATGGAGGGATTGTCAAACGTACCGTCGCCGTTGGTGGTCCATTCCACTGCACTGCAATAGTCAGCTTCGCCCTGCAATGTGAGGACATGGTTCACGCAGATCAGCGTATCATTTCCGGCGTATGCTTCGGGTAACTGCTGGAGATAAAGGACCATTTCGTCCGTGTCCTGCCAACCTTCCTCGTACCCATTGGCAGTCAGGGTAAGGGTTACTGATCCATTGATAATATCCTGATTGCCCCGCAGATAGATCACCGAAAGGCTGGTTGGAGAGGATGGGATGAAATTACCATTGCCTGATGTGGTCCACAGGACACTGGCGGCATGCTTGGCGGCTCCCTGGGTCATGAATGGCTTATTTTCACAGAGAACCGTATCGTTTCCGGCGAGGGCGACGGGGGGCAGCAAGGGACCAAAATCAAAGGAGTTGATGCGGGTTTTCCAGGGACCCTTCATATATTCCTGTGTATACCAAAAGGTTACATCATCGGCCGGATCCACAGCCATCATGCTGTAATCGCCCCAGCGGTTGACTCCCGTCTGGGAGGAGGTTCCGGTCATAACCTCTCTCTCTTCAATGTTCATTTCGCCCAGCGGGGCATCCGCTGTGCGGCCGGTATAACGTATCGAAGGATAAACGGTCGAGGAAGAGATCGAATACCCCAACGCCATATCGCCATCGCCATTCATGGCGATGCTCCCCATCCATCTGTTATGATCATCCGGCGAATAGGTGCCCTGCTGGTAAACGTACCAGTTGCCGCCTTCCCTTCTCAGCTCATACCAGCGTACGCCTGCATGACCGCTCACATTGACCGTATGATTGGTCACCATGACCTCATAGCTGCCAAAATTGCGGTACTGCAACCGGTACATCAACCGGTCGATCATTTCATCCAGCTTCTGAGTGGTACCAGGTTGTGTTATGCCGTCCAGGTTATAGGAAAATGGATCAACGTTGAGCAATACCTGCAGGGTGATCGAAGAACTGCTGGGATTTGCCCAGTTGACGGTGAAAGCATACACCTTCAGCTTCTGTACCTGAAGGTTCATGTTGACAAAATAACACGGTGAACCTACGGGCGGTACAGGTCCGTCAAGGTCAGCCGGGAGCACCTCCAGCGTATTGGAAGGCATGTCGAAGTATACCATCTCGGCAGTGGGATCACCAGCCAGCATCTTATCTCTGTCGAACGCTGCAGCTCCTCCCCTTATATTGGAGCCGAACATCCTGAATGTAGCATAATACGCATCCGGCCAGACGCTCAACTTCGGATAATCATTCATAACGTCAAATTCATAGGCATACCTGTACCATGATCCCAGCGGATCGGAAGAGGTGCTGATGGCAATGAGCTGCCAGTAAGTCCCGTCGGAAGTGTTCACAGCAAACTGGCTGGCCAGCCAGCGATCGGCCAGGTGGTCATACAGGAGGATCGGATCGCCGTCATTGGTACCGGTCCATGACCCGATGAATCCATCCCACAGAGTGCTGTTGTCAACGGGTCCGTACATCAGGACGCCGTCTTTGGTATAGATGGCAAACGAGAGGTTGACCATTTGAAAATAATGATTGGGCCCAACATCCCCTTCCGTGTCAGGAGGAAAGACGTTGTTGACATTGCCCACCCCGTCGAAGTTCAGTATCGGACCGCGGGTTGACCTGGTTCCATGGTATCGTTGAAGGACCGGATCAGTGAAATCCCCAGGCAATCCTGTCTGCTCGGCAGGCTCTATGTCTTTGATATAATTACTTTCGACCAGGCCATCCTTCCATGACCTGTCACGTTCGCCGGGTAACACGACCGGCATATCCGTAAGACGTGGTGTCACGTCAAAATAAGAGGCTTTGGATATTTTGGAAGGAGTAAGGATCTCTTCCTGTGCATTGATGCCGGAAAAAAAGATGAGAGGCGCAATTAGAGCTAAGATGATCTTTTTCATGATGAGGAATTATTTGGATTGAATAGTAAATTCAAACTCTTTTTTTAGCTTGTCCTTGAAATGGTGAAGAACAAGATAATAAGGCACCAGCAACGCCATGGAAAGCAGTGCGGAAATACCTTCCGGAGTTCCTGCGGACAGGAGGACAATGAGGGAAAGCAGGACAATGCCAAAAGGGACAAGATACGCCAGGAGAACAGCCCTGGTCCCTGACGACCGCTGCATCACAACATCCACCGACCTTCCCACCGAATATACCTCATCCTGCTGTTTTTTGACCTCTACCAGTTTTTCCTTGGATTCAGCAAGATTGCATGCCCCTTTCACAGTGCATGATGAACAGGCGGATGAAGACAGGATTTTAACATAAACTGACTGTTTATCAATCCTTTCGATGATCCCTGAATGGGATATGATCTCTCCTGCACGGTTCATGACCTGATACTTTACTGCAAAGATACTTCTTTTAGATATAGAAAAGGCGGTTGACCAACTGTAAAAATGCTTAGGGAGTTGATAAGGAAAGAGGAATGATCCTTCCATTCATGAAATGATGTCCTGTTTTTGCAAAATTGGCGATAAAGGAGGCCATCCCGGCGGGTGATACGGGAGCCTTGTAACCCGGAAAAGCTTTCTGCAACATCTCCGTATCCACAGCGCCCAGAGCCAGCATATTGACCGAAACGCCTGAGGATCTGAGCTCTTCAGCAAGGCACTCGGTAAGGATGGCCAGGGCTCCTTTGCTTGAACTGTACAGCGACAAACCGTTGAACTTCACACTACCCTGAACTCCTCCCATGCTGCCAATGTTGACAATATGGGCCCCGGGATCCATGAGTGGCAGGAGGGCCTGGATCAACAACACAACCGATTTGAAATTCACGTTAAGGATCCTGTCAAGATCATCAGGAGTGAAATCCGGAAATGGCTTTTGGATCAACAATCCTGCGTTATTGACCAGGATGTCGACCTTCCTGACGGCGGATTCAATTTCGGGCAACAGACGGGCTGGAAATGCTCCGTGGGTGAGATCATAGCCAACCGGATAAACGTGAGCCCGGGAAAAGTCGTTTAAACATTCTTTCTGAAGTTCAATCAATGCCGGTTTGTCCCGAGCGATCGCAACGATGTGGTTGGCGGGATCTTTGGCGAATTCCCTGACAAGCGCTTTTCCGACACCCCGGCTGGCACCGGTCACAATCATGTTCATGGCGATGAGGTCTGAACAGGTTAAAGGACAATTATCTTTTCAATGGTTTTATTCAGTCCATCCTCAGTATGCAGGAAGTACACCCCGGGATGAACCTGATCTCCGCCGTTGGTCCTGCCATCCCACATCCAGTGGTTTTGTCCGGCAGGGCAGTTCCCTTCTGCAAATGTCCGGACAATCTGTCCTTTGGCATCCAATAACAGCGCCGAGAGGTAGGCTGCTTTTTCAAGGGTAACATCGATGTGGACAGAAGAGACATTGTTTGCCACCATGGGATTTGGATAGACGCTAACCGCCAGACTGCCAGTGCTGGTTTTTTTCTTTTCCCTGATCCCCACGGTCAGGTCGTCCAGATCGACCTTGTAGATGGAAAGGCCATATGTACCAACGTAGAGAGCGCGGTCGTAATCCAGGATCTTCAGGTCAACGACCGGAACATTTCCCAATCCACCGGAAACGCCCCACCATGTGACCCCTCCGTCTTCCGTAAGGAAAAGTCCGGCATCCGTACCTACGATATAACGGTCCTCCACGTCAGGATCGATAACGATCGCATTGACAGGCAGTTCAGGCAGGTTTCCGCTGATATTCTCCCAGGACTGACCAAGATCACTTGACCTGAAAGCATGCGGTAGCGGCTCGTCCCAACGGAAACCGGACAGGGTCACATAGATCACATCGGAGAACACCGGATCGCACATTACGCGGGTTACCCATCGCACGGGCAGTCCGGCCGAGATCTCGCTCCAGGAAGAAGCAGCGTCAAGGGACACATGCACATGTCCATCATCAGTACCCGCCACGACGATATCAGGGTCAACAGGAGATATGGCAAGGGTGGTTACCGTATGATATCCGCTGCCATCGTCCCCGTCGGTCATGTCGGTGCTGGTCACGGTCCATTGCGATCCTCCGTTGGTGGTCTTCCATACCCGGTAGGTCCCAAAATAAAGAACGGTGGGTTGTACAGGATCCATCGCCAGCGGCGACGACCAGTTGGTCCTGTCACCATTCATGGAAGAGGCAATATAAGTGAAATTGTTCCCCCCGTTGGTCGACCTGTAGAGCTGACCATACTGGTACTCAGCGTAAATGATGTTGGAGTTTGTATAATTGACCAGTGTATAAAATCCATCCCCTCCCAGCAGGGCTTCCCAGTCGTCCAGTGCACCTGTATAGGTACGTATCGTATTGTTATCCTGGGTTCCGCCATAAAGACGCTCCGGATGAAGATAATCCACCTCAATGGCGTAGAACTGGGTGATGGGCAGGTTATTTACCTTTGTCCATGATTCAGCGTAATCCGTGCTGATATATAGACCGCCATCGTTTCCTTCCAGGTAAAGGCTTATGTTCGGATCCATGTACATGGCATGGTGGTCGACGTGTAAATCATAGTAGCCCATGGTAGTATATTCATTGCCGCCGTCGTTGGACCTGAAGGCATCGACACCATATACATAGATGATATTTTCATTATGAATATCCACCCGTATCTGACCAAAGTACCAGCCAAAATTACTGTTCATGGCCTGTAAATCCCCGTCGTTGGTCCGGTACCAGGATGTTCCCCCGTTATCGGACCGGTAGACCCTGACTTCATAATAATCCATATCATAAAAGGCGTACATGACATTGGGATTGGTCCTTGAGATATCGATCCCGATCCTTCCGACATTGTAACCGGTGGGAAGTCCGTTGGTAATCTTCACCCAGGTGTCTCCTCCATCCTCTGTTTTATAAACACCCGAACTCATGCCAAACGAGGTACGGTAGTTCAATCCCCGGATCCTTTCCCACATGGTTGCGAATAGGACGTTGGGATCCTGCGGATGCTGCACAAGGTCGATGGCGGAAGTGGAATCTGTCAGGAATAGCACTTTTTCCCAGGTATGTCCACCATCGCGGCTCCTGTATACGCCGCGATGTTCATCGGGACTGAAGAGCGTACCGCAGGCCGCCGCAAAGACATTGTTGGAATTGCTGTGATCGACCACGATCCTGCCAATGTAGGCCGAGTAGTCTAGTCCCATGTGTTCCCAGGTCTGACCTGCATCCGTGGATTTATAGATGCCATTGCCCAGGAAACTGAAGCTCGACGCGTTTGCTTCCCCGGTGCCTACGAAGATCGTGTTCTCATCAGCAGGATCAATTTCCAGATCCCCGATCGAGATCAGGGGAGCGCCTTCAAAAACATTATCCCATGATTCTCCACCATTGGTCGTTTTGAAGATCCCTCCGGTCGCAGCCCCTATGTACCAGGTAAATGGCGAATCAGGATGGACGGCGATGTCCGTGATTCTACCTCCGATATTCACAGGTCCCATCAGCTCGTACTCGTACCGATACTGTGCAGCAGCGTGCATCCTGGCAGCCTCCTCAAAGGCCTGAAGATACTGCCCGGTGCTGATCTTTCCGTAAGGGTACGCCCGCTGATACGCCATCCATTCTCCAGGATAGGTTTTTGGGGCACGAATCCGCTGGGGTACAGACGTATCCGCTACTCTTTCCTTGACTATAAAATAGGTTCCGCCCGCCAGGAATAATCCCAGGAACAGAATGATTGGAAGCGATTTTTTTTTCATCATTATGATCGTTTGGATAACATGCAAAGGTAACGAAATAACTATCCTGCCACCCACAAGGGTACTTGAAATTAGGACGAGGAGATTAAGATACCATAAATTATTTTTAATCACGAGTTAAAACTTTGGGTCTGTAGGCGGTGAGGACGCCATCCGCTTCGACTCCCTCGCTGGCGATGAAAAGCACGCCGTTCGCATCAAAACAGATACCCTCCGGCTGAGGTAATACGGCGGGATCAATGGCAAGACGTCCAAGGATTTTACCCCTTTCATCCGTGATGAGGACCATTTTGCCAATATGAGCCAGGATGTAAAGGTTCCCGGTGACCGGGTGAACCGCAATGCCGGAAGGCTGGAAGACTAGGTTCCCGTTTTGGCTCAGACGGTTGGCCATCCGTGCGGAGATCCCCTGGTGCCAGTCCAGGGGTTCCTTGCTGATCAGTTCCTCCATATTGACAGTAATGAATGGTACCGTATCAATAGCGCATGTCTCGAAGCTGAATTTGTAGATCGCCCGGCAGTTGGTCCCGAACTGATCCTTCTTCAGAGAAGGGGATCCCTTGCATGCGATCAGAAGGCTGTTCAGGCCAGGCATATAGCAAAGCCCCTCACAGTCGTTTCTGGCGGAAAGCCGTGTTTTGTACCGGGTGACCGCAGGACTGGTGGTGTCATTCTGTTTTATAGAATAGATCGTGCCATTGCTTTTAAGCACACAGATGGCATCTTCGGTTATTGCAATATCTTCATAATCCCCATTCTCAGAAAACGGAATGGTTTTTTCGATCAAACCGTCAAGGATCCTGAAAATAAAAACACGTCCATATTCGTCCTGCACTCCGGCCAGCCGCAGTGAGTCGAAAACAGCGATCCCAGAGATCTCCCTAAGGATGGGTGGAAGGAGCACTTTGTGATCCGGGATCGTCAAACGGTAGGTAAAGGATTGTTTACCATCGGGAGACAGGTCAGAATAAACATCCTCGTCCGTATTCATCCGGTGAAGGTTACCGGTTGGGTTTTCCCTGTGGCAGCCAGCCAACAGGGCCAGAAACGCCAGGATCATGACCAGGTGCGCCATTCCCGGTTTCCGAACAGTGTGATTGGAATGATTCAAGATGCACATTGTAGTTAAACGAAAGTACTAATTTTCCATATAAAAGAATCAGTTTGTATGACTAAATACATTTTATGTAATTTTACCTGTTTCAGGCAGGGTTTCAACATTGCACATTGAGCATTGACAATTGAACATTGAACATTGACAATTAACAATAAATCCCGTACCATTGAATCTACTGAACGAAACCGAACAATTCTGCATCCGCCGGTTTGCGGACCTTGATCCCGAGAAGTATATTTATCATAACCTGACACACACCAAGGAAGTTGTCGAGGCCTGCAAAATACTGGCCAGGAACGAAGGCCTGAGCCAGAAAGAAACCGAACTGGTCATTGCAGCTGCCTGGTTTCATGATATTGGTTACACAGAAGACTACATGCATCATGAAGAGATCAGTAAGAAAATCGCCACCGAATTTCTATCTTCCATAAACCTTGAACCCGGTAAGATCGCCATCATTTGTGGCTGCATAGATGCCACCAGGATCCCGCAGACTCCAGGGAACAAACTGGAGGAAGTACTTTGTGACGCGGACATGTATCACCTCACCTTCACCAGTTTTTGTGACCGTACCGGACTGTTGCGCCTCGAGCGCAACCTATTCCTGAAAGAACAGGTCTCGATGATGGATTTTCTTGAGGAGTCGGTACGTTTTCTTCAGGCACCCTATTTCACGGAATATGCAAAAAACATGTGGTCGGAACCGAAAGCAGCCAACCTGGAAGAAGTCAGCAAAAAGATCCTGCACCGTAAAGCTGAGAATGAACTGTCCAAATCCGGCCTGGATTATCCGGGTATGATCAGTGAGCTGAAGGATGAGAACAAAATCCTGAAAAGGAAGTTATCGCGGAGGCCTATGTTTACCAGGGGTGTCGACACCATGTTCCGTACAACATCCCGGAAGCAGATCAACCTGAGCGCCATCGCCGATAACAAATCGAACATTCTGATCACGATGAACACCCTGATCATCTCTGTGGTCATCACGCTGTTTGTCAGGCGTTACCAGGATTATCCCCAGCTGATCATCCCGGTATTGATCCTGATCCTGACCTGTCTGGGTTCACTGGTTGCTTCCATCCTCAGCACACGTCCCATCATCCTTAAGGGAGAATTCAAAGAGGAGGATATCAGAAAAAGGGGAGTGAACCTTCTCTTCTTCGGCAATTTCTTCAACACTGCTTTCTCCGAGTATGATAAAGCTATGAAAGAGATGATGAACGACGAGGAGCAAGTTTATACCATGATGATCATGGATCAGTATTCCCAGGGAAAGGTACTGGCCAAGAAATTCAAGCTGCTGCGTATTGCCTACGATATCTTCATGTATGGGTTCATCGTGTTCATCATCACATGCACGCTGGTGATGATCCTGTACCAGAATCCGGCATAAGAAGGGAAGTGGGAAGCAGGAGGCGGGATTGAATCACTTCTTTTCTCCCTTTATTTTCTTTTCTACGATTTCCAGGATTTTCTGTTCCGTCTCTTTCGCTTTCTGTTCAAGTGCAGATCCCTCCCGGATCATCCGTTCTGCAAAGGCCCGGTCGTCCAGTCCGGAGGCATTGATCTTCACATTAAGGTAAGCACCCATCACGGCCGTGCGTGCGCACAGTGTACCGACACCCACATCCGATACCGATGCGGAAAGTCCGCGTTCAGCCATAGCCTTGAGGGCATCCATCGTCTGTAGGGCTTTTCCCATCACCCGATAGGGAATCTGAATGGCATATTTGGATGCTTCCTCGATGGCGTTTTTGCGGGCAAGGATCTCATCCCCGGTTTTTTTGGGCATTCCGAATGCAGCCATGATCCTGTTGAACGCATGTGTGTCTTCATCCACAAGAAACAGGAGCTCATCCTTAAGATGTTGTCCTTTCTCCGCCCATTCCGAGAACTCTTCCCAACGTTCATCCCAGCCTGCCTTATGGGATGAAAGATTCGCCACCATGGTTCCGAGCGCTGCACCGAGTGCTCCCACGGCAGCGGATATGGATCCGCCGCCCGGCGCAGGCGACTCGGATGCCGTCTCGTCGGCGAATCCCCTGACCGACAGGTCGATGAGCTTCTTCTCTGAAGGATCCTCCAAGAGGTATTCGATGATCTTTTCTTTCGGATTGAATGGTTTGAGATCATCCAGTCCCAGGGATCTGACCGCTATTTTAATCAGTTCGCTCTCTGCGACTCCCGTCGACCTTTTCTGTTTCCTGAGGAAATACTTGCCGGCATCCAGCATGGCCTGCAGTGGAATCAGCCCCACCAGCTCCGAGCCGGTCACCCGCATTCCCCGCTGTTCCGCCTTGCGGCAGGCTTCCTCGAAAGCAATATGTACGGGTGTGATCCGGATGTTGGTCAGGTTGACAGAGACCTGGGCAATACCGTATTCCTCAATGTACCATCCGATTGCCTTGCAGGCTTTCAGCGCCCCGGGAATATAGATCTCCTCCCCGTTCTCATCCTTTTTTATCTTTCCGGTGACCGGATGCCCTTCCCGCAAGGGGCGCCCTTTTTCTCTTATGTCATAGGCGACGGCATTGGCACGGCGAACGGAAGTCGTGTTCAGATTGATATTGTAAGCGACCAGGAAATCCCTTGCGCCGACCGCTGTAGCACCGGAAAGAGCAACCTGCGGTGTGAATTCAGCCGGACCAAAATCTGGTTTCCATTTAGGATCCCTGATCTTTTCGGCCAGCCCTTCATACTCTCCCGCCCTGCAGCTGGCAAGGTTACGGTGTTCCTCGGTGAAGGCGGCATTTTCATAACAATACACAGGTATGCCCAGCTCCTCCCCGATCCGTTGCGCCAGCTTCCTGGCGTATCCGGCCACCTCTTCCATGCTGATCCCGCGTATGGGAACCAGGGGACACACATCGGTTGCGCCAAAACGAGGATGTTCTCCTCTATGAAAGCGCATGTCAATGATCTCCGAAGCCTTTCTGACAGCCCGGAAGGCGGCTTCGAGTACGGCCTCCGGCTCACCCACGAACGTCACTACCGTACGGTTGGTCGCTTTCCCGGGATCAACGTCCAGAAGCCTGACGCCCTCCACACTCTCTATCTGTCCGGTGATCTGCCGGATGATCCCCATATCACTTCCCTCACTGAAGTTTGGTACGCATTCGATTAATTGATTCATTGTTCTATCGTTCTATTGTTATTGTTCTATTGTTAATTGAAAATTGACAATTGACAATTAATAGCCGCTAACCACCTCCCCATTCAGGATTACGGTTTCCACTTTGTTTTCACCAAAAGCATAGGGCAGGTAGTGATACGAAGGGATGGGCCTGGTAATGAGCACATTCGCTTTTTTCCCAACGGCGATGCTTCCCAGTGAGTCAGCCAGATCCATGGCATAGGCCGTATTGATGGTTATGGCATTGATGCCTTCTTCGGGCAGAAGCTTGTAAATGATGCTGCCCAGCGAAAGGATCAGCTGCATGTTCCCCGATGGTGAACTTCCGGGATTAAAATCGCTGGCCATGGCCAGCGGCAGTCCGGCATCGATCATCTTTCTGGCGGGTGCGGGTTTCAATCCAAGGAAAAATGCGGCGCCGGGAAGGATCGTGGGCATCGTTCCCGATCCCTTCAGGGCCTCGATCTCTTCCTCACCGGTGTATTCCAGATGATCGACCGACAGAGCGCCAAAACTCACGCCTACCTGTATCCCACCGGAATAATCCAGTTCGTTGGCGTGGATCTTGGGTTTCAAACCCAGACTGACTGCTGCCGACAGAATCCGCTCAGTCTCTTCAGGTGTGAAGAAACCACGGTCGCAGAAGACATCGGCGAAATCCGCCAGCTTCTCCCCGGCCACGTAAGGCAGCATCTCATGCACGACCAGGTCAACATACTTTTCCCTCCTGGAACGGTATTCCAGCGGTATGGCATGCGCGCCCAGGAAGGTAGCCTTTATGGTGACCGGAGTCATTTCCTTTAACCGGCGAATGACCTTCAGCATCTTGATCTCGCCCTCAAAGGTCAGCCCGTATCCGCTTTTTATTTCGACAGCCCCGGTGCCATAGCGAATGATCTCCCCGATCCGTCCGAGCGCATCCTGGAGAAGCACTTCCTCCGAAATTTCAGCTAACCTTCGGGCCGAGTTTAAAATGCCTCCTCCCCTTTTGGCGATCTCTTCGTACGACAGACCCCGGATCTTGTCAATGAACTCCGATTCCCGGCTGACAGGAAAAACCAAATGCGTGTGTGAGTCGCACCAGCATGGCATCACCATCCTGCCGGAGGCATCCATGACCTGGATCGCGGTGGAGTCTCTGCCAACGGGTGACGAATCCAGGTCCTTCATCTGTCCGAAATCCGTAATGATACCCCGATCAATGACAAGGTAAGCATCGTTGACCGTTTCAAGGGATGCCATATCCTGACCGCAGACTCTTGGGCGGGGTACCTTCTCCACCTGGATCAGTTCCCTGATATTCCTGATAAGGAGCATTTTCTGACCGTTAAAAGTTCACCACGGCGAAATTAGTAAAAATCGGCGAAGTTGAAACATTCCGGCTCGCCTCGGTCAATATTCTGCAGTCTGGCCACGATTTTTTGTATCTTAGGGGATTCATTTAAATCGCATCCTCCATGCACAAGAACCTGTTGCTTCTCCTTTCCATCTTCCTGTATATCAGCGTTCATCAGGCCCTCGGGCAACATGTTGCAAGCGACCGGGCCAGGACTGCAGCATCAAATTTTCTGGAAGAACACATCCTTCATTTCCCGGGATCCCTTTCCCGATCGTTTTCCATTCAGCATGAGTTACAACGACGGATCAACGACACCCTTCTCTCCTACATATTTACTACCTATCCTGAAGGGTACATTATTGTTTCTGCCTGGGAAGGAACCCGGCCGGTGATCGGGTATTCTTTTACCGGAACTTACCACGAGGATGCCCAACCCTGTAACTTCCGTTCCTGGCTGTCACACTATGATGAAGAGATCCTGTACCTTGTCCGGAACAGCCTGTCGCCTGGAGACCACAGGAAGGAATGGGAGGTGCTGACGAATGGACACCTGTCATCTTCGTATTTCACACGGAGCCGGGAGGTTGAACCATTGCTTGCATCGACCTGGAACC
>JAQUQD010000062.1 GCA_028716265.1 Bacteroidales bacterium | reverse complement strand
CGTGTATGATACAGGAAGGGATATGATGGCCAAAGGCGTGCTCCCCGCAGGCAACATGCTGCCTGAGGTCGCCTGGGTGAAACTCAGCTGGATCCTCGGCCAGACGGATGATCCCCAGAAAGTAAGACAGATGATGTTTACTCCGGTCAACGATGAGATTACCCTCCGCGAACCATACAACGGGTATCTGGTGTACCAGGGAGGAGTGCCGGAGGTGGAGGATTTCATCCGCAGAGTACATAAATAGGTATGAACCTGAACATGCTCAACCGGTACCTGTTCAATCAGCGGAAAACATTCGAGAAGTGTTTTCCAAAGATCCAGGATGCTACCGATGACGACGCCATCCACGATATCAGGGTCAGTATCAAAAAAATCCGCACCCTCCTGCTCCTGCTGGATTACATCTATCCCGGCGAATGGGACATAAGGGAACATTACCGACCCTTCAGGAAAATCTTCAAACGCCTTGGATTCATCCGTGACCTGCAGGTCCAGCAAAAACTGGCCGCCTACCTCCGGCAAAAATGTTCAGGGAATTTACAAGGTTATCAGGAATTCCTGGAGGACCATGAAAAAGCCACCCGATTCAACGTAAATACATGGATTAGAATATATTCCATGCCTGACTGGCACACCCTGGAAGAAGATATCCGTGACTGCTATTTCAGGACAGGGAAAAAAATGATCATCCGGAAAGCCAATGACTATATTGAACAAAAGATCAACCAGGCAAAAAAAATATCACACCAGAAAGACCGGGTCACGATCCACTTGATACGAAGATTGCTGAAAGAAGCCAGGTATATGATGGACATGATAGGTTCTGTTTTTAAAGACAGGACCGATTACAAACTGATCCAGAATAAGATCAGACCCATCGAGAATTACCTTGGCGAATGGCACGACCGCATGGTTGCACTGGATTACATCTTTCAATATGAGAAATCGATGCATACGTACTTCCCCCATAAAAAAATCAATACCCAGTCCATGATCAGGCATATCATTCAGGAAAACAACAGCCTGGTCAACAAAGCATTGCGTGAGTTGAACCGCTTAAGCACCGATCCAACTCGGATCGAATACAGCCGTCGGGGAGGTGGCAGATAAGATCGAATATAAGCTCATGGTCGTGATCCGTAACCTCTGAACCGGATAAGTGACTTCCTTACTGTTCATTTCCAGCGTTTTATAAAAGCACCTTTTTCTGAAGTATCATAAAAGCAAACACCGAGAGCATCCGCTTCCCGTTTCCATGCATTTACCCTCCATCGCGGGCTGGACATATCGGCGATGATGCATTCGGTGTCAATGACCTGGGTCAGCTCTTTTAACGATACAGGGGCATTGTTTCTTAAAAGGACGTAATTTACCATGACCTGGTTCCCCTGTACCTTTTTTAAATGTATCTTACTGTCTATCAGCATGATGCTTACATCTTCCAATTGAAAAAGTGACAGATTGTGATTCGTATGCTCCCGGATGAAAGGGGCTCTATCTGAGACCGGTTCTGAAAACGACACCAGCTGTGGTCTTCTGATGCGGTTCTTAATCCAGTGCCCTTCCAACTGCATATCGATCCGGGAGGGATCTTTGAAAAAAACAGAATCCAGCATGAAAACACCCCTCCTTTCACAGATCAGGCCGACGGCCGATGCGCCTGGGATCGAATAGACGGCAAGTTGTTTCTGACGAAGCATTTGTTGCGAAAGGTAAAGTCTATACCCTGAGACGAAGATCAACGCTGCCAGAAGGACATAGATGGCACTTTTCACCCGGTAGACCAGCAGATAGATGACTGCAAGGATAATGATGTAAAGCAGGACCATGCCGATAGCATCCAGCGGCAATTGTGTAAGGGTGGAATACGGCAGCCGTTGGATAAAAGCGACTGTTTCGTTCATACCTTTGACCATGATACCGAAGGTCCAGCACACAATCTTCCAAAGGAACTGTACCGGTTGGGTGGCGAAGAGCAGGATCCCTGCATAGATGATGAATCCCGAGAGGGGAACCACCAACACGTTGGCAAAAAGAAAATAATTGGGAAACTGATGGAACAGGAAGATGGTAAGCGGCAAGGTCATGAGCTGGGCAGCCAGGGAGACCGCCATCAATCCCCATATCCTGGCCAGCAACCAGCCCTTCGGCACCAGCAGTTCGCGTATCCATGGCTCAAGGCTGACGATGCCGATGACTGCAAGGTACGATAACTGAAATCCCGTGTCAAACAGCATCCCAGTGTCGGACGACAGCAGCAGAAGTGCCGAGGAGGCCAGGGTATTGTAAATATTTGTGCTTCGGCTGAAGGCTCTGCCTGCGATCAGGATGGAGAACATGACTGTTGCCCTGAGCACCGATGGGGATAAACCCGTCAGGAATGCATAAAACCAGATGAGCACTATGATCACAAGGTAACGAGCCCATTTTGCTGGTTTACTCCCCGACAGAAATCCAAGCAGGAAATCCAGGATCATGAAGATCACCCCGACATGTAATCCGGAGACACAGAGTATGTGGATAGTACCTGATGAGGAATATGCCTGGTAGGTTTCATCGTCGATCTGGCTCTTGTCGCCAAGAAGCAATGCCCTTGCGGTGGCTCGCTCACGGTCTTCCATGCCCGATTCATCAAGGATGGCGGCTAAACGCCGGTGCACCATGAAAGCCATTCTCTTCACGGTCCATTTTTTATACTGCCCCACGATCTTAAAATTATCCTCCGAGAGATAGGTCTGGTGATAAATGCCGTTTCTCGCCAGATATTTGCTGTAATCGAACTGCCCCGGATTCATGGGCCCCGACACAGGTATCAACCGCGCCCTGATCATCAGTGTATCACCAAGGGCCAGGTCAGGAAAATATTCACCCTTTTTCCCATATACAATGACCTTCCCCCCTGCCCTGGTGAACGTATCCTCCTCCCGAACGGAAATCAATGACAGGGTAAAGCGTATGGACTTTTTACCGGGCCGGGGAGGTTCCGCCACCGTTCCAATGCACATATCCACGGCTTCCTTCCTGTGGACCAGATGCAGCGGATGATTCCGGGGATTATCAGCAAAGGTGAGCAGATACCCGCAGAGCAGATAATACAAAGCGATCAGGACACCCGGGATCCAACGGCATGAATAAGCAAGATCCCTGTAAAAGACAAGACACAATAATCCCAGGAGGCTGACCAGCAAAACAAGTGGCGGGATAAGAGGGAACACGCTTACCAGTGCTGCCAGCCTGTACAGAATGATCCCGGCTATGAACCAGAGTAACAACCTGACCAGGGAGAGACGTAAACAGGACCTCATCGGGAAACTTCATTAGCAACGTAAAGCCAGCTTTCGCCACCTCTTTCCTGTTAATCCCGAAAGTTCGAAAATGTGACCCTGCGGAAGGCTATTTCTTAGCAGGTAAATCCTGAAATTCTACTCCACAACCGAGAATTTCATCACCCTCCTGAAATTCCCGCTGTTGATGACCAACAGGTAAAGACCGGAGTCCGGGCCAAGAGGGATAATGTTCTCGTTTTTTTTGTCCAGCCTGACGTTTCTGATGATTTGTCCCATAATATTTATGATCTCAGCCTGTTCAGGGATCCGGTCAGGCTGGTCACAGAGGATATGCAACCGGTGATTTTCTACAAACAGCCTTATTCCAGGGAGGCTGGCCAACGAGTCGCCTGTCCCTGCCGTCTCCAGCGTATTGCTTGTCAGATCCTCCCAATAATTCAGCACCACCTCGGAAACGGTCACGGACAGTCCGGGATGGTTGCTGACGGTAGTCGTAAGATTCAAGGTGCAGGCGGATGAGGTTTTATATGTAACAGACTGGATATAAACACCCTCAGGAGCATGGTTCAACTGAAAATCTTCTATCTTCAGATCCTTACGTGTAAAATAATCCCCATGAAGCTGAGCGTGGATCAGGTTGGCTTCACCGGAGATAGCAATCCGCGGCTGTGTGATTTGCCCGGGAAGATTATAATCCATCCAGCCAAGGCGGTTGAAAAGGAAATCTTCAAAATAATCCACTTCATCTTCATAGGTGTTGCCATACCAGTCATAATTCGGCCAGACATATGTGCCAAGGATCGGCCAACGGTCATAGTTACGGTCTTTTGCCGCATCAATATGAATGAGTATGGAGTCGATCGTGGATTGTATGCTTTCATTTGTCAGTTTATGCTGCCTCAGCCAGGCCCATCTTGTTTTCGCCATATCCATGAAATAGCTGTCCTCCATGAGCCGTTTCCACCAGAACATAATACTCCAGTCGTAGGGCTCCACCATGTCGTATACCCATCCGGTATAATCGATACCGGGTGTCCAGTAATCCACATTGCCGTAACCGAGGTTAAAATCCCAGGCGGGCCCTGCAAACAGTTTACCACCATCGCTGTCCTTTTCCTTATAGAAGTAGTTACTGTACCGGTATTTGTCCACCTCTTTCGATAGCTCGCTCAGCAACATGAAATCAATAAAGGAAAGCACGTCAAAATACTGCTGGTAGCCTTCGTCCGGATCCTTGAAATTACTGAAAGTTAGCGTATTCTCTGCCACAGTGATGAATCCCTTGATATAATCCTTTTGCTGTTGAACCAACTCATCCGGCTTCGGATCATAGTACTGAAAAATGATATCCATGGCGTTGGGATAGGCGGGTACTGGATTGGATTTCCAGCCATCGTAACCAAAAATGAAGTTCGGATCGATTTTATCAACCCTGAGGATATAGCCACCCGTAAGATCGTCACCCGATACCTCATCCGGATCCAGGGCTGCAATATCCACCCTATTCTTATCCCTCTTGATCTTTTCCATCATCACATAAACACCCCGGTAATCATTGTTCAGAAAAAGTTCGCAAAATACCGTTCGTGTGCAATAATGCCCCATACTGCGAGCTATATAGAAGGTAATCACGTTGCGCAGCATGGACTTGTCAGTATATGGTGCATACAGTACCCAGTCATTTTCGGAGGGCATTCCCAGCAGCGGAACGTTAAGGTTCTCACCGCTGCTGTCGCGGGTTTCGAAGGCAAAGGATTTTTTAGGGAACATCTGTGTGGACTGCCCCCTGATCTCAATGCCAATGTGGCCGTCATAATCCGTAAAAGGATCGTTCAGGTCGTTGATCATCCCGGGCCCATGATTGATGATTCCCATATGAGCGGAGATCTTGGGTTCATCGGGAATAGGGATCCCGTTAGTATTGATCACGACAATGGGCAGGTTTGACTGGAATTGAATCGGCCAGGGAATCTCTTTCAATACATCATCGATATACCAGGCTATTCCGGGAGTGGTACCCTTGAAATCCCAGAAGATCACTATCCGGGTCAGGTTAGGGCAGGCCAGGCCCGTGAAGTCAAACACAAGATCCGTCCATTGTCCGGGCACAGGGGTTTTAACAATTTCCTGTGAAAAAGTGTTGTTGTAATTTTCGAATTTCAGGGCAACATCACCTCCTGAAGGTGGAGCCATGACCTTTATCCGATAGCGGGGATAGAGTTCAAAATTGACTGGTTCCTCCAAATCAGAGATCATAAAATCCCACATCCCGGATCCGGAAATCACTTTAAAGCAAAATTCAGAGGAATTGATGCTATCCGGAGACGGATTGATCACGGGTTCCGATCCGGCAGTGGAAACATACCAATCCCTGACAATCCCATCCCAATTGCTGATCGTGTCGTATTGCTGACCCTTTGTGACGCAGGGCCAGAAAAACGACATACTCATGATCCAGAGGAGTAACAAGTGAACAGACCGGTAAGAAATTTTCATGTTACTCGCCATTATTTACGCTGAAGCTGATCATTTGCAAAACTCATCCAAATACAGGGAAGCATCCTTAATGCCCAGCTCAAGAGCTTTCCTGAAATCGTTGCAGGCCTTAGTATTCTCCTTCATGGCAAGATACGATCTTCCCCTGTTATAGTAAGCGTCACCGTAGTTGGGTTTGATCTCGATGGCCTTGGTGAAATCCCGGATGGCCCTGTCGTTGTTCTTCATCAGCTGCCGTGCGGCGCCCCGGTTATTATAGGCTTCCGGGTTGCCCGGAGCCAGTTCGATGGATTTGGAATAATCCTCAATGGCCCCTTCGTAATCCTTCAGCATGGTCCTGGCATTGCCCCGGTTGTTGTAACTATCCACGCTGGTTGAATCCTGCTCGATCGACCGGTCGAAATCCACGATGGAGCCTTCAAAATCCCCCACGTTTGCCCTGGCGAGTCCGCGGTTGTAATACGCTTTGGGAAACTTTGGCTTCAGCCGTATCGCTTCATCATAGTCCCTTATTGCCAGATCATACCGTTGAAGGTAGAACTGGGCCACACCACGATAATTGAAAGCATCCGCAAAATCGGATTTCAGCTGTATGGCCCTGTCAAAATCCGGAATGGCAGCGGAGAACTGCTTCAGCTCTGTCCGGCAGATCGCCTGGAAAAAATACACTTCAGGGCTATCGGGGAAATCCCTCAGGAACGGGCCGATGTTGGTCAGCGCTCCCGCATAATCCTTTGCGTCAATCTGCTTGAGCACCTGTCTGAAGGTGGAATCCTGCATGATGGAGGATGGTCTGATAACGACCTTATCCTTTGCGGCTTCGTCGACCGGTTTATAAGAAATGATAGCCTCATCGCCGGAAGATCCGGCAGGGACAAGCATGGAAAGGGAATCACTTTTACCCTCCTGCTTTTCTTTCACCGATGGATTACAGGAGATCATCGCCATCGCAACTGCAACTGATACCAAGATCAACAGTGATTTTCTGATATACATAGCTTCATTCAAATGTTAAGAGTGTAAAATTAATGAACTTTATGACATCACCTGAAGGTACCTTAAAATCGAACGAGCTGCTCTTTCCGATGCACCCCTTCCTCCCAGTTTAGACTTAAGCCTCTGATAATCAGTAAGCATCCTGTCCCTTCTGCTCCCCTCTTTCAGAATCTGGCTAAGCTCACCGAGTAGATTCTCATGATTCAACTTACCCTGGATGAGCTCCCTGGCTATTTCCTCACCCATGATCAGGTTGACCAGTCCGATGTAAGGGACCCGGATCAGTTTTCTTGCTATCAGGTAAGATAAGACCTCTCCCCTGTAGCAGATGATCTGGGGAACATCATGCAAAGCCGTTTCAAGGGTGGCTGTACCTGAAGTCACCATAGCTGCGGCAGCATTTCGTAAAAGCGAATAGGTCTGGTCATACACGATCCTGACAGGGTAGGAACCCGTGAACGCCTGGTAAAAGTCGGGCGAGAGTCCGGATAATCCTGCAATGACAAACTGATATTCATCAAACTGGGGTACAACCGACAGCATGACAGGCAGGATCCGTCTGATCTCCTGTTTACGGCTACCCGGCAAGATGGCGATCATAGGTCTGGTGTCAGTGGAAGGCGCTGAGGGGAACGGGGTGGAAACCCCCTGGTGGACCTGATCGATAGCGTCAAGCAACGGGTGTCCCACATATTCGACCGGGTAGTCGTAGTGTGCATAGAATTCTTGCTCAAATGGCAGGATCACGATCATATGATCGACCCGGGTTTTGATCTTTCGTACGCGGGACGGATTCCAGGCCCATACCTGCGGGGAGATATAGTAAATAACACGGAAGCCGTTTCTGCGGGCAAATTTCGCCATGCGCAGGTTAAAACCGGGATAGTCGACCAGAATAAGCACATCCGGCTGATAGGAAAGAATGTCTTTCCTGCAGTAAGCAATCAGGTTCCTTATTTTTCCCAGATGGAGCGCCACGTCGGTGAAGCCCATGAAGGCTGTTTCCCTGTAGTGCTTAACCAGGTCGCAGCCATGTTCCTTCATACGTTCTCCCCCCCAGCCGCGGAACGATGCTTTCGTGTCCAGGCGTTTAAGTTCTTTCATCAGGTTAGATGCATGAAGGTCGCCTGACGCTTCACCGGTGATGATATAATACCGCACGGATGGTATGGTTATCGCTTCGCCAGAAAAATAAAAAACAGCATCATGTAAACAAACGTTACGAACAGGATCCCCCTGCCGGTTCTGTCAAAGTTAAGCTTCACAAAGTAATACCGCATAACGATCAGGTCGAGGGTGATGCTGACCAGCACCAGGGTGTTGAACTTGATATACATCTGATGCACAATGAGTTTCTCGACCAACCAGTTGATCAGGTAAAGGATACCCAGGAAAACAACCGGGGCGACAGCCCCAAGCAGGGCTCCAAAGGGAAAGGAATCTCTACTCAGCATTCCAGCTCCATTTTTTTATCGTTTCAAGGGTATGATAGGCAGTCAGGTCGATGTGTGCAGGTACGACGGATACATAATTGTTCTCCAGTGCCCAGCCGTCCGTATCCCTGCCGTTGGACATACTTGCAAAAGCGCCTGTAAGCCAGTAGTATTCCCTGTTGTGCGGGTCCTTCCGTTCGTCAAACTCCTCCATCCACATTCCCTGGCCCTGTTTGCAGACCAGGATTCCCTTTATTTCATCCGCTGCAATGGGTGGAATATTCACATTCAGGCAGGTACCCTCGGGCAGTCCATGCTTAAACACATTTTCCACCACAACCCGGACATACTTTTCGCAGGCGGAGAAGTCGGCATGATAGGAATAATCCGCCAGTGAAAATCCGATGGAAGGGACTCTGCTGATGACCCCTTCTAGCACAGCCGCCATGGTCCCGGAATAAAGGATGTTGATGGAAGCGTTTGAACCGTGATTGATCCCGGACACGAGCAGGTCGGGCTTTTTCCTCAGCACAACCTGCATGCCCAGCTTCACGGCATCGGCCGGAGTACCGTTACAGCTGTACCTTGAAAAGCCATCCTTCTCTTCCAGTTTTCTCAGTCGCAGGGGATGCCTCACGGTCACTGCATGTCCCATTCCCGACATGGGTTCCTGGGGAGCAACGATGCAAACCCGGCCATAGCTTCGCATCACCTCCGCCAATACATTGATACCGGGGGCATTCACTCCGTCGTCATTGCTGATCAGTATGGTCCTGTTATTCATATACGATATTTTCGATCTTTTTAAGTTCTTCATAAAGCTGATGTACCGGGAGTCCCATCACATTGAAATACGAGCCTTCGATGCGTTCGATCCCTATATAGCCAATCCATTCCTGGGCGCCATAGGCTCCCGCTTTGTCCATGGGATGATACCGGTCAACATAGTACGTGATTTCCTCATTTGAGAGTTCCCTGAACCAGACATCTGTCTGGCAAAAGAAAGAACGTGTGAGCGAGCGGGTACGAAGGCAGATGCCTGTGATCACCTCATGTTTTTTGCCTGACAGCGATCTGAGCATCCGAATGGCTTCTTCCCTGTCAGCGGGTTTACCGATGGTTCGGTCCTCCAGCCAGACGATCGTGTCGGCGGTGATCAACAGTGTCTCGTTGTTCCATCGTTCTTCGGGAAAAGCATTTGCCTTGGCTGTGGCCAGATAAAGTGCAATTTCCTCTCTTTGCAATCCTGCAGGGTATGATTCAACCACCTCCAGGTTGACAGCCTCGAACGGGATATCCAGTTCTTGCAAAAGGTGCCTTCGCCTGGGAGACCGGGAGGCCAGTATAATGTGGTACTTCTTCAGATGCTCAAGATTTTGCATACAGCAAGCGTATGAATATTATTCAATGTGGTTACCAGGTAAATGCCAGGTGATTCATCCACTTCCCCTGGATCTTCATCACCTGTTCGATCACATCCCTTACACAGCCCTGGCCTCCTTTGAATTCCGAGATATACTTTGCCACCGATTTGATCTCCTGGCAGGCATCGGCCGGACACGTTGGCAGACCTGCAGCCTGCATCAGTTCAAAATCGGGTATGTCGTCACCCATGTAAAGAACTTCATCTGCCCTGATCCCGCAACGGGTAAGGTATTCGTTGAACACCCCGAGCTTGTTATCTACTCCGAGAAAGACATCGTGGACCTGCAATGCATCAAAACGGTGTTTGATGGACTGGGAGCGTCCTCCGGAGATAATGGCCACGTGGTAGCCATTCTTCACTGCCAGCTGCAATGCATATCCGTCCTTGACATTGGCCATGCGCATGGCGTCGCCGCTTTCGGTAAGCAAAACATGCCCGTCGGTCAACACTCCATCGTAATCAAAGATAAATGTGGTAATACTGCTTAAAAGCGTCTTATAATTCGGCATGGTCATGTTGTAAGCTATTATTGGTATACGTTTCCAGAATGCACTGTGTCAGAAAGGAATAGAGTTTTCCATACGTCGTCTCCTGACCTAGTCGCTCAAGGTGTTCCGTCAGTACAGCATAGTCCTTTCGAATGGCAGGTCCTGTCTGAGCCAACCGTGGAGGAACGTGTTGCACCTTCATGGCGGTCTCCCGGATAAGGGGTTTCAACAAGTCGAAAGGAAGGTTCTCCTTTTGCAGGATTTCTTCCGAGACCTGGTAGAGGTAGTTCGTGAAGTTATTGACAAAGACTGCGGCCAGGTGGGCTGTCATTCTTTTTTCGGTATCCATCACGTAGATATTATCGGAGAAATGGCGTGTAAAGTCCTTCAGCAGGTCCAGGTCACCGGGTGAGTTTGCTTCAAGGCAGAAAGGGACGCTTGGGAAATGGACAGGGTGCACCCTGGTACACGTCTGCAGGGGATAGAATACTCCATATCGTCCAGAGGCGGTGCTGAGGATGCCCATGGGAGATCCGCCGGCTGTATGGACGATGAACCGGTCGCGTGGCAGGTGCAGGCCGGCCAGTATCTGAGGGAGCGCATGATCGGGCAGAGCAAGGATATACAAGTCAGCGTCCGGATGAATGCTATCCAGGCTGGTGGTAAAGGGTGTTTGTACCTTTTCGCCGAGTGTACGGGCGGAGGATTCGGTGCGGCTCCAGATCTGGTCAAGTTTCAGTTTACTGTTCATCAGGTGACTGGCCAGATGGGTGGCTATATTCCCCGCGCCGATGAGTACTACATGGCTGATTTGCGTATATTTCATACCTTTCAAGAACGGGCAAAGGTACATAATTTATCAGCAAAAAGAGCAAAAGGGAACAAACGAGCTGTCCCTTGTTATGTATGCTGAGAAGGCAGAAAAATCAGTGCTGGATGAACTTGAAGTTCTTTCCCAGGTACCTGGCTGAGTTGCCCAGGATCTCTTCGATACGGAGAAGCTGGTTATATTTGGCAATCCTTTCCGAGCGGCTTGCCGATCCCGTTTTGATCATCCCGGTGTTCAAAGCCACGGCCAGGTCGGCGATCGTGGTATCTTCCGTTTCGCCGGAGCGATGGCTGATGACCGCCGTATATCCGTTCTTGTGTGCCATGTCCACACAGTTGACCGTTTCGGTGAGTGTGCCTATCTGGTTGAGCTTGATCAGGATGGAGTTGGCCACACCTTTCTGGAACCCCTGTGATAATCGTTCTACGTTGGTAACAAAAAGATCGTCGCCCACGAGCTGGATCCTCTTCCCCATGACATCGGTCATCAGTTTCCAGCCATCCCAGTCATCTTCCGCCATTCCGTCCTCGATGGAGATGATCGGATATTTATCCACCCAGTTCTTCCAGTAGTCAACCATCTGGGCGGGAGATAATTTTTCCCCTGTGGATTTTTTCAGGTGATATACATTCTCTTCAGGGATAAAGTATTCGGATGCAGCCGGATCCAGTGCAATATAGACATCTTCCCCGGGTTTATAACCGGCTTTTTCGATAGCCTGGAGGATCACCTTGATGGCTTCCTCGTTGGACTTCAGGTTGGGGGCAAATCCTCCCTCGTCTCCGACGTTGGTTGAGAAGTTCTGGGATTTGAGCACGGATTTGAGGTTATGGAACACCTCGGCGCCCATGCGGATCGCTTCTGAGAACGTTTCAGTGCCAACCGGCATGATCATGAACTCCTGGAAATCGATGCTGTTATCAGCATGCGAACCTCCGTTGAGGATGTTCATCATCGGGATGGGAAGCAGCGAGGCGTTGACACCGCCGATATAGCGGAAAAGATACTGCTGGGATTCCTGGGCGGCAGCATGGGCGACGGCCAGTGAAACGCCAAGGATGGCATTAGCACCCAGTCTGCCTTTGTTGGGAGTACCGTCGATCTCGATCATACGGGCATCGATCTCAGCCTGGTCAGAGATAAAATACCCTTTCAACTCCTCATTGAGTATTTTGTTGACATTCTGGACAGCTTTCAGGACACTTTTGCCCAAGAACATGGATTTATCGTTGTCCCTGAGCTCAACGGCCTCGTGGACGCCAGTAGAGGCGCCGGACGGTACCGAAGCCCGTCCAATCAATCCTGAGCTTGAATAAACATCCACTTCAATAGTTGGATTGCCTCGTGAATCAAGTATCTGTCGTGCTGAAAGGTTAATGATCGTACCCATTTTTTCTCCTTTTATTATTGCTTATTTAATTATTTCTTTTCCGGATTCTCGTCCGTAGCTACCTGCTCTTTCGTCGTTTCGGGTTCAGGAGTGTTCACTTCCGGTTCTTCCTCAGCTTTTTCATGTTTCGCTTTCGAAGCAGGTTTTGCAGCTGCTGCTGTAGCGGCAGTGGTCTTTTTACGGCCCAGTCCGCGTCTTCTTCTGGCACCTGCCTTTTCTTTCTTTTCGTCCGTTTTTGTGCCGAGCATGTATTCGTTATAATCGACCAGTTCGATCAAAGCCATCTCAGCGCTGTCGCCAAGGCGGTTGCCGGTTTTCAGGATGCGTGTGTATCCCCCGGGACGGTTGGCCACCTTCTGGGAGATATCCCTGAAAAGCTCGGTAACTGCTTCTTTATTTTGCAGGTAGCTGAACACAATACGCCGGGAGTGTGTGGTATCCTCTTTCGAACGGGTGATGATCGGTTCGATGTAGATCCTGAGCGCCTTGGCTTTGGCCAGCGTCGTATTGATCCTTTTTTTCAGGATCAGGGATGCCGCCATGTTGGATAACATCGCCTTCCGATGCGTAGATGTCCTGCTCAAATGATTAAAATTCCTCCTGTGTCTCATGGTGATTATTCCTTTTCTAATTTGTACTTTGCTGTATTCATCCCGAAATCAAGTCCTTTCGATTTCACCAGCTCTTCCAGCTCCGTGAGGGATTTTTTACCAAAATTCCTGAATTTCAGAAGGTCCGTTTTGTTGAACGTGACCAGGTCGCCCAGCGTTTCAACGTCGGCTGCCTTCAGACAGTTCAGTGCACGGACGGAGAGGTCCATGTCGACCAGTCTGGTCTTCAGCAGCTGACGGATGTGCAACGTATTTTCATCGAATTCCTCGGTAACGGATTTCTCTTCCGTATCGAATGTGATCTTCTCATCGGAGAACAGCATAAAATGCTGAATGAGGATCTTGGCCGATTCTTTCAGTGCTTCCTTCGGATGGATTGAACCGTCGGTGGTGATCTCCATGACCAGTTTTTCATAGTCAGTCTTCTGTTCCACACGGTAGTTCTCGACATAGTACTTCACATTCTTTATGGGAGTATGGATCGAATCCAGAAAGATGATCCCCAGAGGGAGGTTCATCACTTTATTTTCCTCAGCCGGTACATACCCTCTTCCCTTATCGATGGAGATCTCCATGGACAGTTTGACATTCGGTTGCATGTGACAAATGATCAGGTCGGGGTTCAGCACCTGGAAAACCGATAAGAATTTATTCATATCCCCTGCTTTGAATACAGACTGATTCTGGATCATGACCGTCACTTTCTCACTGATTTCCGAATCCAGTTGCCGTTTGAAACGGATCTGTTTCAGGTTAAGGATAATATCCGTAACATCTTCCACAATTCCTTTGATGGATGAGAACTCCTGATCCACACCTTCGATACGGATGGAGGTGATGGCATATCCTTCGAGCGAGGACAGAAGTATCCGGCGAAGGGAGTTGCCAATGGTAATACCGAAGCCAGGTTCAAGGGGTCTGAATTCAAAGGTACCCTTGAATTGATCGGCCTCGATCATGATGACCTTATCGGGTTTCTGAAAAGCTAGAATAGCCATTTGTCTAATCTGTAAGTTTTACAATAACGATTACTTCGAGTATAACTCAACGATCAGTTGTTCTCTGATATTTTCAGGGATCTCTGACCTTTCCGGGTAAGTCATGAATCTACCGATCAGTTTATCCTCATCCCATTCGAGCCAGCTGAATTTCTGGATCCTGCCTGCCAGTGAATCGGTGATGATCTCCAGGGATTTGGAGCGGTCTCTAACGCCCACCAGATCACCTGGCCTGACGGAATACGAGGGGATGTTCACCACCTCGCCATTGACGAGGATGTGCCGGTGGGTGACCAGCTGTCGTGCGGCAGCCCGTGACGGGGCGATCCCGAAGCGGAACACGACATTATCGAGCCTTGCTTCGCAAAGTTGCAGCAGGTTCTCACCGGTGATCCCTCTTTTGCGTGTGGCGCGGTCGAACGTGTTCTTAAACTGGCGTTCCAGGATGCCGTAAGTGTATTTCGCTTTCTGTTTTTCCTGGAGCTGGACGCCATACTCGGATTGTTTCCGTCTTCTTTTGGTGGCGCCATGCATTCCCGGAGGATAATTTTTCTTTTCGTACGTTTTGTCAGGCCCGTAGATAGGGTCTCTGAATTTGCGGGCAATTTTTGTTTTCGGTCCAATATATCGTGCCATTCCCTTAATGATTTAAGATTGTTGCGGTTTTATACTCTTCTTCTTTTGGGCGGTCTGCATCCATTATGGGGAATTGGAGTGATGTCACGGATTTCCGTCACTTCGATGCCATTGGTGTGGATGGTGCGGATGGCGGATTCGCGTCCAGCTCCAGGTCCTTTAACAAATACTTTCACCTTACGTAATCCAAGTTCATACGCTTGTTTTGAACAGTCCTGCGCAGCCATTTGGGCTGCATAGGGAGTGTTTTTCTTTGAACCCTTAAATCCCATTTTTCCGGCAGAAGACCAGGAGATAACCTGTCCTGCGCTGTTTGTCAGGGAGATGATGATGTTATTGAAGGATGCCATGATATAGGCATGTCCAATCGGATCAATCCTGACCACTCTTTTCTTGACTGATTTTGTCGATTTAGCCATAGATTTATTGTTTCGCGCTGATCAATTGATGAGTTAGTGATTTTTAACCTTTGGGAGCCTTTTTCTTGTTGGCGACTGTTTTTCTTCTTCCTTTTCGCGTCCGTGCATTGTTCTTGGTACTCTGACCCCGGACGGGCAGTCCCAGACGATGGCGGATGCCACGGTAAGCGCCGATATCCATCAACCGTTTGATGTTCATCTGCACTTCGGACCTGAGTTCACCCTCCACTTTCATGTTTTCGTTAATGACGGTCCTGATTTTTGTCAGTTCCTCGTCGTTCCAATCCTGTACTTTCTTATTGATATCCACCTCCGCCTGTTGGAGGATATGACGTGCGCTGCTCCGGCCAATGCCGTAGATATAGGTCAGGGCAACTTCGCCGCGTTTGTTCTTTGGGATGTCAATACCCGAGATTCTAGCCATGGTATGTTGTGTATTATGTTTTTTGATTTATCAGTGCAAGATGATCGTTCCTTATCCCTGCCTCTGTTTCAGCTTGGGATTTTTCTTGTTGATAACGTAAATCCTGCCTTTTCTTCTGACAATCTTGCATTCCGGAGTTCTTTTCTTAACGGATGACCTTACTTTCATTGGAGTTTATTTTTACTGTTTCAGACTGTTCCTGTTTACTTGCCGCTGTATCGTCCAGCATTTCGTCTATTTATACCTGTAGGTAATCCTTCCTTTGGTCAGGTCGTAAGGTGACATAGCCACTTTCACTTTATCTCCGGGCAGGATCTTGATGTAATGCATGCGCATCTTGCCGGAAATATGGGCAGTGATCACATGCCCGTTCTCCAGTTCAACGCGGAACATAGCATTACCAAGTGATTCCTTCACAATGCCATCCTGTTCGATTGATAACTGCTTTGTCATTTAATTCCTGAAAATATGCTGATTCACTACTTCCTCTATAAATTCAAAGGTTGATAATAGTTCACATCCGTCCTGCCTGATCACTACTGCATGTTCATAATGGGCAGATGGCTTTCGGTCAGCGGTGCGGATGGTCCAACCGTCTCGTTCCTGCACCACGGCCCTTGTCCCGAGGTTGATCATAGGTTCGATACAAATGGTCATTCCCTCCACCAGTTTGACACCTGTCCCCCGCTGGCCGTAGTTGGGGACTTCGGGTTTTTCGTGCAGATTTCTCCCGATGCCATGTCCCACCAGATCTCTGACGACGCTGTATCCAAAGTGTTCCACCCAGTTTTGCACGGCATATCCTACATCACCCACACGCTTACCTGCCACGGCCACCTCAATGCCTTTATAAAGCGCCTCTTTCGTTCGCTTCATCAGAAACAGGGCTTCTTCAGACACATCCCCGACCGCAAACGTATACGCCGAATCGCCATAATAATCATCCTTAACTGCACCGCAATCGATGGAGACGATATCCCCTTCAAGGATCTCACGTTTACCGGGAATTCCATGCACCACCTGTTCGTTCACAGAGATGCACAGTGTCGCCGGGTATCCCTCATAACCTTTGAACGCCGGTCTGGCGCCATGGTCGCGGATGAATTCCTCGGCGATCCTGTCCAGTTCCCCCGTCGTAATCCCCGGACGTATATGCTTTGCTACTTCTGCTAGAGCCTTCCCAACAATCAAAGAACTGATCTTTATATAATG
>JAQUQD010000061.1 GCA_028716265.1 Bacteroidales bacterium | reverse complement strand
CAGGGCTTCGATCTTCTGACTGAAGCCCAGGTCGGCCCCAACACCCGGCTTGATCAGATTGACCAGGAACAATCCGGTCACAATGGCCAGCAGCGTCGTAAACATATAAAATGCGAACGTTTTCATGACAATCTTTCCCAGCTTTTCAGCCGTGCCAATATTGGTCACTCCCGATATCAGCGAACTCAGGATCAACGGGATGACGATCATCAACAACCCTCTCAGAAAAAGATCTCCCATCCAGGCGATGTACCGGACATACTCTTTGAGAAATGCGCCACACAACACTCCCAATGCTAACCCGATCAGTATCTGCCAGTGCAGCTTCAGTTTGAAGATTTTCATATTTTCTTGTCTTGATAGGGCAAAATTGCAAAAAATAGTTTTTTAATATAATTTTGCAGCTTATGAAAGTTGCGGTCAAGAAACAAACCATCGCCATCGATCCTGTTTTTCAGAAGATTATGGAATCAGCCAGGGATCTCACTGAAAAAAAAGGAGTGAAAGGATTTACATTCGCCGACCTGTGCCAGGAAGTGGGGATCCCTCAAAAGACCCTGTATGAGCACGTCGATAATGAATATGATCTTGTTCAGAAGATCCTTTCCTTTGAACGGGAGAGCTTCAGGATCATCTTTGACGAATACGATTTTGACGGTGTCAACTCCATCGATATCCTGTTGACCGTAAGCAAGGAGATCAGCCAGAAGTTCAAGAATATCAATCCATCCACGACGTTTGACCTGAAGAAGTACTATCCGGAGATCTACCAGGATCATTTTCAAAAGCGCGTGGATTTTATTTTTGACCAGATCAAGATCAACATCCAGAAAGGGATCAATCAGGGCATGTATCGCGAAGATCTGAGCATCGAGCTGGTAGCCCGTCTTTACATCAGCCGCCTGATAGATATTCATAATCCGGACTTTTTCCCGCCTGAACGCTTTTCTTTTTCCATGCTTTTTGAAGTGATGTTCGAAAGTTTTATCAGAAGCATTGCCAAGCCTGAAGGGCTGCGCTATTTTGAAGAAAAGATAAAGACGGTCGAGTTTTCCTCTCTCCACTAAACGAGCTTTATGGAAGAAAGATTGAAAAACATCCTGGATTGTGCCATAGGATTGTTCAATCGTTACGGCATCCGGAGCGTCACTATGGATGATATCTGCCGTGAGCTGGGGATGTCCAAAAAGACCATTTACCATTATGTGGCTTCCAAGGAAGAGCTGGTCAAAGCCATGCTGGACTCACGGATCCAGAACCTCACGGAGATCAGTGTGAGTGCATCCGGTCTTTCCATGAATGCCATCGACACCCTGGTCGCCTACAGCAAACTCCTGGGAGAATATTTTAAGAACCTCAAGGCCAATCCCTCCCTGGATTATGATCTGAAGAAATATTTTCCAGCGGTCTACCGTGCCTACATGGATCAAAGGAACCAGGCCGTTCACCGGCGTCTTGCAGAAAACATACGGCTGGGGATCGACCAGGAATTATACCGCCCCGACCTTCATGCGGATCTTTTGGCTGACCTGTTCATGATCAAGGTGGAAAATCTCACCGAGCCGGATACGGTGACCGATGGGGCCTATTCCTCCAAGAAGATGTATAAAGTGATGATTGAAAATCATATTCGGGGGATAGCCACCAAAAAGGGAGTAAAATATTTTGAAAAAAATATCCCCGGCAAATAGTCAGGTACTGTATCAGTTAACCCTTGGCTCAGGGATGCTATCATCCTCTTCCCAGGTCAGGTTGAATTTCGGTCCCCTGATCTTTTGCTGATCCTGCCGTGCGGGGATCGAATCGGCAGCGCCTTCATCCCATTCCAGGGTAAAACTTCCCTTTTCACGGGAGGTGATCGGCACGGTCTTTCCATCATCCTTTCCACCGATCCGGAATTCCTCCTGCAGTGCCACTTTCAGTTCCTGGCGTTCTTTCTTCAGGTCGTTCGACAGCTTTTCTTTCAGAGCCGGACCGTCATAGCTGAAACGGGGATCATCTGCCGTCCCGGAGACCGCAATGAACAAGGTCGATCTTCCTAAACCGTCGTCCTTCACCACACCAAACTCTTTCTGCCTGTCGGGTTTGACCCTTTTGGAAAGAAGCTGGGAAAGGAGCAGGCTGATGTGATAATCGACATCATTGCCGAAGGTGTGGGTACCGTTGAGAGTCAGGTTCAGGGTATTGGATTTGATCTCCATTTCCGGAATCAGGATGGTCTGATTACGTATTTCGATCAGGTTGCTCAGTTCGGAGAAGCGAATATGTTTCAGATCTTCGATATCAAGGATCCCGGAAAGCCTGTACAGGGGTGCAAAGCCTATCAGTTCTCCCGCGCGGACAGTGACCGCTCCCAGGGTGTAAATGCTTTTTGAATCGATGCTCATGTCGGGACGCAGGCTGGAGGTAAAGTACACATCGGCGTCTACCCATCCACGGAGATGTTTATCGGTCAGGCTCTCCTGGTCAAAATTCCCGAAGTCGTGAAACAACCTCTGAATGTCGATATGCGTCAGCCGGGTGTTGCATTTTACCTGAAAGATCCGGTCGTTCAGCGGGCTCAGGTTCAGATCCGCTCTAATGGTACCTCCCATGGAAGTGAACGACAGATCATCCAGGGTAAGTGTGCGGTCGCGCATAACCATCCTGGTTGTCAGCTTCTCCGCTGAGAAATCCTGATAGGTAAATTTGTCCAGCGTTACATCCAGGTTCATCCGGATATTTTCCGGAAGAGAAAAATGGTATTCATGATTGCCGACTCCTCCTCCTTCCAAGAACTCATTCAGGTTCATCCGGCCGGATGTAAGGGTCATATCTGCCCTGAGGACTTCATCCTTTAAAAAGATCCTGGGCAGAAAATTCAGGATGACCCCCTGGAGACTAAAATCGCTGGTCCCGACGGTTCCGGATAAGTTTTTGACAGCAAGAAGCTGATTGTCGAAACGAAAGTTTCCCAGTATATCGAGGCATTTCAGCGGATATTTTTTCAGCAGCACCTGGCCGTCACTCAGGCTGACGTCGCCTTGTATGCTGATTCCCGGCAGGTTATTGGCGGTGATGTGCCGGATGTTATGCAGGGGGCCTTTGAGTGCAATTTTCATGGTGAGCAAGCCGGCCATTTCCCCCAGGGAATCCATGGGCAGGAAACCGGCCAGGTCCTGGAGCCGCAGACCGGCGTCGGCTGAAATACTGACGAAGGGATGGCTGAGGTCGGAGATCCTCGCGGATCCTTCCACCCACCCTTCGCCCAGGGCAACCCTGATCCATTCGATGCGTACCTCGTCCTTTCCTGCAGGCGCACTGGAATAGCTGCCCGTGGCAAAGATTTTTCCCAACCGGATATCCAGGTGGTCAAACCTGACACTGCCCCTGCTTACCTGAAAATCCACCCTGACCTCAGGGATCCTGTTCTCCACCCACGTCCCCCGGATCATGGCAGAGGCAGAGACATTGCCGTCAAGTGACACATCTTCCGTGAATGAGAGGTACTTCGGCGGTAGCAGGGTCAGGTATTCAGCCACCGGAGCTTCTTCTGCCCGGAGTGTCAGATCCGTTTCCAGTTCCTCTCCCACACGTATCCTTCCACCAAGGTGCAGTGAAAGGGGCCCGCTGCGCACCTGACCCTCCATGATCTGAAAGGTGCGGCCGTCAACTTTCAGGTGAACATCCGCGTCCATCTCCCTGTCCCTGAGGTAAATGACATCGTCCCTCTGAACAAGGACAGCCATGAAATCACCACGGACCGACAGTTCATAGCTTTTTTTGGTGAAGTTGCCTCTTGCCTTGCTGTTGAATACGCGGAAAGAATACGATTCATTGGATGACAGGTTTTGCCATGAGATGTCAACCATCCGGAGGATCACCTGCCGGATCTCAACGGAAAAAGTACTGCTTTCTGATGCGGAAGTTTGTTTCCAGAAATGAAAATTGTCGCTTCCGTCCTCAAATACCGTCAGGCTGATCCGCGCATTGCTGAGCTGTATCGCTTCCAGCGTATATATTCCGTGCAGGACATCCATGACATTGAAGCGCAGGGACAGCTCCTCCGCCCGGAGCATACCGGTGTCGCTGTACCGGCCCGGCGGATTGCTGATGAGGATATCGCTCATGGTGAGGGATAGCATGGGAAAATGAGACAGCAACGAAACACGGATCGCTCCTGCCTGGACCTCAGCCGTCAGGTGACTGTTCACTTCATGAAGCACCGCCTGCCGGATGGAATCCCGGTAGATCATAAAAAAGATCGTCCCTGCCAGGATCACGGATACGATGACGATGGCAAGGATGATCAGGGTCCGTTTAAGGATTTTGAATATGCGGTGTATGACAGGGTGCATCGGAATTACTTCTCAGGGGAAAACGTCAGCGATGGGCAATTGTTATCATTCTGTAAAATTCGATAAAAAATTCTACTTTTGTTCTTCAAATCAAGATGGGGATCACATGAAACCTACTCATATCGAACATATTGGTATTGCGGTCAAAAGCCTGGAGGAAGCCATTCCCTTCTATGAAAAGGTTCTCGGCCTAGAATGTTATGCTATAGAGGAAGTGAAGGATCAGAAAGTAAGGACTGCTTTTTTCAGGGTCGGACAGACCAAGGTCGAGCTGCTGGAGTCGACAGATCCGGAAGGACCGGTCAGCCGGTTCATCGAAAAAAAAGGTGAAGGGATACACCATATTGCCTTTGCGGTGGAGGATGTGGAAGGTGCGCTCCGGGAGGCTGGATCCCATGGCATTCAGCTGATTGACCATGTCCCCAGAAAAGGGGCGGAAGAGCTGTCGATTGGATTTTTGCACCCGAAATCAACACAGGGAGTATTGATCGAATTTTGCGGGATATAGTATGTTAACCATTGGCATAGCAGGCGGTTCGGGTTGCGGCAAATCAACGGTGGTCGGAGAGATCATCCGCAGGTTGCCAAAGGATGCGGTGACCATCATCCCTCAGGATGCTTATTATAAGGACCATGGGCATCTTTCTGCCGAAGACCGCAAACGGATCAATTTTGACCATCCCTCCTCCATTGAGTTCAGCCTGCTTGCCCACCACCTCGACCTGCTGCGGAAGGGACAGTCCGTTGAAATGCCGATTTACTCATACATTACCTGTGCCCGCGCGAAGGAAACCATTCCCGTTCATCCCAGCAAGGTCATCATTGTGGAAGGGATCCTGATACTGACCAATCCGCTTATGCGTAAAAAACTGGATATCAAGGTATACGTGGATGCTGATCCGGATGACAGGCTGATACGGATCATCCGCAGGGACATTGAAGAGAGGGGGAGATCCTATAAAGAAGTGCTCGCCCATTATGAAAAGTATGTCAAGCCAATGCATCTTTTATTCATCGAATCCTCCAAGAGGTATGCCGATATCATTGTTCCTCAGGGCGGTGCCAATCATATTGCCATTGATATCCTGGCTTCACGGATCAAAATGAAGCTGGCCGAGTAAGAGTCCGCCGGCGGGTGGAACCTGCAGGGAACGTTTTGAACAATCATTGTAAAAAGAGTGTTAAATACTATAAAACATACATTCATGAAAGTCAGAACCTATTTGTCTCGTGCCGCATCCATCGTTCTCCTGTTGACAGGGACAGGTGCATCATTATACTGTACGGCCTCGGTTCAGGCAGATCCCTCTGCTCCCAGGTATGTCTTTTATTTCATCGGCGACGGGATGGGCCTGGCACAGGCATCTGCCGCCGAGGTTTACCTCTCGGCCATCAAGGGAACGATCGACTTTGAGAAGCTCAACCTCAGCCGGTTGCCCGTTCAGTCCATAATGACAACCTTCAGTCAGAGCAATTTCATTACCTGCTCTTCCGCCAGCGGCACTGCCCTGGCGACCGGACACAAGACTTCCAACGGCACGGTTTCCATGGACAGCGAACACAAAACCGATTACAAGTCGATTGCGACCAGGGCACTGGAAAATAAAATGAAAGTGGGCATCATTACGTCTGTCTCCCTCGACCATGCCACTCCTGCCGTTTTTTATGCACATGAATACCGTCGCAGCGCCTATTATGAAATCGGGCTTAGCCTGGCAAACAGCGGATTCCATTTTTTCGGCGGTGGTGGCTTTCTGAGAAATGAAGGTGAGAAAGCCGGCGATATCCGCGTGGTGGATGCAGCTGCCAGGAAAGGATACAGGGTTGTCAATACGGTCAGGGACTTTCAGGCACTGAAACCCGGCGTTGATAAGGTGGTTGCCATCAATCCCGTCCTGACCGGTGGAGAATCACTTCCGTATGCCATTGATGACAAAGGGGATGGCATCTCCCTGGCACAGTTTACCTCGAAAGCCATCGAGCTGCTCTATGGCAGGCAGGGATTCTTCATCATGGTGGAGGGTGGAAAGATTGACTGGGCGTGTCATGCCAATGATGCCGCCGCTGTTGTTAAAGAGGTGCTGGCCTTTGATGAAGCCATCGGCGTAGCCATGGAGTTTTATAAAAAGCACCCGGACGAAACCCTGATCGTGGTCATGGCGGATCACGAAACCGGCGGGATGTCGCTGGGCATGGATGGAATGGACGAAAAAAGGGCCTATGGGTTGCTTCAGTACCAGAAATGCTCCATTTCCGCATTCACCGGAAAGATCACGGACTATAAGGAAAAGGGCCTTGACTCGTTGTTGACCTTTGAAGACATCCTGGATACGGTACAGTATTATTATGGACTGGGCAATGCTGACCTTCCCCTGAATGAGGTGGAGATGATCTATTTGAACGAAGCGTACAATCAAACTCTGGGTCATCCGGGTGAAATCACAGCCGGGGTGCAGAATATGTACGGAGAGGATGATCCGCTGGCTGTTACTTGTACCCGGATATTGAACCGAAAGGCGGGGATAGGCTGGACCACATCCAATCATACAGCGTTGCCTGTGCCGGTACGTGCTATCGGGAATGGGCAGGAGATGTTCATGGGGTACCTGGACAATACCAATATTCCCATCAAAGTGATGCAGAAGATGGGATGGATCAGATAGGATCAAATTCCAAATTCCAAGCACCAGAATCCAAACAAAAACTAAATCACAAATTCCAAAAGATTGAATCAGAAATTTTTTGGCCTTTTCAGCCGGTTGACCTCTTCCTTGCTGAGATGGCGCCAGTGACCCCGCGGGAGGTCTTTTTTGGTAAGGCCGGCGAAGATGACGCGGTCGAGTTTAACCACATCGTAGCCGAGTTTTTCGAAGATGCGGCGCACGATATGGTTCTTCCCTGAGTGTAGTTGTATCCCAACTTCCTTTTTTGAATCGGCTCCTGCCACCCAGGCGATCTCATCCACTTTAATAAAACCATCCTCCAGTTCCAATCCTTCACCAATGGTCAGGAGGTCATTCTTGCTCAGGTTCTTATCCAGTTCGACGTGATAAAGTTTATCGATGCGGTAGCGGGGATGGGTCAGTTTCTTTGCCAGTTCCCCGTCATTGGTGAACAGGAGCAGTCCGGTGGTGTTGCGGTCGAGGCGCCCCACAGGATAGATACGGTAGCGGGAAGCGTCTTTCACCAGCGTCATAACCGTTTTCCGGTCATCGGGATCGTCCACCGTAGTGATGTATCCCTTGGGTTTGTTCAGCAGCACATAGACCATCGGTTCCGCCCGCAGGGTCTGGTCACCGTACTGGACCTTATCCGTTCGCGATACTTTCACGCCCATTGCGGTAACGATCTTTCCGTTCACCCTGATGGCGCCGGCCCTGATCAGTTCATCGGCTTCCCTGCGGGAGCAGATGCCGGCGTTGGCAATGAACCTGTTTAACCGGATCAGGTCGGGATCCGGGACATTTTTTCGGAAACCGGTTTTCTTTTGTGTTCCCGGCTCCCAGGTTGCCCGACCTTTTTTAAATGATGGCCGCGGCCTGTCATTGGCCTGTGATGCACCGTAGGACTGTCTTTTTCTTTCTGTATCGTATGAGGATCCTTCAGACCGCCCTGGGGTATCTGAATCCCTGTAAGGTCGTCTTTTTCTTTCCGCATCGCGAGGAGAACCTGCAGGACGCGCTGGAGCATCTGAATCTCTGGAGAGTCGGCGTTTTCTTACAGGGTACTGTGGAGATCCAACCGTTTTCCTTTTGGTTGACGATGGTCTTTCTGACCTCCCTGTCTGACCATTTTTTGCTGTACGGAATATTTTTTTCTCACCGGATTCCGGGCGGTCCCGGTCTTTTTCCTCCTTATCCAGGATCAGGACCTTTTTTCGCGGTCTTCTGGATTCAAAGAATTCCTTTCGCCGTTCGGATTCCTCCGGATCTGAAGGTTGAAGATTGATTTCCGGTTTCGATGGCTTCCCGGGAGAAGTACCCTTTCGTGGTCTCATGGCTGGTGAATGAGCGGCAAAGGTAGTGATAAAAAGTCAGCAGTCGGTGGTCAACAGTCAGCGGTCTGCAGTTGACATTGACAATTGACAGTTTTACAGTGTCGGGTAAAAGGCGTCGGCGATGTGGTTGATCTCGGGATTTTTGCCACGCAACACAATACTGATGATATCGAACCGAGTCTCCTTTTTGACCGAGTAGCGGTTGATATACGAATTGGCCGCGCGTATCAGCAATTTTTGTTTTTGCCACGTCACAAAGTTCTCTGGTTCCCCAAAGTCGGTGGAACGACGCGTTTTCACCTCCACGATCACCAGGTAATCCTTCTCTTCCGCGATGATGTCGATCTCGTTCCTGCCCCAGCGCCAGTTGGTTTCGAGGATAGTGTATCCTTTGGAGCGGAGATAGCCCACGGCGATCGCTTCCCCCGCTTTTCCGGTTTCGTTGTGTTCAGCCATAAAAGAAGCGTTGTTTATGGTTAATACGGGAAAGGGGGAAAATGTACCACAGGTGGGTAAAAAATTCCAAATCCCAAGATCCAAAATCCAAATTAATTCCAACTCACATGATCCAAATAATAAGGGATTAGACCATTGGCAGTCAGCAGTCGGCATAGGCTTACTCCTTAGTGTCTCACTATTTGAAGGAATAATAATTGATTTTTTTGGAGTAATAAATAAAAATTATCAGACTTGCTTGAAAACGACCTCATTCCCGACGCTAAGCAGCGCCTCCCTGCCCAGAATCAGTGCCCTGTTATCAGGAACATGCCCCGCCGGGAAATGGAAACAGACCGGATAATCGTATTCCCCAACCACTTCGGTGATGATCTCTTCAGCCGTTTTACCAAACGGCACCTGGTTGTCCTTCATAGCGGTCATCCCGCCGACGATCAGTCCGGCCAGGCGTGCAAGCTTTCCGCCCCGCTTCAGGTTGAGCATCATCCGGTCCATGTGGTACAGGTATTCATCCAGGTCCTCCAGGAACAGGATTTTCCCGTCCGTGGCCAGGTCCGAGGGTGTACCGGTCAGTCCGTAAAGGAGCGACAAATTGCCTCCCACCAGCGTTCCCCTGGCAGTGCCTATTCTGGAAAGCGGTGAGGCCGGGAGCCTGTAGGTGAGGTTTTCTCCAAAGAGTGCTTTTTTCAGAGATAACAGTGTATCTGCCGAGCTGTCAGGATCACCGAAATGGATCGGCATGACGGCATGAAGTGTTTCAATGCCGAAATGGGAGTGGATATGGGAGTGCAGTACGGTGATATCGCTGTACCCCACTATCCATTTAGGTTTCCTGACAAAGTGGCTGAAATCAAGTCGGTCGATGATGCGGATGAGGCCATATCCTCCCCGGGCACAGAAGATGGCCCGGATACCTTCGTCGTCGAGCATGTTTTGCAGGTCTGCAGCCCTTACCCGGTCATCCCCTGCAAACTGATTGGAGGAATCATAGAGATGATCTCCGGTGACCACGGCCAGGCCCCACTCCTCTAACTTTTGGATGGCAGGCTCAGTTTCTTCTGCCGTGATTTTACGGGCAGGGGCCACTATGGCCACGCGGTCCCCATTTTTCAGGTAAGCCGGAGTACTCATGGTAATGGATCAACTCAACGAATCAATATGGGCAAAGTTCCGATGAATGCCTCTTTCATACCTGATCCTTGGATATCCCATAATGACAAACAAGCCTTCCCGGCTTTTATACCGGATACTGTACTTTTCCCTGAGCTTGCGCGCACTTTTTCCCGATTGAATGAACGGGTGGATGGCACCGAGCATACAGGTGCCGAGGCCTAGTGACTCGGCTGCGGTCATGGCATAGGTGGCTGCGATCAGGGGGTCAGCGGGATCGGTATAGGGAGAGCCGTAAAAATACAACGCCACCGGTGCGTCGTACATCACCAGATTTTCTCCTTTATCCATGGATTCCGTATACTTAAAGATCAAAGGCCGGATGAAGTCCCGGAACATGTCTGTATTCACCTTTCCCCAGAAGGGTCGCATCAGGGTGAGAAACCAGCCCGACACCATCCATTGGAGAGATTTCAGGTATTCGCAGTAGTCTCTGGAAAATTGAAGCACGCGCTCCTTCGTGTCCAGGACGAGTACATGAACGTCGGAAGGGGGTATTCCCATAGGTGCTGTGGCAGCAGCCTCCAGCACTTTATCGATCAATGCCTTTTCGACTGGCCTGTCCTTGTATTCTCTGATACTTCTTCTTCGCTGAAAGAGTGCGAGCAGCTGATCATAGGATGCGGCCTGTACCTTTCCGGGCAGTGGGAAAAGGTCATCCGGAGAGAGATGGCGGCCGTGGATAGTCATTGCTCCCTGGGGGCAAATGGCCATGCAATGTCCGCAGGCGATGCAGCCAAACACAGGCTGTGACGATTCGACAGCCTTGCCGTTTTCCATGGCCAGGCTATAGTCCTTGCAAACGTCAACACAGAGCCCGCAACCATTGCAAAGAATAGTATTGATGCTGATGCGTCCTTTTTCGGTGGTTCTAGAGGTAGGTATGGGCATAGTAAGTTTATTTTTTCCTCAGATGCTTGTAAACAAACCAGACGATCCCTGCACCCAGCAGGGCCAGAACAACATAATCGATGACGTGGCTGTATTTCATGATATCGTCCCAGTTCTGACGTAGGTAGAAGCCTGCGACGGTCAGGATCGTATTCCACATGCCAGCCCCCAGGATCGTATAGATAGAAAATCGCCCCAGAGGCATCCGGCCGCTTCCGGCAGGGATGGAGATCAGGTGACGCACCACCGGAATAAAGCGGCTGACAAAGATGGTCATGCTGCCATAACGGTTGAAGAACCTTTCCGTGGCTTCGAGGTCTTTGCGGTTCAGAAGAAGATACTTGCCGTAACGGTCAACGAACGGTTTACCTCCGTATTTCCCTATGAAATAGGACAACAGGGATCCGACGATGCTTCCCAGCGTGCTGGCGATGATCACACCGGTGTAGGTGAACCGGTTCTGGACGATCAAAAAGCCCGCAAAGGGCATCACTGCCTCACTGGGCACCGGTAAGACCATGCTTTCCATGACCATGAGAATGAAGATGCTGATGTATCCTGTCTGATCGATGAAATTGGTGATGTGTGTGGCGAGGAAATCCGTAATACCCATAGCGGTATGCTTTAAAGGGCAAAGGTCTGAATTTTTTGGTTTCTCTGCCCAGATCACACCCATTTTGTCAGTTAAGTGCAGAATTCCCTGAGGGTGACCTTCAAATCCATATCTTTGCGCAGATTTTATGATCGTATAACGGTTAATATTCTTTACGGATGAGTTCAACGGATCGCTGGTACAACCGCACCACAGTCACTTCGGCCCTGCCGTATGCCAACGGGCCGCTGCATATCGGACATCTGGCCGGGGTATACATCCCTGCCGACATTTATGTCAGGTACCTTCGCAGCAAAGGGGAGGAGGTCCTGTTCATCGGTGGCTCCGATGAGCACGGAGTACCCATCACGATCAAGGCCCGTCAGCAGGGAGTCACTCCCCAGGAGGTCGTCGACACGTACCACCGGATCATCAAGGATTCGTTTGAGGAGTTCGGGATATCCTTTGATATTTACAGCCGTACCTCAAATCCCATCCATCATGAGACCGCTGCCGGTATGTTCAAGACCCTGTACGACAAGGGAGAATTCATTGAAAAGACCAGTCTGCAATACTTTGATGAAGAAAACCAGGTGTTCCTTGCCGATCGTTACATCACAGGCACCTGCCCCCGCTGTGATTTTCCGAAAGCATACGGCGATCAGTGTGAGAACTGCGGTACATCGCTCAGCCCGGATGACCTGATCAATCCCCGCTCAGCGCTCAGCGGAAAGCCCCCTGTGAAAAAAGAGACGAAACACTGGTACCTGCCGCTCGACAAATATGAAGGATGGCTGAAACAGTGGATCCTTACCGAACACAAAGACGACTGGAAACCCAATGTATATGGTCAGTGCAAGTCGTGGCTGGACCACGGGCTTCAGCCGCGGGCTGTTACCCGTGACCTGGACTGGGGCGTCAAGGTGCCCCTGCCAGGAACGGAAGGCAAAGTCCTGTATGTCTGGTTCGACGCACCGATCGGTTATATATCCGCCACACGCGAATGGGCCCGGCTTCACGACACTGGCTGGGAAGTGTGGTGGAAGGCTAAAGATACGCGACTTATCCACTTTATTGGCAAGGACAACATCGTGTTCCATTGCATCATCTTCCCGTCCATGCTGATCAACGAGGGATCCTTTATCATTCCTGACAACGTTCCCGCCTTTGAGTTCATGAACCTGGAAGGGGATAAGATCTCAACGTCACGCAACTGGGCTGTGTGGCTCCATGAATACCTGAAAGAATTCCCGGGAAAGCAAGATGTGCTCCGGTATGCACTGACCACCAACGCTCCCGAGACCAAGGACAACGATTTTACATGGAAAGATTTCCAGACGCGCAACAACAGCGAGCTGCTGGCCATTTTTGGCAATTTCGTCAACCGTACGCTGGTGCTGACGGATAAATTTTTCGGCAACACCGTCCCGGCACCCGGTGAAATGAGCGACTACGACCGCCGTATCGCGGAAGAGGCCGGCACCTTTCCTGACCGTATCGGAAGCATGCTGGATAAATTTCGTTTCCGGGATGCCCTCAGCGAACTGATGAACCTGGCCCGTCTGGGTAACAAGTACTTGACCGATTCCGAACCCTGGAAGCTGATAAAGACCAACGAGGCACGCGTGGGGACGGTTTTGAACATTTCCCTTCAGTTATGCGCCAATCTGGCCATCCTGTGCGAGCCGTTTCTGCCCTTCACTTCCAAAAGGATCTGTCAGATGATGAACCTTCCTGCCATGAAATGGCATGAGGCAGGCCGGATGGATATACTCCGGGCCGGCCATCCGCTGAACCGTTCGTTCTATCTGTTCGAAAAGATCGAGGACAATGTTATCGAAGCGCAGGTGAATAAGCTTCAGGAAACCAAAAAGATCAACGAACCGCCAAAGCCGGACGTAAAACCCCAGAAACCACGAATCACCTATGATGACTTTTCAAAGATGGATATTCGCTTGGGCACTATCCTGGAAGCCAAAAAGGTACCTCAGGCGGATAAGCTTCTCGAACTGCGGATTGATACAGGGATCGATCAGCGTACGGTAGTGGCGGGCATCGCCACGCAATTCAGCCCCGAAGAGGTTGTCGGCAGGCAGGTATGTTTCCTGGTCAACCTGGAGCCCCGTAAACTCAGGGGACTTATCTCCCAGGGAATGATCCTCATGGCGGAGGCTCCCGACGGCAAACTGGCATTTCTAACCCCTGATCCTTCGTTACCAGATGGAAGCGACATAAAATGAACAACCATTACAGAACAACGATGTAGAAGTGTAAGTAGAAATTGAAGTTGATGGTCGAACGGAAATCAGATATAAGAAATATTTCCGAAATCTGATTTCCGTTCAAATATCTATTTCATTTTTAACTTCTAATTCTCCTTGGTTTTTCTGTAATGGTCATTCAAAAAGAAAAGAGGCTGTTCCGGAAGGAACAGCCTCTTTTCTTTTTGTGGTTTATCTTCTAGATACTCCTGTTAGGTCTTCTGTTAAAACCACCACCTCCGCGGTTACCATCGGGGTTGTCGGTACGGGGTCTCGCTTCATTGACCACCAGCGTTTTACCCATAAAATCAGCACCATTCAGCGATTCAATGGCTTCACGGGCTTCTGCGTCATCACTCATCTCTACGAATCCAAAGCCCCTGCTTCTTTGGGTTACTTTGTCCATAATGATCTTGGCGGATTGAACTTCGCCATACTGTTCGAATAACTCCCGAAGGTCATTATCCTTGGCCTTGAACGGGATGTTTGCAATGTAAATGTTCATTGAAAAAACGATTAAAAAATTAAAAAAATGTCTGACCTCTCAGTCAGCTTAAAAATCGGGCAAATGTAATACAAAAAATCACAAATCATATCATTATTAAAGTTTTATTAACAGAAATGGGTATTTTATGATAAATATCTGGCGATTAGACCGGTATTTTGATCAACCACAGAGGATTTCACAGAGGCGCATAGATGAAATACAAGATTAAATACTGGTCAGAGAAAACGGATAAGGTAAAGGCGGACGCTTTCGTTCCGCGTATAAAATTCAGCCGCTGTGACAAAGAAGATCCCCTTTTGCTTTAAGTTGCGAAGGACCCGGTTATCGGCGATATAGTAGATGTCACCCGGGACGCGTTCTTTCCTGTGCTGAAGGATACGGCCAGTCTCGCATGTGATGTAATACGAAATGTCTTCGTTGATATGCTGATTTCCATAAAGATAGATTTCTTTTCCCTGCATCATTTCACCAATCCGGGTGGCGGCTTCCCGGTGACGGTACTCTTTCTGCATCCTGCTGTATACGGGCAGATACAGAATACTTACTGCCAGCCGGCTGACACTCAGCAGCAGGACGAACAGCACCAGTCGCAAGGCGGGTCTTTTGATCATTCCCGCGGTGATCAGGATCATGAAGCCGGCCAGTGAGAAATTGATCAGCAGTCGGGTGGACTTCCAGGGTACGGTATCCAGAAAGGGAGCCACCAAAAGCGCTGCTGTGCCAACCACTGCGGTGCATGTCAGCAACAGGCTGGCTATCCTGAAAAGTTTCCTGTTTTGTTCACCGGCCAGTAGGTAGAAATAAAGCATGATGGTCACGGCCAGCGGGAAAAGCATAAAGATATAGCGAACCCTCCAGTAGGGAGAGAGCCAGTAGATGATGCTGTTGGCGATCAGGAACATAAAACCGTAGAAAAGGAGGGGATGGTCGTTTATTTTTTTGATAAAATCCCTCCGGAGGCAGGCAACCACGAGCAGCGAGACAGGCAGCATCTCATACATGAATTTGAAAGGGAACAGCGCCAGGTGGGAAACGCTCTTTCCCCAGGGATAACGCGCAGCTGTCCTCTGGGCCGACTGATCCCAGAGTGTGGTGAAGAGATCCTCCATGACACCGGGATTCTGCAGGATATAAAAATAATAATAGGATCCAATGATCCCCAACATCAGGAGAACACCGGCTAAATGACTGACAGAAAAGAGTTTTCTGATATCTTTTCGGGCGATGAAGAAAGCGAGTAACGTTACCGCCTGGGCCACAAGGGCAGGGAATCCTTTCATCAGGTAACAGACCGCGATGAGTCCGTAGGAAACAAGGAACATTTTCCATAGCTGGTTTTGCTTTGAAAATTCGATGATGACGATGAAGTTCAGGTACAACAGCCATGAATGTGTCAGGTCGATGAGGGCCAGGTTGGTGTCGCTGAACAGGATCTTCCCCGTGGAAAGGAACAGGAGCGCATTCAGGATAGCAAATCGGTCCCCGAAATATCGCCGGACATAGAAGAAGATGGTCAGCGTGAAGAAAATGACGGCGATGGCCGTTGGAAGGCGTAGGACAAACAGGCTGTGGTTGTCGGTCAGCTTAAAGAAGGCCAGGATGATCCAGTTGAAGAGGGGAGGCTTGTTGAAATACAGTTCCCCGTTGACAGTGGGTGTCAGGCAGTCACCCGACAATTGCATCTCAAGCGCGACCAGTCCGCGTATGCCTTCATCCGACATCAGGGGGACGTTTCCCAGGTGGATGAACAGCCCGCAGAGAAACAGTAAAGAGGCCAGGGCGAGCACACCTGATTCAGTTTTTGTCAATCTTTGGTTTACAGGGTCCATCATGTTGGCAACATCATTCCACGGGAACGCAAATTAGTAAAAACCCTGAATAATTTGCCGGTAATCTGCAGAGGGGCATATGAAAGAAATATCTATCTTAGTAGCTTGTTGCAACAGGAACGATCATGGAAGAGAATATCACCAAATCCGTTTCACGCACGGAGCTGAGCCCTCTGAGCTTCCTTCAGCGGAGTGCTTTTATCCTGCCTGAAAAAACAGCCGTCATTCATGGCGATCGCAGGTACACCTATCGCCAGTTTGAAGAACGGGTGCATCGTCTGGCCAGATCCTTACAACAGGCAGGGCTGGTGAAGAACGGCAAGGTGGCTTTCCTGTGTCCCAACACTCCCGCCATGCTGGAAGCACATTTTGGAGTGCCGCTGGCCGGTGGCGTCCTAGTGACGGTCAACACCCGGCTGAACAAAGAGGAGATCCGGTATATCCTGGTGCATTCCGACAGCTGTTTCCTGTTTGTCGATTCCGAATTCTACTCCCTGGTGTCAGATCTGGGCATACAGGGTCTTACGGTTGTCCGGGTGGATGATTCCGGCCTGGAAGGTGATCCGTATGAGCAGTTTCTTGCCCAGAGCTCGCCCGGGCTGTTACCCTATAACGTCGATCATGAAGACAGTCCCATTTCCATCAATTATACATCAGGGACCACCGGCCAACCGAAGGGCGTGATCTTCACTCACCGCGGAACTTATTTAAACGCCCTGGGCGAGGTGATCGAAACAGGGCTTTCGCTCCGAACCGTTTATCTGTGGACGCTGCCCTTGTTTCACTGCAACGGATGGTGCTTTTCGTGGGCGGTGTCGGCCGTGGGCGGTACGCATGTCTGTCTGCGCAATATCAACCCTGAACTGATCTGGCAGATCATCCGCAGGGAGGGAGTGACCCATTTCAACGGAGCTCCCACGCTTCATACGATGCTCGTGAATCATTCAAAGGCCTATCGTTTTGAACAACCGGTAGCAGTTACGGTGGCGGGAGCTCCTCCTTCTCCCACCCTGCTGGAAAAGCTTCGTTCACTGAATTTCAGTCCCATACATGTCTACGGGCTTACCGAGACCTATGGTCCCTACACGATCTGTACGTGGCATCCCGAATGGAACCAGCTGCCGCTGGAGGAGCAGGCGCGACAGCGCGCACGGCAGGGTCAGGCGTACGTTACGGCAGAGCTGGTACGCGTGGTGGATGCCTATATGAAGGATGTTCCCCGCGACGGCAAGACTATCGGGGAGGTGGTGATGCGGGGAAATAACGTGATGCAGGGATATTACAAGCACCCGGAAGCAACGGGAGAGGTTTTCCACGGAGGCTGGTTTCACTCGGGTGATCTGGCCGTGTGGCACCCCGATGGATATATTGAGCTCCGCGACCGGCTGAAAGATATCATCATCTCGGGCGGGGAGAATATTTCAACCATTGAGGTGGAACAAACGGTGGTGAGGCACCCCGCTGTTTTGGAGTGCGCGGTAGTGGCCATACCGGATGAGAAATGGGGCGAACGGCCCAAAGCTTTCGTCACGTTGAAAAAAGATGCCTACGCATCGGAAGAAGATATTCTTGCGTTCTGTAAGAAGCATCTGGCTCATTTCAAGTGTCCCGCCACCATTGAGATCTGTGAGTTGCCAAAGACCGCCACGGGGAAGATACAGAAGTATATCCTGCGGGAGAAGGAGTGGGCGAAACGGAATAAACGCATTAATTAGTTGATCCTTAATAATTATTAACATATTGATTGTTAATAAATTATGTTCTTTAAAATGGTTGAGTGTGTCAGGATTTTGCGTAAATTGGTTCAAAATCCTGAAAATCATGTTAAAAAAAT
>JAQUQD010000060.1 GCA_028716265.1 Bacteroidales bacterium | reverse complement strand
TGAAACGGATCCAGGACTGCACGGTCAGTAAGACCATCCGGCTGAACGATAACAGTTACCTCCTGGAGCTCAGCGTACCGGATGAAATCCCACTTCTTGCACCGGGGCAGTTTGCCGAGATACGCGTTGACAACAGCCCGGATGTGTTTTTACGCCGGCCCTTTTCTTTCCTCGATGTAGATTATGAAAAAAGAAAGCTCGTCTTTTTTATCAAAAGGATCGGGAAAGGGACCAGGCATCTTGAGGGACTGCAACCGGAAGCTCCCGTGAACATCATCTACCCGCTGGGCAATCATTTCTACGTTCCTGAAACGGGCAATGTGCTCATCGTCGGAGGAGGTTCAGGCATTGCACCCTTTATCCTGCTGGGAAAAGAGCTTCAGAAAAAAAGTGTCAGCATGACCTTTCTGCTGGGCGGGAGGGAACGAAGGGATATCCTGCTGACGGAGCGTTTCAGTCGGTTTGGGGAGGTTCTGGTCACGACAGAAGATGGCTCCATGGGCGAAAAAGGGATGGTCACGGATCATCCGGTTTTTACAAAAGATCCCTTTCCGTTCACGATGATCTATGCCTGCGGCCCGGAACCCATGATGAAAGCCGTTGCCGCCCTGTCCTCCCGGAAAGGGATATCCTGTGAGGTATCGCTGGAAAACCTGATGGCATGTGGATTCGGCGTATGCCTGTGCTGCATCGTTGAAACAACGGATGGGAACCTGTGCGTCTGCACAGAGGGACCTGTTTTTAATACCAACCGGCTGAAATGGCAGATCTGAGGGTACATATTGGCGATCTGGAACTGAGGAATCCGGTGACTACCGCCTCGGGCACTTGCGGATTCGGGGAAGAGCTTGCTGATTTTTTTGACCCGGGCCGCATCGGGGGGATCTTCGTCAAGGGTCTGACCCTGAGGCCCCGCGCAGGGAATCCTTATCCCCGTATGGCCGAGACCGCTTCGGGAATGCTTAACAGTGTAGGCCTGCAGAATAAGGGGATCGACTATTTCATCGAACAGATCTATCCCCGGATCAAAGACCTCAACACGCACATCATCGCCAACGTAAATGGCTCCACCATAGAAGATTATACCAGCCTGACGGAAAAGTTGAAACCCCTGGAGAAGATACCTGCCATCGAGGTGAATATATCGTGTCCCAACGTCAAAGAAGGCGGGATGGCCTTCGGGATCTCCTGCCCCTCGGCTGCCGCTGTCACAAAGGCAGTCAGGGAGGTGTGGGACCGTACGATGATCGTCAAGCTGTCGCCCAACGTGACCGACATTCGCGACATCGCCCTGGCCGTGGAAGAAGCCGGAGCGGATGCATTTTCACTGATCAATACGCTGCTCGGGATAGCCATCGATGCCGAGAAGCGACGCCCTCTCCTGTCAACAGTGACCGGAGGACTTTCCGGACCTGCCGTCAAGCCCATCGCCCTGCATATGGTCTGGCAGGTGGCCCAGGTGTCGCGCCTCCCTATCATCGGGATCGGCGGGATCATGAATGCCACCGATGCCATCGAATTCATGCTCGCGGGCGCCTCTGCCATCCAGGTGGGTACCGCCATTTTCATCGACCCGCAGGCACCCGTAAAGATCGTGGAAGGTATTGATGAGTACCTGATCCGGCATGGATGCAAAAGCGTCAGGGAAATAACAGGAGCACTGAAAATCGACTAAATCCCCAATACCAAAGTCCAAATTCCAAACAAAAAACAAATCCCAAATTCCAAATAATCGGGGATTAGATCAACGACACCGTGATTAGATATTATGATTTGGATTTTGTTTGGAATTTGGTGCTTGGAATGTGGGATTTACCTATCTTTATGCCACCATAAACCCTCCGCGCATGAAATGTCCGCACTGTAAATCAAAGATGATCGTCCTGGAACTGAAACAGGTGGAGATTGACTATTGTTCGCAGTGCGAAGGTATCTGGCTCGATACGGGTGAAATGGAGCTGTTGCTGGAAAGCCTTGAAAAAAGAGACCTGCTGCTGGTTTCATTCCGGCTGGATCCACTTTCAACCGAAAAAAAACTCAGGTGCCCCATCTGCAGAAAGAAGATGCAAAAGGCAATGGCAGGACTGGATTCCGCCATTCTGATCGATAAGTGCCATAGAGGCCACGGATTATGGTTCGACAAGGGCGAACTCCGGCAGATCGTTGAACAGGGAAGTTCGCCGATGAATCATGAAATTATGGATTTGCTTGAAAATATGTTTGAGTATAAACTTAAATGAAATCGTAATGAGCGCATTGATTGTTCTTGCCATTATCGTCGTCATTGCACTGTATGTGGTGGGTCTGTATAACGGACTGATCCGGCTGAGAAACCAGGTAAAGAATGCCTGGGCTCAGATCGAAGTGCAACTGAAAAGAAGGCATGATCTGATTCCAAACCTCATCGAAACCGTCAAAGGGTACATGAAGCACGAGCGTGAGACACTGGAGAGTGTGACCAATGCACGCACAGCTGCCATGGGAGCAAGGACTGTCGGGGAAAAAGCCAAAGCAGAAAGTCAACTGACAGGTGCACTCGGGCAGTTGCGCATCGCCGTGGAAGCATACCCTGACCTGAAAGCCAGTCAGAATTTTCTGGCCCTTCAGGAAGAGCTGACTTCCACAGAGAATAAAATCTCGTTCTCACGCCAGAGCTACAATGACCAGGTGCTCATGTACAACAACAAGATTCAGATGTTCCCGTCGAACATCATCGCAGGCATGTTCAACTTCAAACAGGAAGAATTCTTTGAAGTGGAGGTTCCTGCCGAACGTGAAGTCCCCAAGGTGGACTTTGACACCAAACAATAGAAAAACACCTGATCCGCTATGTGGGAGCTTATCCGCCTGAACAGGCGCAAATCGATCCTGCTCTTTATTGGCATGGGAGTAACCCTGGTCCTGCTGGGATACTTCATCGGCCTTTACATTGATCCTCAGAAGGGAGGAATCATCGGTGTGGTGATCGCTCTGCTGATAACCCTGATTCTCAATCTGGTAAGTTATTTTTCGGGGAGCAAGATCCTGCTCACCATGAGCAATGCAAAAGAGGTCACACCTGATGTTCATCCGCGTCTGTTCCACGTTGTGGAGGAAATGAAGCTGGCTGCCCATCTGCCGGCCATGCCAAAGATCTACATCATCAACAGCGAAGCGCCTAATGCATTCGCCACGGGCAAGGACCCGGAGAACGCCGTGATCGCAGTTACCGCAGGCCTGCTGGCCCAGATGAACCGCGACGAGCTGCAGGGAGTGGTGGCCCATGAAACCGGCCATATCATCAACCGCGATATCCGTTTTCTGACCTATGCCGGGATCATGCTGGGAGTCATCGTCCTGCTGTCGCAGATGTTCACCCGCACCATGTTCTATTCCTCCGTCGGGAGAAGCAGGTCGGATTCCGGTAAAGGGCAGGGACAGGCCATCATCCTGATCGTCGCCATACTGCTGGCCATCCTGGCACCGATCTTTGCTCAGTTACTGTATTTTGCCATCTCCCGCAAACGGGAATACCTGGCCGATGCCACAGCAGCCAGGCTCACACGTTACCCGGAAGGGCTGGCCTCTGCACTCGAAAAGATCGCCTCTTCGACGCAGGACCTGGAGGTGGCCAATAAGGTGACAGCACCCATGTATATCGTCAATCCACTGAAAGTCAGAGGCAAGAGGGTGTCGGACCTGACCAGCACGCACCCACCCATCAGCGAGAGGATCCGCATCCTGCGCAACATGTCGGGGGGAGCCAATTACAGGAACTACCAGGAAGCCTTCTCCTCCGTCAGGGGAGTCAAATCCCCCATCATCCCGGGCTCAGGCATGGCCGACCAGGAGGTAATCGGACTGCGTGCCGGACTGACCGACGAGGAGATAAAATTCGATAAAAGGCAATATAACAGGGAACTGGGCGATATCATGAAAACGGTCGACGATTACCGATTCATCCAGTGTCCTTGCGGCCTTAAACTGAAAATCCCGCCCGCATTTCCGACACACGAGGTACAGTGCCCGAAATGCGGTTCAATTCATACGATCTGACGTTAAACTCCATTCCATATCATGGCCAAGATCCTGATCATTGATGACGAAAAAAGCATACGCAGTACACTGAGAGAGATCCTCGAGTACGAAAAGTATGAAGTGGATGACGCAGTGGACGGCATGACAGCCCTTGACATGGTGCGGCAAAGCCATTACGATGTGATCCTGTGCGATATCAAAATGCCGCAAATGGACGGGATGGAAGTCCTCGAAAAAACCCTCCAGATAACCGATACACCGGTAGTCATGATCTCAGGCCATGGTACGATCGAAACAGCTGTTGACGCGATAAAGAAAGGAGCGTATGATTATATAGCCAAACCTCTGGATCTGAACCGTTTGCTGATCACCGTCCGCAACGCACTGGATAAATCCACTCTCATCACCGAAACCAAAGCCCTCAAGAAAAAGGTGAGCAAGGCCTACGACATGGTCGGCGAATCACCAGCCATCGGGCATGTGAAAGATATGATCGAACGGGTGGCCCCCACCGACGCAAGGGTGCTCATTACAGGCAAGAACGGTACAGGTAAAGAGATAGTAGCCAGATGGTTGCATGAAAAAAGCAAGCGGGCGTTCGGACCGTTTGTCGAAGTGAATTGTGCCGCCATACCCTCCGAGCTGATCGAAAGTGTCCTGTTTGGCCATGAGAAAGGTTCATTTACCTCTGCCATTAAGCAGCGCAAGGGTGATTTTGAACAGGCAAGCGGCGGGACATTGTTCCTGGATGAAATTGGCGACATGAGCCTCTCCGCCCAGGCAAAAGTACTTAGAGCGCTGCAGGAGAACAGGATCATGCGGGTGGGAGGAGAAAAGGACATTGCGGTGGATGTGCGGATCATTGCCGCTACCAACAAAGACCTTATGGAAGAGATTCGGAAGGGAACATTTAGGGAAGACCTGTACCACCGCATCAGCGTCATCCTGATCAATGTCCCGGAGCTGAAAGAAAGGAAAGACGACATTCCGCTCATTGCAGAGCACTTCCTCAAAGTCATCTGTGAAAATGAAGGCAAACCTCCGATGCAATTCAGCAATGACGCCCTGGAAGAGTTAAAGACATATCCATGGACAGGCAATGTGCGCGAGCTGAGGAATGTGGTGGAGAGGCTGGCTATCCTCTGTGACCAGGTCATCACCCTGGAGGATGTCAGGCTTTATGCACAGCCCCTGCAACAAATGAAACAATGATGGGAAGATGAAACCACCAAGGGTACCACCATATTACGGACTAAGGATCTACCTGATCTCGACACTGATCTATTACCTGCTGGTCACTCCCTTCATTGGTGTACTTTTCCTGAAATACGCCCCCCAGTTGATCGAAAAGGGGGAAATCAACTACCGGCGCACCGGGGACGGATTGATGATCACATCGGCCGACAGCCTCGCAGAGAACATGGATTCGCTGACCAGTGTGTTGCTGGATACAAGCATATACTTCAATCCTTCCAAAGGAGACTTCGATATCCTGATCAAACCCCGGGCAGGAACCGAAATTCAGGACAAAGCAGGTGCTGAACCTCCGGCGACTGTCCTGAAAAGCGATAAAAGCCCACTGACGACCTCTTTCAATCTGCAGCTTAGACTGCTGCTGGTGAGCTTCATTATCGGTTTTGCGTTCAACCTGCCTTTCAAGCGATATTTCACACGCAAACGAAAAAACAGGAAGATCTCCCGGAAACTGTTCCTGTTCACTAAAAAGTTCCTGCTCTATACACCTATGATCAACAGCGGGATCCTGTTGCTGGCCTATTTCGCCGCCACCATCTACATGACCGTTATCCTGTCGTCTGCCCGGCATTTCCAGGATGAGACCCAACAGCAGATCTTCCGTCAGTTCTTTTTCGTTTCCATCGTCGCCTCAGTACTGGTTCTTCTTTTTGTGTATTTCTGGCAGAAACACCGTGTGCATATTAAATACATCGAACATGTATTTACACCCGAAGAACTCCGCCGAAGGATCTTCAACTTCAAGGTAGGCAAGATCCGCAACCGGTTCATGGTATCAAGCATCATGACTACCTTCCTTCCATTGACCATAGTCATTCTCTACCTGTTCATCAGCCTCACTCCTGTTGCCGAGCTGCAGGATGTTACCGCAGAACAGGTGAAGGTCCTGCTTGGCAATTACACGGAGCTATTCGGTCTGCCCGAAACCCTGGGCGAAGGCAGTCCTTACCGGAGCCTGTACTATGTCAATGCAATTGATAATATTTCCATGTTCATCGGGATTGGGGCAGGGATCTTTGTGTCGTTCATTTACATCTTCCTATTTGTCCGCTGGACGACGCAGGATATTGTAAGCCCCGTGAGCGAGCTGTTAAGCAACATGCGTCTGACAGGAGAAGGCAAGCTGAATAATTTCAGCATTGTCCGCACCAACGATGAGATCGGCCAGCTCACCGAAGGATACAACGAAATGTCGCAGAAGATCAAGGACTATATCCACAACATCTCGCGGATGAATCAGGCCTATTCCCGGTTTGTCCCTCAGCAGTTCCTCGACTTTCTGGGGAAGGAGAGTTTTGTTGATATCAAGCTGGGTGATCAGGTACAGCAGGAGATGACGATCCTGTTCACGGATATCCGGCGCTTCACAGAGATATCGGAATCGATGACTCCAAAAGAAAATTTTGATTACCTGAACCATTACCTTGGGTACATGGAGCCTGTAATCCGAAATAACAACGGCTTCATTGACAAATATATGGGTGATTCCATCATGGCCCTGTTCCCTGAGAACCCGGGAGATGCCATCAATGCTTCCATTGAGATGCGCATCAAGCTGGTCCAGTTCAATCAGGTGATGGGGCAGTTCGGCAAGCCCGAGATTGACAGTGGCATCGGGATCCATATTGGGAAGCTGATGCTGGGAGTCGTCGGAGGAGAAGGCCGTATGGATGGCACGGTCATCTCCGACGCTGTCAATCTGGCTTCAAGACTTGAAAACCTGACAAAAGTGTATGGATGTGCCATCATCATCAGCGAAGATACCCTTATCAAGCTGGATGATCCCAGTGTTTATAATTACCGTTTTCTGGATATCGTGAAAGTAAAAGGGAAGAAGCAAGCGGTCTATATCTTTGAGGTCATCGACGGTGAACCGGAAGATATCAAGCGTTTGAAGATGCAAACTAAGGTTCAGTTCACCAAAGCCATCAACTATTATAAGAACAAAGACTTCCGCAGGGCGCTGGAGGAGTTCAGCGCTATCCGCGAGTTGAACATGCATGACAAAGCGACGTTACTATACATGAACCGCTGCGAAAAGATCCTACGTAGTGGAGTTCCAAGCGACTGGGATGGTATTGAAATTCTTGATTCTAAATTTTAATCTATGAGTAAAACGATCCTCGTACCCACCGATTTCTCGGAAGTCTGCCGAAATGCGGCGGAACAGGCAGCAGAAGCAGCCCGCCTGTTCAACCACCGGCTTGTCCTGCTGCACGTCATCAACCAGGACACAAAAGCATTTTTAAAGAGAGAATCTGCTGATCTGGCCCTGATTGACCATATGCTGGAGGAGCATGCCACAGAACTTCGCAGCCGTTATGGGATCGATGTGGAGATCCGGACCGCGGAGGGAAGCATTTTCACAACCATCGGTGAATTTGCCAGGGACCTCGATGCCAGTATGGTTTTTATGGGTACCCATGGGAAGATCGGAATGCAGCATCTTACAGGTAGTTTTGCCCTTAAAGTGGTCACCAGCTCTCCCGTTCCTGTGATCGTCGTACAGAAAAGAAAAGTCTACAGGTACCAGAACATCGTTCTTCCCATCACAAGTGAGGCGGGGCCATGGGAGAAGACCAAATGGGCGGTATTTATTTCCAGAACTTTCCTTGCCACCATTCATCTGTTCATGACCGACACCGACAGAGAAGAGATCAAAGACACAGTCAACACCATCGGTCAGTATTTCGAAAAGAACAATGTACCCTTTTCGCTGAAGATCGCAGAAAAAAGTTCCGGTTTCGCGGCTCAGGTCATCGATTATGCCACTTCCCTCAATGCGGATATGATCATGATCATGACCAATCCCGATAAGAGCTTCACCAATTTCCTGCTGGGAACCTATGATGAGGAGATCATCCTCAATTCGTCGCAGATCCCGGTGATGTGCATCAATCCGCGGAGGTTCAATTACGAGATACTAGGATTGTAAACTATTGCATAAAAAGTTGTATCTTTGCAGCGGAATTAGCTACAAGCTACAAGCTGCAAGCTGCAAGGATTGGAATTTGTTTGGAATTTGGTGCTTGGAATTTGGAATTTTAGAACAGAGGGGCTGCACTGGTTTTGACAGCAAGCCGAGTGGATCTGTAAGCATGCCGGGCAATGCAGACACGCCCGTTACCAATTTCTGCGAACCAATAACTGGCGAAAATAACTTCGCTCTCGCTGCCTAATCGAAGTTAGTAGATTAAGCTTAATCCCGGACAAGGTCCGGGAGCGGGACGTCCTGCCGGTGGAGACGCCTGATTCCGGCCGGAGCACAGGGCGCTCGCAATTTCGGGCTGGCTGTGGCAGCACCTTGATGCCGCAGCGAGATTTCAGAGGATAAGACAGGACCTTGGGTGCCGGCTCCCGAATCCTGTACGAAAACCAACGACCGGATAAGCATGTAGAAAGCACGTCTGTTCCTTGTTTGGACGAGGGTTCGATTCCCTCCAGCTCCACCTTCGCCCGCCGAAGTATTGCGCAAGCAATACGAAGGCGGGCTGATAATACAGAGGGTGCAATACTTCGGCGGGCTTCGGCGGACGCTGTCCACTCAGAAACTTATACTCCCTTACCCATGTGGTACGCATATATCCTTAAATGCAGTGACGGAATCCATTATACAGGCTGCACATTCGATCTGGACCAACACCTTCAGCGTCATAACAAAGGTCAGGTTGAATATACAAAGTCCCGTTTGCCTGTCGAACTTGAAACCTATATCGCATTTAAAGATAAATATATGGCCTTCAATTTTGAGAAATACCTGAAATCAGGATCAGGAAGGGCTTTTGCGAATAAACGCTTTATTCATCATGATCATGAGAGCAGATGAGAAATGATGTTCCTGCACCATCATACCCACTGATAAAAATCATGACGTTTTTGTTAATGTGCTGTAAAATGGCAGTCAATGATCCCATCCATGTGAATATCAGGGATCTTTATGAAACCCTGCCGGGGATGACCTGCTCACCTTTTGAGGGGTAAGGATCAGGAAATTTCCTGTTTAAAAGAGAAGGTCCGATTTGCCGAAAAACTTATTATTACGTTCTAGGGTCCCCAACAAGTTTTTGGGCAAGATGAAAATTTGTGGATGAAGCAGCAGCGGAATAATTGCCGGATCATCCATTATGAAGCATGAAATATGAAATATTTATATGAAATATTCACTCCCGACTTCGTCGGGATTTCGCTCAGCTTCGTTTCGCTCAACTTGCAGCTTGTAGCTTGAAGCTTGAAGCTTTCTACCTGAAGAAATACAGATACGCTACCCGCTCCCTCTCTATCCCCTTCGCATACCCGATCAGCACTCCTGATCTGTTCCTGACGATCCCGTCTTCCTGGATCCGGCCCAGGATGCTGCCATGATGATCAGCGATCTGGCCGGCGGTACTGACCTCTCCTATCCGCACACCCGAGGCATTCCGGAAGATTCCCGGCGGATCAATCTCAGCCACCCTGACACCGCTCTTATCCCTGATGATGCCATCCCGGTCGAACCAGCCCGTGATCGTGCCGGACGCGTCGCGGATGGTGCCTTTTTCATCCACGTATCCCAGTAAAATGCCCGACGCATCCCGACACGATTGCCCCCAGAGCAAATGGGCGAAAACGAGAAGAAATAATGTGATGAATGGTTTCATGAATACCCGAAAAGGTTTTCCGCCACTCACTCAAGGTTCGTGTCATATCGCCCGGCACGCTCTTTAAAATCCTGCCTGACTCTATGACATTTCAAATAAGCTGACTTAGGTCGCTGACCGACAACTACCTTCAAAACAACTCCCCTGGCCGCATCCTCAAGAACTCCTGCCACCGGATACCCTCGCTGCCAATGAGATATGATTTTTCGGGATGGAAAGATCCGGTGAAGGCCTTCATACCGCTAACTTTCAATGAGAAAGCGCTTTTCACTTCGAGTGCAATGGCCCGGCCCTGGCTGACAATGATAAAATCGACCTCATCATTTCCCTGACGCCAGTAATAAACATTAAAGCCTTCTTCCTTTGAATGGTTCAGCAGGTGACTGCCCACCGCCGACTCAACCATCCTGCCCCATAGAACAGGATCCAAGATCGCCTGTTTAAAGGTTTCCTGACGACCGGCTGAAAGCAGGGCATTGTTATAAACCTGGAACTTTGGAGAAGAGGAACGTTGCCGGATTGGATTCAGGGAGTATTTTTCGAGACCGGCCAGCAAACCGGCGGTATCCAATAACTTAAGGTAATGGGCCAGCGTGGTCGTGTTTCCCGCATCTGCTATCTGCCCCAGGATTTTGGTGTAGGAAAGGATCTGTCCGGAATAAAGGCAGCCAAGCTCGAAAAGCCGCCGCAGCAGCGCTGGCTTGTGAATTCGCGTAAGCATCAGGATATCCCTCGATATACTTGTATCAACAAGGGAATCGAGAACATAGGACTTCCAGCGTGGTTCATCCGCAACCAGGGAAGCTGAACCGGGATAACCACCGAACCAGGCATACTGATCTTCGTTCCAGCCAAAAGCCTGCTGCATCTCAGACAATGACCAGTGACTCATGGGAATAAGCTCAAAACGCCCGGCAAGCGATTCTGTCAATCCCTGCTGGATCAGTAAACGTGACGAACCCAAAATTACAACCTTGATAGGACGCCCTTCCCATGTATCCTCATCCCACAGCTTTTTAACAGCCTCCGCCCAGTTCACGGCCTTCTGTATTTCATCAATGAGCAGTAAAAATTCTGGTGCCCCCGACTGCTGCCACTGCAAACGTGCTGTTTCCCATTGCTGAAAAAGCCAGTTTTCACCTGCCGCCATGACCGCATCAGCTGAAAAATAGTGATACGGCCGTCTATATTCCTCCAGGTATTGATTCACTAGAGTTGTTTTCCCAATCTGGCGGGGGCCGGTGATGACCTGAATGAACCGGCGCGGTTCGTTCAATCTACTCCTAAGCGTTTGTAAATGTTTACGTTGAAAAGTCATTTTCATTTTACTCAATTTATTGAGCAAAATTACTCAATATTCAATGCATCTGAGATTTTTATCAAAAAATAGAGTGGAATGAAATGATCAATTAGCAAAATGAACCTAAATGGTCACGGGCTACAACCGGATGAAAATCCCTCCTCCCATACTCAATTAATTCTTACCTTCGTTGGGTAAATAACACGGTTCGTAACCTCTGATATTTTATACGACTCGATTATGAAAAACAGACTCTGGCTTCTCTCGCTAATCGTTATTCTTGGTATTACAAAGGTATCGGCCCAGGACCGGCCTTTTGGTCTGGGCCTGATGTTCGGCAGCCCGACCGGGATCAGTTTCAAATACTGGATAGACGACAAGCAGGCTTTCGACGGAGGAGTGACCTGGTCGCTGTACCACGACGGATACTTCCAGTTCCACGCAGATTATCTCCGGCATTCATATGTCATTGACGTATCAAAGGGTAAGCTCCCATTTTATTACGGCCTGGGAGCCCGTCTGGGCTTTGGGCATAACTTCCATTTTGGAGCAAGGGTACCTCTGGGAATAGAATATATATTCCAGAATGAGCCTGTCGATCTGTTCTTTGAAGTGGTGCCAGGTATGGAGTTCCTCCCCGAACCCGCCTTCTCCTTTGAAAGCGTGATCGGCTTCAGGTATTTCTTCTGACGCCCCCTACTGCGCTTTTTTCTTTGATACGCCTACAATGGCACTGCCATCGCCACCCATCACGGATAAAGCCAGGTCTCCCGATTCCCATGTGATACTTCCTCCCTGCCCTGCCATATCCATGAACACGGTCTCCATTTTCAAGAAAAATTATCTTTAAAGTGGAAGGTAATGAAATACCCGCTGTGAAGTGGAATCAGGAAACCTTGGCGCCGCAGTTAGGACAAAAACGGGCGTTGGGACTGACTTCCGCACCGCAATAATTGCAGAAGGATCCATGATCCAGCCGTTCGCCACATTCCGGACACCGCCTCGTATATGCAGGAATATCTGCTCCGCAGTTCGGGCAAAATACTTCCGGCTCACCGGCAGGCCTCCTTCTCCGGATTTTGCCCGGACTGGCTTCATCAAGGTCTTCAAAATCATCAAAATCATCGAATTCCTCACGACCCCGGCGGCTTCTCTTTCCAGTGGGCGCTAATTCTTCATCTTCAAATTCATCGAAATTCATTGTATTATGAGATTTTAGTGGTTCGTGCTTTATTCTCCCATTCAGGAACCGGAGAAATTTGCCCCTCCCCCGTCCCCTCTCCTGCTGGCAGGGGAAGGGTGCAGGGGTAGGGTACAACTAAAATGACACCCGGGTGTGTCACTCCAGGTACGTATATCCATACAGACCGGAACGGTAGTTGGACAAAAATTCCTTCCCCTCTTCCGCGGAGATGATTCCTGACTTAACGGATGATGTCACCCACTTTTCAACCGTACGCACCATTTTCTTGGCGTCGTACTGAACATAATCCAGCACTTCTGCGACCGTCTCCCCATCGATGATCTGATCGATCTCATACCCTTTGTCGGTCACCGAGACATGCACCGCATTCGTGTCACCGAAAAGATTGTGCAGGTCACCCAGGATCTCCTGGTAAGCTCCGACCAGGAATACTCCGATATAATAGGGTTCGGATGATTTGATCGAATGCACCGGCAGATTAAAGGATATATTCCTGGTGGAAATAAAATTATCGATCTTGCCATCGGAATCGCAGGTGATGTCCTGCAGTGTTGCCGTACGGTCAGGCCGTTCATCCAGCCGCTGGATTGGCATGATCGGGAAGATCTGGTCGATGGCCCATGAATCCGGTAACGATTGGAACACCGAAAAATTACAGAAGTATTTGTCAGAAAGCAATTTTGGCAGATAGCGAAACTCCTCCGGGATATGCTTGATCTTGGAGACCATCTCGTTGATTTCCCGTGCTATGGACCAGAAAAGCCGCTCGATCTGGGCCCGTGTCTTCAGGTCGAGCATGCCTAGGCTGAAGAGGTCAAGGGCTTCCTCACGGATCTGCTGCGCATCGTGCCAGGTTTCCATCAATCGGGGCTGATTCAGCCGGTCCCAGGTCTTGTACAGCTCACGCACCAGCTCATGATCGCTCTCTGTGACCTCATCCTCATCATCCCAGGATGGCAGCGTGGCGGTCTCAAGTACCTCAAACACCAGCACCGAATGATGGGCGGTAAGGCTCCTGCCCGATTCGGTGATGATGTTGGGATGAGGGATCTTGTTTTTATCGCTGATCTCGACCATCGTCGACACCGCATCATTCACATACTCCTGAATGCTGTAATTGACACTACTTTCACTTTTTGAAGAACGCGTGCCATCATAATCAACCCCCAGTCCGCCTCCAATATCCACAAACACCACATGAAAGCCCTGCTGGTAAATCTGGGCGTAAAACTGGGATGCCTCCCTGAGCGCAATCTTCACCTTCCGGATCATGTTGACCTGGCTGCCGATGTGAAAATGGATCAGCTGCAAACACTCCTTCATATTGTTCCGTTCAAGGTATTCAAGCGCTTCCAGCAACTCGCTGGATGTCAGCCCAAACTTGCTCACGTCTCCGCCAGATTCTTCCCATTTGCCGCTGCCTGAACTTGCCAGCTTGATGCGTATGCCAAGAGAAGGCTTGATCTTCAGCCTGCGCGATATGCGTGCGATCAGCTTCAGTTCGTTCAGTTTTTCGACCACCAGGAATATGCGACGGCCCATCTTCTGCGCCAGCAAGGCCAACTCGATGTAATCCTCATCCTTGTAACCGTTGCAGATGATCAGGGAGTCAAAATCGGTATTCAGGGCGATCACGGCATGCAACTCCGGTTTGGACCCGGCCTCCAGACCAATGTTGAACCTCTTGCCATGACCTACGATCTCTTCCACGACCGGCCGCATCTGGTTGACCTTGATGGGATATATAATGAAATTCTGACCCTTGTAACCATACTCCTCCGATGCCAGCCGAAAACAATTCGACATCTCCTCGATGCGGGTATCCAAAATGTCGGTGAACCTCATCAGGATCGGAGTGGAAACATCACGAAGGATCAACTCATCCACCAGTTCCCTTAAATTGATATGAATCCCGTTGCTCTTCGGTGTGACGACTACTTGACCCTTTTCATTGATCGAAAAGTAGTTCACACCCCACCCGTTGATATTGTACAACTCAGCAGAATCTTCAATTTGCCATTTTCTCATGGATACAGGGATAATAGATGAATAGTTGTGCAAATATACTATAAGTAACAATAATCAATCACCTGTCAATATAACTTATCTGCCTGGCTAATAAGGAATAATAATAGGATATCATAAGATTTGTTAAAAATTCCTATTCCGCTGCTTATCCTGATCATAAAAATATTATTTTTGCTGATTATTATTTGATAATGATTATTAATTAATAATATTTCTATATGAAAATCGAGGATTTGAAGAGTATCCTTGTTTCCAAAAACCTGAAGGTTACCCCACAGCGACTGGCTGTTCTCAAAGCAGTTAAACAGCTTCACTACCACCCAACCTCAGATGATGTCCGGCTGTTCATTCAGCGCACCAATCCCAACATTGCCCTGGGCACAGTTTACAATACGCTCGAAACCTTTATCGAGAAGGGCATCATCAGCAAAGTCAAAACAGAAAAGGATATTATGAAGTACGATGCCGTCATGGATAAGCACCATCACCTTTATTATACTGATTCTGAAAAGATTGAAGATTATTTTGATGAAGAACTGGACAGATTGCTGAAAGACTATTTTACAAAGAAAGAAATACCGCATTTCCGGATCCAGGACATCAAGCTTCAGATCATAGGAAATTTCGTCGACCAGCTTACATAAATTTCATTGGAGTCGCTTTAAAGCTCGATAAATTAACAATCATCAGTTATCATTTAAAAATAAACAATTTGACAATTTGACAATTTATCACCATGGAAACAAACCAAGAACAAAAATTCGTATCGTTGCCCAGGATCAATGATCCGGCACCTTCATTCAAAGCCGTCACCACACAGGGACCCATCAACTTCCCGGAAGACTTCAAAGGCAGCTGGGTGATCCTGTTCAGCCATCCTGCCGACTTCACGCCTGTATGCACCTCAGAATTCATGACCTTCGCGCACATGGAAAAACAGTTCAACGACGCCAACTGCAAGCTGGTCGGACTGTCAGTCGACGGCCTTTACAGTCATATTGCATGGCTGAGGACCATCAAGGAAAAGATCGCATATAAAGGAATGAAAGACATTGAGGTAACCTTCCCGCTGATCGAGGACATCACCATGGAAGTGGCCAACAAATATGGCATGATCCAGCCTGGCGAAAGCAATACCAAGGCGGTCAGGGCGGTGTTCTTCATCGATCCGAAGGGGATCATCCGCACCATTATTTACTATCCGCTGAGTCTGGGCCGCAACTTCGACGAGCTTCTCCGTGTCCTTATCGCTCTCCAGACAGCCGATAATTTCGGCATTGCCACTCCGGCCGACTGGCGTCCGGGTGACGACGTGATCGTCCCCACTGCCGGATCGTGCGGCACTGCCAAAAACCGGATGGAAGGAAAAGAGGGAGAGATGACCTGCTACGACTGGTTCTTCTGCACAAAAAAACTATCGAAGGAAAAAGTGCTGGAAGCACTGAAAAAATAATCTTATCGCCCGCAAGGCAGACAGTGACGACAAAATCCGGAAATTTGCCCGAAAATCGACTGAATGCAGTGGCTGACTGATCTTTTTACGAATGATTCCATCGCCCATGCGGTCATGGTGTACAGCATCGTGATCGCACTGGGCATCGGGCTCGGAAAGATAAAAGTGTTCGGTGTTTCCCTCGGGATCACACTGGTGCTTTTCGTAGGCATCTTTGCCGGACATATCGGTCTTTCCATTAATCATCAGGTTCTAGAATTTGCCAGAGAGTTCGGGTTGATCCTGTTCGTTTTTTCAATCGGCCTCCAGGTTGGGGCCGGTTTTTTTTCGTCGCTCCGCCACGGAGGAATGACACTGAACCTGCTGGCTCTTGGGATCATCTTGCTGCATGCAGGGATGACGATCCTTATCCATTTTATCGGTAATATCTCCATGCCTGTGGCCGTGTGCATCATGTCGGGTGCGGTGACCAATACACCTGGTCTGGGTGCAGCACAGGAAGCCATCCGGCAGCTGAGCGCAGGCGGTGCTTACGCTGAGATCCCGGATATCGGACTGGGTTATGCCGTGGCCTATCCTTTTGGTGTCTTCGGGATCATCCTCAGCATGATCCTGATTCGGAATATTTTCAGGATCCATCTTACCACTGAAATCCAGGCCTTCAACCAGCAGAAATTCCCCATCGAAGAACTTCCTGATCAGATCTTTATTGAAGTCACCCAGCCTGCCCTTTTCGGCAGGAAGATCAGTGATATTGTCCCGGAACTCCGTACGGAAGTCATATTCTCAAGGCTTTACAGAAAAGGAGAGATCGTTTTTCCGGACAAGGGCACCCTGCTGCTTGAAGGTGACATTGTATTGATCATCTCTCAGCGGTCGAACCATGAAATGCTAGTCGGTAAGTTAGGAAAAGAAAGCGCACTTGATGTACGCACCGTTCCCTGCAAGCTCATGTCGAAACAGGTCATTGTGACCAGGACCAGACTGGCGGGTCAGACACTGGGCTCGCTGAGGCTGCGGTCGAATTACGGGGTGAACATCACGCGCATCAACCGGGCTGGGATCGAATTTGTTGCCAATCCCAATTTACGTCTGCAGGTGGGCGATAAACTGACGGTGGTGGGTGAAGAGGACAATGTCGACAAGGTAGCCGGCATTCTCGGCAACTCGCTCAAACGGCTCAACGAACCCAACCTCGTCCCGATCTTTATCGGGATCCTGATGGGCATTCTGCTGGGGAGCATTCCTGTTTTCATACCGGGGATCCCCACACCCATCCGGCTGGGGATGGCCGGCGGACCGCTGATCGTGGCTATCCTGATCAGCAATTTTGGTTATAAGATTTCTCTTGTATCGTACACCACTCCAAGCGCTAACCTGATGCTTCGGGAGATCGGTATCGTACTCTTCCTCGCGAGTGTGGGGATCAAGGCTGGTGATAAATTCATCCCGACCCTGGCTTCTGGGGAGGGATTTATCTGGATGGGATACGGCGCCGCCATCACCATCATCCCGCTGCTGCTGGTAGGAGTTTTTTCCCGAAAGATCCTGAGGAAAAATTTCATCGAGATCTGTGGCCTCCTGGCGGGCAGCACCACCGATCCCCCCGCGCTTGCCTACGCTAATTCCATCGCAGGTTCCGACGCACCAGCCATTACCTATGCGACCGTCTATCCGATGACTATGTTTCTGAGGGTCCTCGTTGCACAGCTGCTGATTATACTTTTTGTGTAGGGGAATTTGATGAGCGGCGCAAATACCAAAATCCAGGATACAGATTCCAAATAAATTCCAATATCCAAATTCCAATACTACTGACTGGCTACTGGCTACCACTTCCTGCCTCCCGCCTCCCTGCTGCATGTTGCACTATGATCTCCACCGCCCTTAGTATAGTTTTAAACTGCGCCGTTATGGCCGCCGACATCTCCTCCCCCAGTGTCAGGTTATCCTCAATTTCAATAGCTATGATGTGGATAGATCGGAAGA
>JAQUQD010000059.1 GCA_028716265.1 Bacteroidales bacterium | reverse complement strand
CTGGTGAATTATCAACAAAGAAAAGAAAAAGAAGCAAAAAGAAAAGAAAATCAATACATTACATTCAATATTTTGCTTTTTCATTTCTCCTCTGTCAATAACACAAATCTAAAGGTACTCCGTGGTTAAATTGTATTTTGACATAGCCTCGTGCAGGGGTGGGGTACATTAAAAGCTTGCAGTTTATAGCTTGCAACCTGAAACTTGCAACCTGAAACAAATTAAATAACTTTGCTATCGGTAATAATATTGCAATCAGGAATGATAAATATCCAAAAGCTGGTCTTTAATCCCTTCCAGGTCAATACGTTCGTAGTGTCGGATGAAAGCAGGCAGTGTGTTCTTATCGATGCAGCCTGTTACGGCGATGACGAGAACAGGATCCTGGAAGATCATATTCAAAAAGAAAAGCTGGTTCCTGTCAGGCTCATCTATACACACTGTCATACTGATCATATTCTGGGCAACACCTTTGTACAGGAACGTTATCACCTTGAGCCCGAGGTGCATCCGAAAGGGAAACTGTTCTGGGAAATGGCAAAAGAGTTCAGTTCCGTTTTTGGCTTAAGTTACGACGGATCGATGAAACCCACACGGTTCCTGGAGGAGGGGGATGAGGTCCGGTTCGGATCCTCTTCACTCAGGGTTCTGTATACTCCCGGACACGCTGATGGCAGCATCTGCCTGTGGAATGAAACGCAGCAATTCGTGATCGCCGGCGACGTGTTGTTCTACGGAAGCTTGGGCAGGGCCGATCTGCCTACGGGAAATTTCGAAGTGCTCAAGGACAGTATCCGGCAGAAGCTTTTCACCCTTCCCGATGAAACCGTCGTCTATCCGGGACATGGCCCCCAGACGACCATCGGATTCGAAAAAAGAAACAATCCCTTTGTCGCACTGGATTAGGATGACAGCAGACCGACGATGGCCTCCTCGCTGATCTCGTTCATGCACCGGAAATGTTTCCTGGGGCATGAAGGGTATCCGAGTTTACTGCAGGGCCTGCATCTGAGACCATGCACCTCCTGAATGGACGACAGGTGGGAGTATCCTTCCGGATAATAGGGGACCATTCCCAGTGAAGGAACGGTGTTCCCCCAAATGGAAACGATGCGTTTCCTGAAGGCTGCCGCGATGTGCATCAATCCGGTATCGTGGGTGACGACCACCCTGGCCTGTTCCAACAGGGAGGCTGACTGGTTGATGTTCTGCTGCCCGCAGGTATTGTAGATCAGCGTTCCTGCTTCCAGGGCAATGGTTTGCCCCCTGTCCCTGTCTCCCGGCCCGCCTAAAAGCACCACAGGTTGGTCCAGCATGCGGCAGAGTCGGATGATCTTTTCCGTGGGAAGGATCTTTGTCTGGTGCCTCGCACCGATAACGAAAGCAATATACCCTTCCTGGTGCGGTTTAGGCAAGGTATCCAGACTGATCCGATCGGCATCCGGGATAAAATGATCCAGACCCTGGCGATCATTGGTGACACGGAGTTTTCTCACTGCCCTGAAATACCGGTCAACCACATGCATTTTTGGCACCCGGTCGATCTTCCAGTGGACCAGCATCCACTTTTGGATGTTCTTCTTGGGAAAAGTGCCCGACGGCCGCAGCAAGGCTGCTCGTGTCATAAGGGAGCGCAGGTTGCGGTGAAGATCAACGATAAAATCATATTTTTCTTTTCGCAGCAACGGGATGACCTCTCCCAGGTTGTGTCTGATGGTGAAGATCTTTTGAATATGGGGATTCGCTTCAAGCAGAGGACGGTACTGCTCCTTGGTGAGGTAATGAATCTCCGCATCAGGTATCTGCCCGGTGACACAGCGGATCACAGGGGTTGTCAGCACAATATCCCCGATGGAGCTGAAGCGGATGATGAGGATCTTGGGCATAGGGATTCTTTGGGGGTAAAGGTAAGCATTTGTTGGTATTCATGGTTATTCGTTGTTATTCGTTGTTATTCGTTGTTATTTTTAATCACGCGAGGCACCGAAGGTGCCGAGCAAATAACCACAAATAACTAATTCCGTATCTTTGCTGCCGCTTATGGCCTTCATCGACACGCATACCCATCTCTACCTGCAGCATTTCGACAACGACAGGGAGCAGGTCGTCCATGCCGCATTGGACAGACAGGTAAGCATCATGCTCCTTCCCAATATCGACCGTCATTCAGTCGGCAGCCTGCACCTGATGTGCTCACAGTACCCCGGAATCTGCCTTCCCATGATGGGACTGCATCCTACATCGGTGAAAAGTGATTATGCAGATCAAATGGAGGTCATTGAAAAAAATATTGAAACTCAGCACTATGTCGCTGTCGGAGAAATAGGCCTGGATTTTTACTGGGACAGGACGTTTGCAAAAGAGCAGGAAGAGGTATTCCGGCGGCAGATCAACCTGTCGCTGGCTTATCGTCTTCCCGTGGTGATCCATTCACGGAATTCGGCCGATCGCATTATAGAGATCCTGAAGGAGTGGTGGCATGACCGGCTGACTGGAGTGTTCCATTGTTTCAGCGGTTCACCGGTACAGGCGCGGCAGGTCACCGGAATGGGCTTCTACCTGGGTATCGGGGGAGTATTGACCTTTCAGAGATCAGGCCTGGAGCAGGTGGTCAGGGAGACACCCCTGGAGCATTTGCTTCTCGAGACCGATGCACCTTTCCTGGCCCCTGTACCCTACCGGGGAAAAAGGAACGAAAGCGCCTATCTGCCCCTGATCGCTGCCAGGCTGGCGGACGTAAAAGGGATCACGGTTGAGGAAGTGGCTGAGATCACCACCGCCAATGCAAAAAGATTGTTCAAGTTAGACAGCTCCAATCATTAAAAAATTCTCTCCATGGTTTTTTCCAGATCGATCCTGCTCATCAACACCGGAGGCACCATCGGCATGGTGAAGGACGCGGCCACAGGAGCACTCCGGCCCGTTGATTTCGTTCACTTGTATGAACAGATCCCGGTATTGAAAAAGATGCCGGTCACGATCGACTCCTATACCTTCAATCCCCTGATCGACTCCTCGAACATGCATCCGGGCAACTGGATACGCGTAGCGGAGGTGATCGAGGAAAATTATGAAAAATACGATGGATTTGTGATCCTCCACGGGAGCGACACGATGGCCTATTCTGCTTCGGGACTGAGCTTCATCCTGGAGAACCTCAACAAACCCGTGGTGCTCACCGGTGCCCAGTTACCGCTGGGCAAGGTACGGTCCGACGGGAGGGAGAACCTGGTGACTTCCATCGAGATCGCATCTGCCTACGAGGAGGAGACGGCCGTTGTACCGGAAGTGGCCATTTGTTTTGAGAACCTGTTGCTGAGGGGCAACAGGACCCACAAGTACAATGCAGAACATTTCAATGCCTTTCATTCCTTCAACTACCCGGCGCTGGCCAACGTGGGCCTGCATATCAGGTATCATACAAATTACATCCAGAAGCCGAACTTCAAAGCCCTGAAGGTTCATAAGAAGCTGGACACCAACCTGGTCATCCTGAAATTATTCCCTGGCATGGCACGGCAGGCTGTGGAAGCGATCCTGAACATTCAGGGGCTGAAGGCAGTGGTACTGGAAACTTTCGGTACAGGGAATGCCCCAACCGACGAATGGCTGCTCTCGGGATTGAAAGCCGCCATCAACCGGGGAGTTATCGTTATGAACGTCACCCAATGCAACGGGGGATCGGTGCTGATGGGAAAATACCATACCAGTGTCGGATTGCAGCAGATCGGGGTGATCAGCGGGTACGACATCACCACCGAGTCAGCTGTGGCCAAGTTGATGTACCTGCTGGGAGAAGATCTGACCAGGGATGAAATGATGCTGCTCCTGCAGATACCCCTCAGGGGAGAGATGACCGTGGGAGATGAGGACAGGGGAAAGTAAGTCGGAAAATACAGATTTTTAGATACAAATTTTTATTTATTTTAATTTTTTGTATTTTAGCACCCCAATAATCGGAGAAGGGGGGTCAACCTTTTCCCGGACGGTAAGGAGAGGTGGCCGAGTGGTCTAAGGCGCACGCCTGGAGAGCGTGTATCCCTCAAAAGGGGATCAAGGGTTCGAATCCCTTTCTCTCCGCAAACTTGAGAATTTCGGATTTTTTTGATCATTAAAGAACAATAACTTCAAAAATTAATCTTCGGCTATGAAAAAACTAGTTGTATTTTTGACCATTGTCGGTTTGTTGACCCTTGGTTTTTCCTATGTGATGCAGGCGCAAACAACCACACCCGCTCAAACGGAAACCTCGCTTCAGGCACAACCCGCAGCATCCACTACCTGGCACCAGGCATTAAAGGAAAAATTCATCGAAGGGGGCCCAGGATTCATGTCGTTCATCCTTCTGTGCCTTGTCGCCGGCCTGGCAATCTGCTTTGAACGGGTCATTTACTTGAATCTTTCCACCACCAATACTCGGAAGCTATTGAACAGAATGGAGACAGTACTTGCCACAAAGGGAATCGATGGGGCAAAGGAAGTTTGCAAAACGACCCGAGGACCAGTTGCCAGCATTTTCTACCAGGGACTTGACAAAACGAATGAAGGGATGGATATGGTCGAGAAGTCGATCGTCGCTTATGGAAGTGTACTCGCAGGGCGTCTGGAAAAAGGGTTATCCTGGATCGCCCTTTTTATTGCAATTGCTCCCATGCTGGGCTTCCTCGGAACGGTCATCGGGATGGTTCAGGCCTTTGACGCCATTGAAGCTGCCGGTGATATTTCACCGACTGTTGTTGCCGGCGGGATCAAAGTCGCCCTTCTGACCACGGTCTTTGGTCTTATTGTGGCCATCATCCTGCAGGTCTTCTATAATTACTTCCTTGCCAAGATCGATGGACTGGTAGATGATATGGAAGACAGCTCGATCACTTTTATTGATATTCTGACCAAGCATCAACTTTCAAAAAAGTAAAAACCAATGGATAAGAAATTTATCAGGATTGCCTCAATAATATCTGTCGTACTGCTGGCCATAGGAGTCATTTTTACCCTTCTTACGGCTTTGTACGGTAAGGACTTTGATACCAACGCCGCGGTAAGGGACAGATTGCTGAATCCTTTCTTCGGGATCACGCTCGCTATTTTAATTGTCACTGCACTGGGCGCCATTCTGTTTCCCTTCTTCTCACTGGTAAAACAACCAAAGCAGCTAATCAGGGTACTGATCATCATCGCCGGTGTTGTGGTGGTGGCACTGATTGCTTACGCCCTGGCAGGCAATGAACTTTCTCCTGAAAGACTTCAAAAACTCAACACTACTGCCCAGGTATCGAAAATGGTGGGCGCCGGGTTGATTTTTACGTATATTATTGTCGCTGTCACCTTTGGCGCTTTAATTGTGACCAGTCTATTTAACATGTTAAAAAAATAAAACATACAACCCATGGCACGAAAAGGTCGCCCAATCCCTGAGGTTAATGCCAGTTCAACAGCTGATATCGCTTTCCTCCTGCTGTGTTTCTTCCTGATGGCCTCAAATATGAATACCGACTCGGGGATCTTCAGAAGACTGCCGCCACCGATGGATCCGACACAAAAACCACCGGAGATCAAAGAGCGGAATATCTTTACTATCCTCGTCAATAAAAATGACCGGTTACTAGTGGAGGGGAGAGAGGGCGATATCGGTACACTGAAAGACCAGGCAAAGGAATTTCTGTCAAATCCCAGTGACGATATCAATCTTCCCGAAAAACGCGTGGAATTTATTTCCGCTCTGGGAGATTATCCGATTTCCAAAGGAGTTATTTCCCTGAAAAATGACCGGGGGACATCCTATGAGATGTACATCAAGGTTCAGAATGAACTTACCAAGGCCATCAACGAGCTAAGGGATGAGCTCTCACGGGAACGCTTCGGGATCGCGTTCACTAACCTGAACGACACCACGTACATCAACGCCATTCAAAAGGCGGTACCTGTATCCATTTCTGAGGCAGAACCTGAAAACATTGGAGGAAAACAATAACATGGGAAGATTCACACCTGGCAAAAAGAAAGGACTACCCGCGATCAGCACAGCTTCCTTGCCAGATATTGTATTTCTGCTGCTGATCTTCTTCATGGTGACCACCACCATTCGTGAAGCCACGGTCAATGTGAGGATAGCTCCACCATCCGCATCCGAAGCTCAAAAACTGGAGAAAAAGGGGATGACGAGCTATATCTACATCGGACCTCCTATCAATGCAAGGCTTGGTACGGAATCCCGCATCCAGCTCAACGACCGTTTTGCCACCCTGGGAGATATCAGGGATTTTGTCATCGCTGAAAGAGAGGCCAGGGATGAGGTCGACCGACCATTTATCACCACCTCACTCAAGGTTGATAAATCCACCAGGATGGGCATTGTTACCGACGTGAAACAGGAACTGAGACAGATCGGGGCCTTCAAGATCAACTACTCATCAAGGAGAGAAGTAAAACATACCCGGTAAGGATCATTCTTTATCGCTTTCAAAAAAGGAGATGCTTTCGGGTAATCTCCTTTTTTTATTCTCACTGCGGTAAATCCAGATCATAACTCCGGCAAAAACAGACAATGAAAGCAAAATCAGCGACCACTCTCCGGTACTCCCAAATTCTTCCGGATTCGAAGAAATGGATTCCCTGTTGTAAAGGTACATGAGAACTACTGCCAGACCGTTGTTCAGAAAATGCGTGATGATGGGCACCCACAGCGAGCCGGTCCAGACAAAAAGATATCCCAGCACCACACCCAGGACCACCCGGGGCAGGAAACCGTAAAACTGCAGGTGCAGCGCACTGAATGCAATGGCCGAGATCCAGATGGCCAGGTGCTTGTTGTGCATCCATTCATCCAGCAACCGTACCCCGATACCCCTGAAGACAAGCTCCTCTCCCACTGCCGCCAGGATGCCGATCATGAATATGTTGATGAATAATCCCTTGATTGTGGTATCTCCCAGAAAAGCTTCCATGATCCGTTGCGCCTGCTCTTCAGAGGTACGCATCCATTCTTCCATGCCCGACAAAAATCCGGGCAAATGGATCTGCTCATTAACCAGCATCAGCCAGTTGATAAACGGCAGCAGGGCGATAAAGGCGGCGAATGCCAGGATCAATGAGGCACTCCGGGGGGGGACATCCAGTTTAAGGTAAGTAGCTATGTTCCTGCCCGCCAGGAAAGCAAAGATCACTGCCGGAAAAATGAACGTACCGAACTGGCTGACGATCTGTATGTATTTCTGAAGGGCTATGTTTTCCAGAATGGCATTCCCGGTCAAGTCCATCATCTGGCTGAGTACATCCGGACCAAAGATGGCATAGGCCAGCATCATGCCTAATAGAAGAGTGAACAGCAGGGTGGCTACCACGATCAGTCCGAAGAAGATGATCTTCAGGAAGGGGGAAAAGTTGCGCAGAAAAGGCTCCTTTAGCATGATGGATGCTTTGAGGGGGTAAAAGTAGTAAATTTGTGGGGAAAAGCTGCAAGCTGCAAGCTATAAATTGCAAATTACATACTTGAAGCTTGAGGCTTGTGGCTTGAAGCTTACGGCGTGTAGTCAGTAATTGGTAACCAATGATGCAAATCGGAAACATACAATTCGAATCCTTTCCCGTCATCCTGGCGCCAATGGAAGACATCACCGACCTATCGTTTCGACTGATATGCAAGGAGATGGGAGCGGACCTGATGTATACGGAATTCATCGCTTCGGAGGGATTGATCAGGGATGCCGCTCAAAGCAGGGCCAAACTGCATTTTCTACCCCGGGAGCGACCAATCGGTATCCAGATCTTCGGACATGACGTTGAATCGATGGTCACTGCCACCCGGATTGCTGAAGAAGCTGAACCGGACCTGATCGACCTCAATTTTGGATGCCCGGTACGCAAGGTAGTCAGCAAGGGAGGCGGAGCTGCCTTGTTGACGGATGTTCCCAGGATGGTGAGAATGACCGAAGCAGTCGTAAAGGCCACGCGATTGCCCGTCACAGCAAAAACGCGTCTGGGATGGGACAGGAATAATCAAAATATCACGAAGGTCGCCATGCGCCTTCAGGATGCTGGGATCAGGGCCATCACCATCCATGGCCGGACACGCGACCAGCTTTATGGCGGAAAAGCCGACTGGACGCTTATCGGTGAGGTTAAGGCCAATCCTGCGATCAATATACCCGTCATCGGTAACGGGGATGTGGTAAACCCGCAGATCGCCCTGGAAATGAAAGAACGGTACGGTGTCGACGGGATCATGATCGGACGCGCCACCATCGGCAATCCCTGGTTGTTCAAACGCGTGAAACACTTTCTGGCGACAGGCGAACTGCTTCCGGAACCTTCATTATCCGAACGGATTGAAATGGTAAAAAAACAGCTTGCCTATGCCATAGATTTAAAAGGAGAGCGGACAGCCCTGGTGGAGATGCGGAAATTTTATGCAGGTTATTTCAAAGGAATACCGAACTTCAAGGAATATAAAATGAGGCTCTTAATTGCTGCGAGTAAAAATGATATCATTAATTTATTGAATGAAGTTTCCTTGGCAAATGAACCAACCAGCTATAAGAGGATAGATAAAAATTCATTTTGACACAGCCTCATGGGGAGTGGGATCACATCATTATATAATCAGGAGATTGAAAGTATCTTCTCACAGATCAGCGCCGCCGAGCATGCCGAATAGCGCTTCCGAAGCTTATCCACTCCCTTGTAACTGACCACCGGCAGCGTCCACTCCAGGACGGCAAGAAGGTAGGGTTCCAGGTCTTTTTCAAAAAGGGTTACCACGTCGGCATAGTGTCGCAGCCGGCAAATCACCCGGTACGCTTTATACACGTTGGGATCATTACCCTGGTAACGGAAGGATGGCACCATCTCCATGGAATCAGGCTCTAGCAGTCCCTGTTCAAACCCGATCAGCTGACTGAGGTCATTCTCCGAGCTGATGCGGCTCATTTCGATCTTCAGGATGGGTTCCAGGCGTGCAAAGTCGGCCACCGCATTCCCGATCCCTGTTTCCGAAAAATCGATGATGTAGACATTCTCGATCTCATCGAGCAGGATGTTCTGCATGTTCAAATCGCGGTGCGTAATGCACCGGTACCACAGTTTTTTATAATCCCTCCGCTGTTCGAAGATGTTCTCCAGGAACCAGTAGGGATTGACAATCTCTCTCTTCATTTCAGGCAACCAGATATATTTCTCTTTTGAAGAGATCCCAAATTCCTCTTCGGCATCGCGACAAAGGTTCGGAAAGAACACCCTTCGCGGGTCATGATCCCGATAGGGGTGAATGACCTCGAGCCGGGGCTGTCCATACCAGGGTTTGAGGATATGCGTGAATATTTTATCGAACAGCGGTAAGAGCTCCTCAGCTGTCCGTTCCCGGTAATGGTTGGTCAGCCACCGGATGTGGCTGTCGGGACCGGTGATCCCGACGAAGCTGATGCACAATCCTTTCCATTCCTGAAAGGTGGAGGTTCCGAAGATGGTTGTACTGTTGTTCAGAATATATTTTTTGACATACTCATTATAATTGGCCTCTTCCCGGTCGATGATCATTTTTCCTGCGATCTTGAGCACGGATGGCAGTTGCCGGCGGCCATGCCAGTCAAAACTGTCAGCAAAGAAGGTGGAGGCAGAAAAGCCGCCATGAATGGGAGTAAGGATCAGTTTGCTGCTGCTGCGGTAAAGATCGCGTGCAATGAACTCCCACGCATCCGGGAACCAGAAATCATCCTTTTTCACGATCTGCAGGCGTTGCGAGGAGGCAGGGATGAGATCCCCGGGCAGATAGATCCATGCCCGGGCGCTGGTTATCCCCTCCAGATCATCCACAGCAACCAGATTGTGCAATGCATCCGGATCAAGTTCCGGGATTGAATCGTGATGGCTGTCTGTTTCAACCTCATGATCCCTCCCTGTAAAAGCGGCAATCGCCTGATAAGAGATATCATCCCCTTCGCTGTACCATTTTTTCGAAGTAAAATAATCAAGGATCTCCGGATCATCCTTATCGGCCATCGCTTTATGATGAACGGCCACCACACCGGCAAGCACTGACTCCGGCAGCCCGGGTGGAGAATGAACCGGCGATCCTGCGGTAAAAGTTGCTTTCAGGAGCACTCCCATTACGCTGGGAACCTGATGGGTCATCCTGGTAATGACCTTAAACAGATCATCCATAAGCGTGCTGAGCTTCATGTCCTGCTTTGCCCGGAGGATGATGTCGATGTCAGGATCACCTTTCATGCTCAGCGCATCCCATACATAGATCCCGTAACTGCCCTGCGGATCAGTGATCATGTAATCAAAGGGAAGTGTCCTGTCAAATGGGCAAAGACCAGTAAATGGTCCGAGGGTGAGCAAGTTGCCCCGCTGTGCATCGTCAGGTTCCGTTCCCTGGACAAAAGAACCCTCCCCAATAGCAAAACAGATCTCCTTCGAACTGACCAGGAACGGCCTGTCAGCAGGAGCATCCCATGTACCGGTACGGTACTGCTTGTTCCAGATAAGCATCTTACTGGCTGTCGGGGAGGTTAACCTGACCTGGTATGAACAGGTTTCCGTTTCCATTTGCTGACCCGTTTGCTTAGCCTTCGCGATCAGTTGCTGTGCTTTCTCCAGATCAACGGTGATCTTCAGATACCGTGACAGACCTGATATGTCGAGGACCTGTCTGACCAGGTCGGAAATGCCGGAGACATACAGCGCGCCCTTTGACGAACGGATGGCTTTTTCCAGTGTGAGGAGTGAGCGGACCCCTGCACTGGAAAGGAAGGTCACCCGGCTGAAATCCAGAATGACGTTCGTTTCCCCCAGTACCAATTTAGCTGTCTGTTCGTCAAAATCCACTGCTCCAAGGGCGTTGAACTGGCCATCAAGGGTAATGACCGTATTTTTTTCCTGTTGTTGTATCTGGATGGAAAGCATATGGTATAGGATTTTACTGACGATCAAATATACTTTATTGAGATGGAGGATTCAAATCGTTATATGTGTTTGCTAAACTTATCGATATGGTCAACGCATTTTTCCGGGGATTCATCGCCACGACCTCCCGCTCAAAAATTTGCCTTCCCAGCACTGAACGATCCCTACCGCCGGTATCCGCCGCCACCTCCTCCCATACGGGAGCCACTGCTCATTCTGGCTCCACCGCTGCCATAGCTGCCTGAGGCCGAACGCTGGTATGTACTGCGGTTATACGACTGCTGGGTTCCTCTCTGGCGCGCTTCGCTCTGACGGTCAAACTCCTGACGGTTGAAACTGCCGCTGGGGTCCTGAGCGGATGGTTGAGTGTCCGTTGTCCTGTTCTGCCGAGTAGAATGTACCGATTCCCAGTCTTTACCGTTGTTTTTCTCCCAGCTCCCCTTATTGTTTCTATACACTTCCCCTTTGTTATCGGTGTACACATTGTTTTTTTGTTCCGCTACGCGGCCAGTAGCCTTAACATCACGTGTACCAGGTTTCGTGGCAGGCTGGGTGGAAGGCCGTCCTGTTCCGGTGCGGTCACCAGTGGCTGGCCGGTTTGACATGGCAGGCTGCTGAGAGGGCCGGGCACTGCGGTCGGGACGGTCGGTATAGATATTCCGGTTGTTGTTGATAATGATCGTATTGCCGCCTCCGCGGTAGTATGGCACCGGCCTGGGTCCGTAAAATCCGTAATAGGGCGGGTAAAAGGGCGGGCGATAGATCGGAGGTCCCCACCAGCCATACGGATAGCCCATGGACCCACCGATGGTGAACGAAAACCATCCCATCGACATGGTGAATCCCATGCTCCATCCATACCATGGATTATAATTCATGCTGAATCCGTACGTCACCGGCCGAGGATAATAATACGGACCGTAGAACGGGGGATAATACCAGCCGGTGCCGTACACTACCGTCGGACCATAGACATAACACCCCGTGTATCCCGGCGTATAACCCACATAGACCACCTCCGGCTCGACATCATAGATGTATACATATTTCACATTGTAGGTCGGATCTTCGGGAGGTATTTTCTGGACCTCATCGGGGATTTCCGTTGCCACTTCCCACGGTCCCTCAGGACCTTTCCCAATGAACCACACGGCGTTGTCGCACACATAATAGATGTCCCTGTAAAGCAGGACGGTGCTGCCCGTGTTCATCCCCCTGGCCAGGTCGGTGCCCTTGATCTTTTCAAACTTCGGTTCTCCATCCCATTTCACCTCGCATTGAGCCGTTTTTCGGTCAACAGCTGCCGTCTGTGGGATCTGGGCATCCATGACCGCCTCCTTGGCGGCGTTGGTGCCTGCCACGCTGGCCAGCACGGCATCCTTTTCCGAGCCTTCAGGGATCCTGGCAAAATCCTGGGGCAGCTTATCCGATGCGACATAGGACCAGGACCCCGTCAGAGCAGGGGATGTATACCACCTGCCGGAGATCAGTATATAATACTGGTTTTTATCAATATCCATGAAAATATTGTTGTCGGTATTGGTCACATAGAGAAGCTGAGTGCCTTGGATCGGAGCATATTCAGGCTCACCGTCAGACTGGATGAGCTCTGCCGGCCTGGTCCGGACGACAATATCGGGCGGGGCCTTCTTACTGTCTGATTTTTTCCTGGTTGATTGTTGCTGCGTGGAGGAACCTGATGTTGACGTCTCCTTCTGCAAGGCATCCTGATATTTTAAAACACTGGCAGGAGGTTTTTGAATAACTGCCCACGCGGAGCTTACGGGATCCGATGATCTATACCACCTCTCTCCCCCGTAGAGGTAATAGTGCTTATCGCTCAGATCCTGCAGTACAAGGAACGGCGTATTGATTGCACGTTTCAGTCCGGCGTTCTCAATGTCTTTATACACTGGATCCCCGTCGAACAAAAGAAGGATGGAATTCTTCTTCACATAGATGATCTCCGGGGGATCGTTGTTTAAATTGGCGGCTGTGCTCAGGACCACATGACTCATGTCAAGGGTGGCCTTTAACTCATCCAGGGAGAATTCAAGAGTCCATTTGGCGGACTCTTCCTCCAGCAGATTTTTGAAGTTCTGTACCTTGACGGGATCAACCGTATCCATTCCGGGAAAACGTACATTCTGGATTATGACATTATAGATGGTGCATATACCTGACTCCCGGTCAGTACTGAATTTTGCATCCGTCCAGACAGCCCCGAAAACAGGGGTAGGTGTGGCTGGCGTCTTCAGGGAAACAGCTGCCCTGGAATACAGGTGATCATCAACCAGGGAATCCGGCTGGGGCTGGTATATGATCACAACTGCCTTGTCCGTTTTGATTTCTTTGGGCCAGTTCCCCGCCGCCATAAGAAGGAATGGCGTCAGGAGAATGGCAGTCAGAAACATCCTCCTATAAACAGGCAGATAGGATTTTAAGGTTTTCATAGTGGGGATTTAAAAATGGATACCTGCGGTAAAGGTATTAAATAAATACAATACTCATTGCGTCCTGGTCAAAGGGATCTGTTCCGGAGTGAAAGTTAAACGGTACCTCGATGATGATTGCCATAGCCCCGCAGTTACATACGAAGGATAGCTCAGCGGTCAGGTGTTTCTTTTTAGCCTAATACAAATCCAATAAGACCTGTGCTTATTCGTCCGGATAGAGCACTCCATCGTCAGTTGCCTCTGCTCCATTCTTCCGGTTGACCCGATAAAAAGTCCATATAATTGCCCGTATGTATCATGTAGGTCCTTGCTTCCGGATAAGCATTGAGAAATGTCAGAGATAATTTTAGTGTTAGCTTTTCCTTCCATTTAAACTCAAAAGCAGAGATCTGGCCATCCTTCTCTTCAATATAATCAATTTCCTGCTGCTGGCTGGTTCTCCAGAAATGTCGCTTTGATTCGATCTGAAGATTATTCAGTAATTTAAGCCGTTCACTGACCAGGAAATTCTCCCATAGTGCTCCTTTATCCGTTCTAAGGTCGATTTCTGTAAAATTGGCTAACAATGCGTTACGGATGCCATTATCATAGAAGTAGATCTTCCGTGATTTTTTGATCTCATTTCTTACATTTCTGCTAAACGACCTTAATCGAAAAACGACAAAGGACTTTTCAAGCAAATCTATATAACGACGAACCGTTAGTTGATCTATTCCCAGCGAATTGGCCAGTTCATGATAGGAAACCTCATTACCGACTTGTATCGCCAGTGCTTCCAGTAGGGATTCGATGATTTCAGGTTTGCGGATGTCCTGAAAGCTGAAAATATCTTTATATAAATAGCTCCCGGATAGACTGCTCAAATTTATCCTCTCGTTTCCTGGCTCATTGATCACTCCGGGATACATCCCATATAAAAGCCGTTGCTTCAGGAGCCTTTTTTCACTCACAATATCTGTATGATTGATCATTTCACCTGTTGAAAAAGGAAGTAAAAGTAACTCCACCTTCCTTCCTGTCAGGGGCTCATTGATCTCCCCTGTCAGTTCAAGTGATGATGATCCCGTTACAACCAGTTGGACATCTTTGATCTTATCATGAATGAGTTTAAGGGTAATGCCAATATTTTTCACCCGTTGGGCCTCGTCAACCATTACAATCCTGGCATCGCCAATTCTGTGTTTTAGCTGGGTTGAAGTAGCATCAGTCAATTCCTTTCGGATATCCGGTTCGTCACAATCCAGGATCAACACCTTATCCTGTATGTCCCTGGCCAACATTCCTAGTAACGTTGTTTTTCCTGACTGCCTGGGGCCAAAAATCATGATTGTTTTACCCTTGAAAAAGATTTCCCTGATGTTTTTGATAATAGCCCTCTGGATCATTACTGAATTATTTTTTGCAAAGATACATCAAGTAGATTATATTCTGAAAATATTATAATAAATTTCGATTATGTTCTAAAAAATCGCGTCGTAGTGTGTCCCTGATACGTTCTTAAATAAAAAAAGAGGATGACTTATAACTCTTTATTTAACCACAAAGGCGCACCAAGTACGTCACAATGGCGCTCCGTGTTCTCCGTGGTTAAATTGTATTTTGACACAGCCTCGGCGGGGGTGGGGTCACATCAATAAACAAAATAAAGATACCGTTGTTAATAATGGTATGAGTCAAAACGTGAGAACCATGAGAATACGATGAACCATTGAAAAATGATTACTTTTACATTCTGACAGGAATCCCTGCAGGAAAGTTTACAATAACACAATGAAAATAATCCGAACACTATGAAACGCAAAGCAACAGCCATTTGGCAGGGTAACGGGATGGAGGGAAAAGGAATCCTCACCTCCGTCAGCGGAGTGCTCAATGAAACTCCGTATTCATTCGTTACACGGTTCAAGAACGAAGATGGTATTGCCGGAACCAACCCGGAAGAGCTCATTGCTGCTGCCCACAGCGGTTGTTTCGCCATGGCTCTGAGCTTCGGGCTGACCGACGCAGGATTCACTCCAACAGAACTAAGGGTGACAGCTGCCGTGAACATCGAACATGTGACCGATCATTTTGAGATCACAGGGATCCATCTTGACCTCACGGGGAAGGTTCCGGGGATCACGGAAGAAAAATTCCTCGAACTGGCCGGTGCTGCCAAAGCCGGCTGCCCGGTTTCACGGGCCCTGAAGGCTGTGGAGATCACGCTGACGGCAAAGCTTATATAGGCCAATCCAACTTTGCGGCGTAAAGATGAGCAAAAGGTATAACAACCTGCATCTGCAGTACAAGATCTGGCTCGAATCCGACGATGGAACAGGAGTCCTGGGCGATGGCAAGTGGCAGATCCTGAAAGCCATCAAATCAGAGGGATCGCTGATGGCCGCATGCGAAAAACTGGGCATTACCTACCGTAGGACATGGAACGACCTGAAAAAGATCGAACAGATGCTCGGTTTCCGGATCATCCAGAAAACACGCGGAGGAAAGGAAGGAGGCAAAACGGTCCTTTCAGAAGAAGGTCTTCGGCTGGTGGGAGCATTCGATCATTTTCACGAAAAAATCGATGGTCTCATCCAGGAAAATTTCCGAAGCATGCTGGATGAACTTAGAAGCTGACCGGAGTGCCAGCGCCATGTAGTTATTCAGTTTTATCTTCTCTTTTTCGATTCATTTCAAAAACTTTTTCTATTTTTGCCAGCGATATGTCAGTTGGATCATATCGGTATGAACAAATCCTTTAAAACAAAAACGTATGAAAAAATTCCATTACCTGCTGTTTGCAGTGCTTGCCGGGCTATTCGTTTTCCAGGCATGCGAAAAAGATGAAGATGAAACTCCGGAGAAAAAGGTGGTAAATATTGGGGCGCAGGCTAATGCTACCACGGGAGGTTTTTATTCGGTTTCCGAGAATAAAGTGTACACCCTGGATAACGCATTCAACAACCAGAGTGTCATTGATATCTTTTGTTTCTACGAGGCCAAGAAAGCTGCCAATAACATTGCCGTGGCTTCACCAGGAACCGGTATTGACGGGATTTTCTCCGGTTCAAAGGCTCCAGAGAACTGGACTGTCCAGAACACGACGTTTTTCTGCGCAACGACCCTGACAGTAGCCCAGTTCGACGCACTGGAAGAAACCGACGAGCTGATCGTGACCTCCTTTGTCGAAGACAATGCGTACCGAAAGGCAAAGGATCTTAAAGTCAATGATATATACTCATTCAAGACCGAGAGTGAGGCATATGGCCTTTTCAAGGTTACCCAGGTGGTTCAGGGATCAACCGGATCCGTGACCTTTGAGGTCAAGGTCAAGAAATAAGATCGGTGAAGCAGTTAAGCGTTTTATTTTTTTCCATGAAAACATTCAAAGGGCTTGCCAGCCTTTTCCTGGTTTTATTTCTGACGGCAGGTTGTGGGGATGAAGAAAGCACAGATTCGTTTCCGTTCATTCTGTTCAAACAGGGAAGTCAGTATACTGCCGATGGCGCCCGAGTGCCTGCCGGGGGCCAGTTGAGCTTCGGTATTTCCGCAGTGGGAGGTGGAGCGACCATTACCGATCTGCGTATCAAACGCATCACCGGCAACCAGGTGGTGATCGAGCTTGACAGGGGCATGTACGTCGAATCCGGAGGGCTCGACACTACCTTTACATTTATCAGGGGACAGGCGGATGAAGAGCTCTGGAATTTCTTCATTATGAATGAAAACCGGGATACAGCATCGGTGTATAGAACGGTTCTGAAGGGAGAAGGATCAGCATACGGTCCCATCTGGCACTACCCCTCGGTAACGATCGGTTTACAGGACAATCAACAGTTTGATCATTACCTGGACCTGGACGAAGGGAATACGTTCTCCGCCGGGAGCATTACAGGAAATGAGCAGCTGGTCGACCTGGTGGCGTTTTTTTATTACTCCTCCGGGAAATCCTCCCCTACGCTCACCTGCTCGGGCTATACCTCAGCGATAACCTATTATCCGGAGTTCTCGGGCTGGCCCGTTCGCAACTCTACCCTGTATGATTACAAGGCAGTCGATAATGACCTGATCACGGCGGAGCAATTTGATTCTGCCACAAACGACAGCCTCCTGGTGGCAGGTTACGATCCGCAGAATGTCAGCGGGAACTGTAAATTCTGCTACACAGGAAAGATCGTACCATTTAAAACGCAACAGGGAAAATTCGGTATGATCAAGGTGATCAGGGCCGACGAGATCGAAACAGGATCTCTGGAAATCGAGGTGAAAATACAGCAATGATTATGTTATCAACGTTTTATAATCCCAAACGGGCATGGATGGCAACGAGGACGCTCAGCCTGTATATCCTTTTATTCCTGTTCAGCAATACCCTTTTCCCGCAGCCACTCCTTACCGGCATGATCATCGATGCTTCCACGCGCAAACCCATTGCGGGAGCCAACCTGTTTCTGGATACAGGTGCCGGAACATCGAGCGATGTCCATGGATATTACCGGCTGGTACTGCCGGGCGACGGAATGTTCCGCCTGGAGGTCAGCTGCGTCGGTTATGAAAAGATCTCCGCTAACATCACGGTGACCGGTGGAACGGACATGACGAAGGATTTTGAAATGAAACCTTCTGACATTGACCTGGATGAGGTGGTAATCTCCGCTACACGAACCGAAAATCAGGTCAGGG
>JAQUQD010000058.1 GCA_028716265.1 Bacteroidales bacterium | reverse complement strand
CGAGGATGCCCAACCCTGTAACTTCCGTTCCTGGCTGTCACACTATGATGAAGAGATCCTGTACCTTGTCCGGAACAGCCTGTCGCCTGGAGACCACAGGAAGGAATGGGAGGTGCTGACGAATGGGCACCTGTCATCTTCGTATTTCACACGGAGCCGGGAGGTTGAACCATTGCTTGTATCGACCTGGAACCAGGACTTCCCGTACAACTACATGTGCCCGGCGGATCCTGCAGGTCCCCATGGCCATTGCCTGGCTGGATGTGTCGCCACCGCGATGGGGCAGCTGATGTTTTACTACCGCTGGCCGCAAACCGGCACTGGATCATATTCGTATATCCATCCTGATTATGGTGAAATATCGGCTGATTTTGGAAATACAACCTACCGGTGGAATGAGATGCCGACTGCCATCTCCACAACCAATGACGCACTGAACGAACTGCTGTTCCACATCGGCGTCTCGGTGGATATGGACTATGGCCCCATATCGTCAGGAATGTGGAATCACAAAGCGGCCTATTCCTACAGGACATATTTTAAGTACTCCCCTGAAACTGAGTACGTTTATCGTGACTCAACGACCATGGACTGGGACAGTCTGGTAGTTGCGCACCTCGACAGGAACATGCCCTGCTATTATGCCGGATGGGCTGATTATACCTACACCAGCGGGCATGCGTTCATCGTTGATGGGTACCAGGGGGAATATTTCCATATGAACTGGGGATGGGGAGGTTATCTGGACGGCTATTTTTTACTGGATAACCTCACTCCCGGCGGCAACGATTTCAACTATGCCCAAGAGCTGATCATCAACTGTTACCCCGATACGCTGAACTATACCTACCCACCTGTCTTCAGCGGTTCGGATACGCTCAGGTCCCTGGTCGGTTCCTTTGACGACGGCAGCGCATCCATGAACGATTATCCCTCTGGTGCCAGCTACTCCTGGTTGATCGATCCGCAGACAGCACAGGACTCAGTGACCAAGATCACTCTTCAGTTCCATCGGTTCCTTACAGCACCCGGGGATATGGTGAAGGTCTATGACGGGAATACGACGGAGGCAGTCCTCCTGGGAAGCTACGATGGCAACGTGGTGCCAGCCCCTGTCACTTCCAGCTCCAACCAGATGCTTGTCACGTTCACCACTGACAATTCGTCAGAAGCGCCAGGATGGTTCTGCACTTACTCAGCCCAGACACCTGTTTGGTGCAACGGTATCACAACCCTCCCTGACCCTTTCGGGGAAATCAGCGATGGAAGCGGCACATTCAATTACAAGAACAACTCCATCTGCCAGTGGCGCATCATGCCCCCTGGTTGGAGCGGTATAACCCTGTATTTCAGCGATTTTAACACTGAACCAACTGAGGATTATGTAAAAATATACGATCTTCAGTCACAGACTCTTCTGGGAGAATATTCAGGTGCAACGTTGCCCGGGGTCATCGTCTGCCCCAGTAATAAAATGCTGGTCCTCTTTGCCACCAATGATGCTGTGACAGCAGGCGGATGGGAAGCCGCCTACGAGAGCTTCGTCAACGCGGTGGATACCCCGCAGGGTAAGAGCGCTGTCGCTGTCTATCCGGTTCCGGCAAGGGAAACACTATTTATGGAGATGGAACCTGCACTGGAAAAGCCTGTGACCATGACCCTGATGACCATGACCGGGCAGGTGGCGCGCCATTACCCTGAAACTACACCAGCACATGGCCGTACCACGGTCATCGATATCTCAGGAATTGAACGGGGAAGTTACATCCTCAAAATCACAGTGCAAAACAATACGATCTGTAAAAAAGTATTAATTTACTAATAATCAACGTCTTATAATACAAGAAAGAGATTTTGCATTTAGAGAGGATTTCATATGTAAAAATTAACATTAATTTTGCACGATATTTGATCAAATGGACGCTTCATTTTAAAATTCAAAGAACACATGAAAAAAATTGCACTCGTAGTTGCGTTGTTTCTCGGTCTGATGATCATCAGTTGCAGCAGCACCAGCGGAGAAAAATCCCCGACAGGTGGTACGGAACAGACTGTAGCCACGCAACCTGCTGTTGCTGTTCCTGACATGCCGGAGGGTGAGGATGGAAAGGTGATCAATCTGACCAAAGCCACTTTTCTGAAGAAGGTTTGGAATTATGAAAAGAATCCCGATCAGTGGATCTATGAAGGAGACAAACCCTGTATGATCGATTTTTATGCTGACTGGTGCAAGCCCTGCAAAATGGTTGCTCCTATCATGGATGAGCTGGCCGCAGAATATAAAGGCAAGATCTATGTTTATAAAATCGATACGCAGGTTGAAAGAGAACTGGCCCAGGTCTTTAACGTGACCTCGATACCCAGGGTGCTGTTCGTTCCCAAGCACGGAGAACCTCAGATGTCGGTTGGTGCTTTGCCAAAACCAACGTTCGTGCAGGCCATCAATGAAGTGCTCCTTGCAGATTAATTTGACGAAAACATAAACAAAAAGGGATTAACATGGAACATTTAACCAAGGAGACGTTTCTCCAGAAGGTCTTTAATTACGAAGATAACCAGGAATGGAAATTTGAAGGTAAACTGCCCTGTCTCATTGATTTCTATGCCGACTGGTGCGGGCCGTGTAAAATGGTGGCTCCTATTCTGGATGAGCTTTCAAAGGATTACGACGGAAAGATCAATATCTATAAAGTCAATACGGAAGATGAGCATGAATTATCAGCTGTTTTTGGGATACGAAGCATCCCTTCAATGCTGTTCTGCCCGATGGAGGGGCAACCTCAGATGGCAGTCGGCGCTTTACCGAAAGATTCACTCAGACAGGCCATTGATGAGATACTGTTAAATCATTCCATATCCTGATCATTATTCGTACACACATCAAAAGACGGTCTTGCGGCCGTCTTTTTTATTTTTTACCTACCTTTATCCTCTCCTTCACAAGTTGAATCAATGGAAACCGTCGTTTTACCGACTGCGTACCTGCCTTCCCTGGCCTACTTTGTCTGCCTGGTCCGGAACCAGTCAGCGATCATCGACATTCACGAACATTATATCAAACAATCCTGCCGGAACAGGTGCTACATCTATTCCGCCAACGGTGCGCTACCCCTGATCATGCCCGTTCATAAAACGACCGGGAACCACACACCTGTCAGAGATATCAAAATCTGCTACCTTCAGCGCTGGCAGTCAAACCACTGGAGGGCAATTGAATCAGCTTACCAGTCATCACCCTATTTTCTTTACTATGAAGATGAGTTGAAGTTCTTTTATCAAAAGCACTATATATACCTGGCTGATTTTAACAGGGAACTGCTACAACTACTGTCAGGTTGGGTGAAGATGGGAGTTCAGCCTGGCTATTCCGTGGAGTATTGCGTTGCAGACGCCAAAAGCGTGGATCTCCGAAACGATATATCTTTATCGGATCCTTATTTTTCTCGTTTTGAGTTCTATCACCAGGTTTTTCAGCATAAATACGGATTCATACCCAACCTCAGCATCCTGGATGTGTTATTCAACCTTGGCCCTGAATCTGGTGAGTATACCGAAAGGCAGGATTTTTTTACTTTATCATGCGGATGAAGTGTCCTGAAAGGCACCGTTGGATGAACAATGTAGTAATTTTACGCTTTTGATCATCTCAACTTAATCCTCAATCTGATGGAATTTGGAATTTGCCTTCACAGTGTGGTACCGGTCAGGGCAGAGCCATCTGACAGGTCAGTAATGGTCAGTCAGTTGCTGTTCGGGGAGCTGATCGAAATCAAGGACGTGTCCAACGGGTGGCTTCGTGTGAGCATTGAGCATGACGGATATATGGGCTGGATCGATGAAAAGCAATGCACTTCTCTCGATCAGAAGTCTTTTGTTCACATCAGCGCGCTGGATCTGAGCCTGGTGACTGATCCCGTTGCGTTGCTGGAACACAGTTCAGGGCAAAAGATGCGCGTTGTGGCAGGCAGTTCGTTGCCAGGACTCCAAAACAACCAGCTGGTACTGGCAGGAGATGTCTTCCGTTACCAAGGGAATTCCATAAAATGGAAGGAACTATGCACCAGGCCCATCCTGGTGCACTATGCCATGAGTTATCTGGATGCGCCCTACATGTGGGGAGGAAGAACGCCCTTTGGCATCGACTGTTCCGGATTTACACAAATGGTTTACCGCCTGGCAGGCATTCCACTCCACAGGGATGCACATCAACAGGTAATGCAGGGACAGTCCAGGGCCTTCGCCGACGAGGCTCAACCGGGAGATCTCGCCTTCTTCGACGATGAAGAAGGAAGGATCATCCACACGGGTATCGTTCTCGCAGAAGGTAAGATCATCCATGCCTCTGGATCGGTACGGATCGACACCCTGGATCACCAGGGGATCTTCAATCACGATTCGGGAAGTTACACACATATCCTTCGTGTGATCAGGTACCACCTCTGACCGAACCGGCCGCAACCTCCAGATCAGTCTCATCCTCACCCCTCAGTCCATGATTTTCATTTCAATGACTCCCACATGTATTCTGCCTGGCATTTATTAACATGTTAGTAACAGGCTCGCTCGAAATTTAAATTCCTGTCTGCGTGATCATTAAGCAGAAATCCATGGCCCGGTGCTGCATGTTTTCAACATTTAATTAACAGTTCATTCATATTATCAAATCTTCCCGGATCGTGGTAGCATTCTATGATTCAAATATATAATACACTGATTGATAATATCATAAAAAAATAACATATTAAATAAATAACCATTCATCTTTCATTTAACAGAACTCGTTTGGATGAGGATGATAACAGGACTCTGAATAACTTTAGACAGGATTTACACTCAGTTAACATGGATTTTTTATTTTAGAGGCAGACAAATTAATGCACAACTAAATATTAATTAACTCAAAATTAACTAATTATGAAAAACATCTACAAACTTTTCCTGTTGCTGACAGCAGCAGTGGTGTTTAACATTTCAGCCATGGCCCAGGTGACGACATCCGGGATCAATGGCCGGGTGACTAATATGAACAATGAGCCATTACCGGGCGCAACGGTCATCATCACCCACGAGGCATCAGGTTCCATGTACGGCACGGTGACTGATCCTGACGGATTCTTCAGGATACTGAACATGCGCGTGGGAGGACCGTACAAGGTGACCATCTCCTTTATCGGCTATAAGAATCAGGTCATCGAGAATATTTACCTGAACCTCGGTCAGACGTACGGACTGAACGGCACATTGGTCGAGGAAGTATCCCAGATCCCTGGTGTTGAAGTTGTAGGTACGCGGAATGATCTTTTTGACGGAAACCGGATGGGATCTGTAAGCTATTACACCAGTGAGCAGATATCCTCGCTGCCTTCCATTAGTCGTTCTATCGATGATTATGTCAAATACTCTCCGCAGGTCAACGGGAGAAGTATTGCCGGCCAGGATGGAAGGTATAATAATATTACGGTCGACGGCGCCAATTTCAACAATAATTTTGGCCTGAGTTCCAAGGCCCTTCCCGGTGGTGATGCCCAGCCCATCAGTCTGGATGCGATAGAGGAAGTATCTGTTAACGTTGCTCCTTATGATATTACGCAGTCCAATTTCACCGGTGGAAATGTCAATGCGGTTACAAAATCCGGGAACAACAAACTGGAGGGTTCAGTGTACACTTTCTACAGGAATAAAAAATTCAACGGGAAATACGTTGGAGAAGACAGGAAAGATACGCTTAAACTGACTGATAATTCCTTTTACAACGTAGGTGCCCGTCTCGGTGGACCCATTATTAAAGATAAGCTTTTCTTCTTTGTCAATGGGGAATGGGAAAAATCGATCTTTCCCGGCATTCTATGGAGCCCGAGCGATCCCGAAAACGGAATAGAAGCAGATGCAACAAAATACATCTCCAGGACAACGGTGAATGATATGGAGACCATTAGCAATTTCCTTAAAAATAACTATAATTATGATCCGGGCCCTTACCAGGGATTCGGGGACTTTGCGAGCCAGAACTATAAACTGCTTGCCCGCGTTGACTGGAATCTCCATAAAGATCATAAGCTGACGGTTCGTTACAACTATGTCCATTCCACCAACGATCAGGAGGTTAATGCCACGAGTGCACCACGGCCGCGTTCTACTGATGGACGTATTAGTGCCAAATCAATGGCCTTCGAGAATGCCAACTACAATTTCCTGAACACGGTAGGATCGCTGACCGGTGAATTGAACAGCGTGTTTGGCAAGAACCTGGCCAACAAATTCCTCTTTACCTATACCAAGATCAGGGACACCAGGGGTAGCAACAGCGATATATTCCCATTTGTCGATATTTGGAAAGATAAAACAGCATATATGAGTTTTGGATATGAACTCTTTACTTTTGAGAATGATGTAAAGAACAATATCTGGACGATCACCGATAATATTTCCTATTTCCTTGGGATACATACCATTACTGGTGGGATCTCGTTTGAGCACATGTATTTCGGGAACAGTTACAAGAGATATGGCACCAGTTATTACCGCTATGCCTCCATGGAGGATTTTATGAACGACGCTGCTCCCATTGCTTATGGTCTGACCTATCCCTATGAGGGAGCTGGAAGTGGATATGCCGAGTTGAATTTCGGATGGGGAAGCATTTATGCCCAGGATGAGATCCAGGTGTCGGATAACTTTAAAGCGTCTATCGGCCTGAGGCTTGAGATGCCCTTCTACTTTGATGATCCCTTTGCAAACGAAGCCATTGAAGCATTGACATTCAAAGATCTGGATGGCAATGATGAAACCCTGGATGTTGGCAGCTGGCCGGATTCCAAATTAAGCGTTTCACCCAGGGTGGGTTTTAACTGGGATGCGCTGGGTAACCGTACCCTTCAGATACGTGGAGGTACTGGACTGTTTACGGGCCGTTTACCCTTTGTATGGTTCACCAACCAACCGACCAATAGTGGCACATTACAAAATACTGTGGAAAAAACCGATAGTACTTTCCTATCAAAAATTCATTTTAATACGGATCCTATGGCTTATGAAGGTGAATTCCCTTCAGAAGGGGGTACCACAGCTCCTGGTAACCTTGCTGTTGTGGACAAGGATTTCAAAATGCCCCAGGTATGGAGATCCAGCCTTGCCGCTGATTACAAACTGCCTTTCTGGGGACTCGAGTTCACTATAGAAGGAATGTACACAAAAGACATCACTGCGATCATCCAGCGCAATGCCAACCAGGCAATACCTAATGGAACTTTTAAAGGCCCAGATGATCGTCCAAGATTCATTGGAAAAAATAGTCACCTTGTAAATGAAAATATTCAAAGCGCCATGGTGCTCGACAACGCAGATGCTCTTGACTATGACGAGCAGGGTCATGCCTACTCGCTCACCCTCATCTTGAACAAACCCTTTACCAAAGGATTTTTCGGTTCATTCAGCTATACCTACTCGATTGCGAAAGATATCACGGCGAATCCTGGCTCAGCAGCCAATTCCGCATGGCAGAGCAACCCGGCAGTCATCCATCAGAACGACCCGGGAATCAGCTTCTCGCAGTTTGCTGTTCCCCACAAGATTGTGGGAACACTGTCCTACAATGTTGAGTACGCAAACCACCTGGGGACAACCTTCTCACTTACCTACGTGGGCCGGCACCAGGGCAGGCTGGATTACATCTATTACAACGACATGAATGGGGATGGCAATGCAGCCGACCTGATGTACATCCCAAAAGATGAGTCAGAGATCATCTTTACGCCTATTCAAGATAAAGAAGGTAATGAAATTTATTCAGCAGAACAACAAAATGAAGCCTTCTGGAAATATGTCGAACAGGATGATTACCTGAAAGAACACAAGGGAGAATATGCGGAACGTTATGGGGTCCTGATGCCCTGGCTGGGACGGTTGGACCTGAGAGTACTCCAGGATATTTTTGCCGATTTCGGAAAGGATAGAAGACATACCCTCCAGCTCAGCCTCGACTTCCTGAACATCGGTAATTTACTCAATTCTGACTGGGGCTGCTATAAAACACAGGTCCTCGGAACATACGACATCACACTGCTCAGATACATCAACGTCAATGAAGATGGTGTTCCCACGTTCCAGCTGAACCAGGTGAACAACCAGCTCCCGACGGAAACCTATACCAATGTCCTTTCAACCTCCAGCACATGGGGCGCCCAGATCGGACTGAGGTATACATTCTAAGGATCAACGCTCCTGAACAAAAGCCCTGTTTGATCATTCCAACAGGGCTTTTTTATTATCTTCGCAAAATCAAAGACAACTGACAGATCATATTTAGAATGAAGAAATATTTGCTTTTTGCTCTTTGCTCTTTGCTCTTCCTTTGCACCAAAGGCCAGGATAATTATGTTGTCGTTGTTTCCATAGACGGATTCCGATGGGATTATGCTGGCAGGGCGGATCTGCCCAACCTCCGTTTCATGGCTCAAAACGGGGTCAAAGCCGAGGCACTCATCCCCTGCTTTCCGACCAAGACCTTCCCCAACCATTACTCTCTTGCGACTGGATTATACCCCGACGAACATGGAATTGTCGACAACAGTTTCTACGATCCCTGGATGAATGAAGAGTACTTCATCCGTAAACGCGAGGCCGTGACAAATCCTGATTTTTATGGCGGCGAACCGATCTGGGTCACTGCCGAGAAGCAGGATGTCATCTCAGCAACCTTTTTCTGGGTAGGATCGGAAGCGCCCATTCAGGGTATCCGACCCACATACTGGAAAGAATACTCAAAACAGATCACTTTCAGCGACAGGATCGACACGGTGATCCGCTGGCTGTCACTTCCGCCGGAAACCCGCCCACACCTGATCATGGTCTACATGGAAGAGCCCGATGCCATAGGACATACCTACGGACCCGACAGTCCGCAATCCGACAGCATCATCCGTGTGATGGACAGCCTGGTGGGAACGCTTATCCATAAATTGCAGGTCCTCCCGGATTATCCGCTGATCGACCTGATCGTCCTGTCGGACCATGGAATGGGAAGCATCTCGGAAGATAAGGTCGTCTTCCTCTCAGATTATCTGCAGCAGGGGTGGATCGAAACGTACCAGGGAGGGAATCCCAACTATAACCTGTCAGCGGCGGATGGTTGTCTTGATCTTGTGTATGACGCCCTTCAGAAGGTTGAACATATCACCACCTGGAAAGCCCGGAAAGTTCCGTGTCGACTCCATTACGGGAAGAATCCCAGGTGCGGCGACCTGGTGGTGGTGGCTGACAGTGGCTGGTCAGTGCGGTGGGACAACCGCGGAACGTATGAATCGGGCGGCGCTCACGGCTACGTACCTGAAAACCGGGATATGCATACGATTTTTTACGCTATGGGACCCTCCTTTAAAACAGGCTACGCACAGCCTTCGTTCAGCAACCTGGACGTCTATTCCTTGATAGCCCGCATCCTGGATCTTAAACCTGCAAAAACAAACGGAAGTATGAAAAAGGTCAAAAAAATGCTGCAATGAAACCTGAAGAACTGCTCGAAGAGATCATCGGTTATTGTCAACAAAATGCTGATGAAGAGATCGTTAAAAAGTATTCCCGGTATTTCAAAGGAGGCTACCAGGCCTATGGACTGACATCGGAACTTTTATATAGTAAGGTGGATGAGATCCTTAAAAAACCTGATATTTCGCTTGACCTGATCGTAAAGGCAGGCCATTTACTGGTACAGTTGCCCGAATACGAGATGACCAGTTTCGCTGTGCTGCTTCTGAAGCATTTTAAAAAACAGTTTAACATTGACACATTTAAAGTTGTCGAGGCATGGTTTGAAAAAGGCATCCATAACTGGGCGCACTGCGATATTATCTGCAGTGAATTGTTCCCGGTTTTCTACACCGGGAACCTGATCACTTACCACGACCTGGCTCCCTGGAAAACCGCCGCAAATAAGTTTCAGCGCCGTGCTGTGCCGGTTTCCATGATCAAGCTGCTGAAAATCTATCCGGATCTCAATGCGTTGTTACAGTTCATTGATCCGATGATGATGGATAAGGAAAGGGAGGTTCACCAGGGACTGGGATGGTTCTTACGGGAAGCCTGGAAGGTCAATCCCCGGGAAACGGAAGTTTTTCTCTATAAATGGAAAAACATGGCTCCCCGCCTGATCTTCCAATATGCCACGGAGAAAATGGATCCCGAAGCCAAATCGAGGTTCCGGAAAGAAAAATAAAGGCCAAAAGCTATCTGACCTCCCTTGTGACCTTCTCCTTAATGGCAAACTTCTCCATGGGAACAAAGATCTTCTCAAAAAGCTTGTTCTTTCCGTATCCGCTGAACAGGGTACCCGGATTGATGGAAGAGGTCAGGATGAACTGATTCAGCGTGTCGGCAGCAGGATAGGCTATGATCTCGACAGGAAGCATATTGTTCCCCTCGATTTTAACAGTGTAGGCAGCCGGCTGGTTCAGCGGAATATCCACCAGGAAGTCCTGGCTTGACAAACGGGCGATGGAATTAAGATAAAGAGCCGATGCCGCTGAATCAGCAGCGATGCCGTTGACGGCAAATCCCGTACCCTGCCGTTCCAGCGTAAAAGGCAGGTTGCCGGGATAGGTGAACGTCACCCTCGTGATATCATCCCGCCTGGTCCTGCTCAGGGCCTTATCACGCAGACCGTTGATATTGGACTGCAGACCCATCCGCAGATATCCATCCACCGCATAAACCTCCTTCTCATCATAAAGCCTGACATACGATGTCATGGTTCCCTGGCCCCTTCCGTACATCCCTTCCTGTCCCTGGGCTGGTTTGTAGCTGAATTTACCAATGACGACATCTGCAACTTCTTCCGATCTCTGCCGCAGTTTGATCCGAATGCCTGCAGAATCATCCACCTGGAACTCCTTCCATTTGCTTTCATTCATGGCGGCGACCCGACTGGGTTTCAGGCCGGCGATGGAACGGAGCATGCTGTAGATGGTAGTGGTATCCGCATTGTAAGCCTTCTCACCTGAATACACCTTCCACAGTCCTTCCGTTTCCTTCTGAAGACGCGCCTGCTCACTCTTCAGCGGATCGGGGGTGAAAAGGATCTCCGTAATATCATCCGGATCAAAGGAAACAAGTTCGTCCCTGAAGGTCCGTTCATTCCTGTTTACATATTTTGTAATGATCAACAGGGCCGCCAGGACAAGTAAGACAACAGCAAGAATACGGTAGTTCATCTTTTTAAACATAACCTTCCTCCATTCTTTTGACGCGTAGGTTTCGGTTGCGCTGCATCCGCAGGATTCCAAAAATGACTATTAATAGGATGGGTAACAGAAAATTAACATACTTCAGCAAACTTTTCTTATGGTCTTCGATCTGGTCCAGCGGTCGCGAGGTCACCCCTTTGGTCCGTAGTTCGATCAATCCGGTGTCATCCGAGAGATAATCGATCGCATTGACCATCAGGTTCACATTATCCTGCTGAACCTGCTGTGACTGGTTCCCTTCTCCGCCGACTGCAAAATCGCCGTCAGAGATCAACAGGATGCGGGAGCGGGCACTGCCTGTAATCCTGCCTTCGAGCAAAGCAGCGACGGTAATGGCCGACATAGAGAAGTCGTTCTGTGTCCAGTTCTGCTGGAAATCGAGATAGAGCGGTGCCGAACGTGTGCCGGATTTCTCCGACGTAAACGCAAGAGGTATAAAAGCCGCTGATGTATCGCCGTGGAAGTTGATCGAGCTTACGAACGGGAACATGATGGATTCTATTCCGGCAGTGACCGGATGTTCGGCAAACTTGTTGACTACAGGCAGGTAAGGGAACCTTACGGGTGTAGTGATGCTGTACATTCCCTGCTGTTGCCTCACTCCCACAGTCTGACACTGAGCATCTATAATGAAATTCTCCTCCACGGAAAGTCCTTTTCCCGCCAGCCACGACTCCAGTCCGGTAGTAACCGGTGTGCCGTACAGGGTGCTGAAATCTCCCTTGACGCGGTTCATGGCGATATACAGGTTCCCTCCCCGGGCAAGGAATGCATCCAGCTGGCCAAGGTGGGTGGCCGGGAACGAATCGGTGGGCGCGATGATCACGACTGTCTTGTAGCTGCTCAGGGCATCCGATGTATCATTGAGGTAAACAGGCTGAACCGTATACAGAATATTCAGCTGACCAACGGCTTGCACCATGGCTCCCGGCGAAGGTTCCCCATGCCCCTGGATCAGCCCGATGGCCGGCTTGCTCTTCACCGACAGTTTCTTAATGCAGGACGACAGGGCAAACTCCATGGCTGAACCCTGCTGCAGAAATGGAATGACTTCGGATTCCTCCCCCATCTGGATGACAGCCCCCAGATACGCTTTCTGCTGTTTGATCTGGTCCTTTTCCCTGGCGTTGATCAAAACAGGCTGTATACGCTGCTGCTGCGCCTTCATTTCCGTTTCCTCGTCCTTTGCCGGATCAATGAATTCATACACCACATTTCCTTTGGAGATGTTGGCATATTCCACCAGCAGCTCCTTGAAATCCTTGCGTATCTTCACCATCTGCGGAGGAAGATCCTCGGTGAAATAGGCTGTGACCGTGACAGGCTCATCCAGGTTCCTGAGGATATTCTTTGTGGCCTTACTAAGGGTATACCTGTTATCAGAAGTGAAGTCAAGCCTCGCAAAGTAACTATCCGCCAGGATATTGACCAGCACTACAACACCTATGATGAGCAGGATCTGGTAAAGGAATGATTTTTTCGTTCGTTTCATTTCTTTGATACTATTTGCTATCGTTTAGTATTCGACGATGTTGCGTTTCGATAAAACCGCCTCCGTGGCGATAAGTCCAAGCAAGATGATGCTCAGGAAATAGATCAGGTCCTTTGTGTCGATCACCCCTCTTGAGATGGACTCATAATGTGATGACATGCTGAGGTAGGCGAACAGGTTACCTAAGAATCCGGAAATGTTGGCCGCAAGTACCTCAAAAATGATGTGAAAGAAAATACCAATGAAGAGTGCCAGCAGGAAACCCACGATCTGGTTGGAAGAGATGCTGCTGGCAAACAATCCAATGCTGATATAGGCGGCGCTCATCAAAAGCAGTCCAAGGTATCCTGTCCAGACAGCGCCATGGTCAATGGGGCCCAGGCTTGCCACGGTGATGTAATAGGGCAATGTCAGAAAAAGGGCCACCAGAATCAGGATCAGGGTCGCCAAAAACTTGCCGGTCACCACCTGCCAGTCGCTGACCGGTCGTGTCAGCAGCAGCTCAATGGTTCCCGAACGCCTCTCCTCTGCCATCATACGCATGGTCAGCGCAGGTATGAAGAAGAACAATGTCCAGTAGGCAATTCCGAAAAAGGACTGCAGGCTCGCCTGATCGACCAGACAAACATCCGCTCCGTAGACCCAGGTAAAGAATCCGCTGAAACCCAGAAAAAGGACCAGCATGATGTACGCCATCAGCGAATCAAAAAAGGTGCTTAACTCCTTGGTCGTGATCACCCATATTTTTTTCATGTCTATTGATTATCAATTAATTACAATTTATTGAACATTCCTAATTCATGGTCAGCTCGCGGAACACATCCTCCAGTTTGGTCTGCTGGATGGTCATCCCGGTCAGGAACCATTTATGCTGAACGCAGAGCTGAAAGATGGCTTTTCGGGATGATTGATCAGGCTTGCTGTGAATCTCAAAGCTGTCGGGGTCATCCCTGTTCAGGTCCACCAGATCGACGGATGGAAGGGATTGCAGTGCCTTGAAGACATCGTTGCGTTCTCCTCCCTCGATCGTCACGTGAAGGATCTCGCTTCCCTGGGCACGTTGCCTGAGGGTGGATGGAGTACCGTCGGCAACGATCCTGCCCTTGTTGATGATCAGGATCCGGTCGCAGGTAGCTTCCACCTCGGCTAGGATATGTGAGCTCAGGATCACGGTCTTCTGCCGTCCGATCTTACGGATCAGCTCCCGGATCTCGACGATCTGGTTGGGATCCAGCCCGGCAGTGGGCTCATCCAGGATGAGTACATCCGGATCATGTATCAGGGCTTGCGCCAATCCCACCCGTTGCTTGTATCCCTTGGACAACTCACCGATCTTTTTGTGTTTCTCCCCTTCGAGTCCGCAGAGATTGACCATTTCCAGGATCTTTTCCTTCACCCTTGTTTTTGGGATCTGATACAGGCCTGCGACAAACCTGAGGTAATCAATGACCGGGATATCCGTGTAAAGAGGATTGTTTTCCGGCAAGTAACCAATATGTTTCTTGATCTCCTCCGGATTATCCTTCACCGATATATTGCCCAGTCTTATATCGCCGGCAGTCGGGGCAAAAAAGGTCGTGATCGCCTTCATAGTGGTGGTTTTGCCTGCACCGTTCGGTCCCAGAAAACCGAGTACCTCCCCGGCCTTGACCACAAAGGAAATGTTATCAACCGCTTTCTGGGTGCCATACTTTTTCGTAAAATTCTCGACGACAATATCCATAATCCCTGGATTAAATTTTTTGCAAAATAAATTAATTAGAAAAAAACCAAAAAAAGTAAAAGGCCATTTAACATTATTTAACACTGAAAATCAGCGAAGGGGGCTGCAATATGGCCTCATTATCACTTATTTGTACTGAACTTCAAGCGAGCTTCCTGCCTCATGACGGCAGCTCTTTCCCTGGCTTCACTGAGTATGGCGTCAGCTCTCTGGTCAGCCTCAGAAACCAGAAGGCTAGCTTTGCCGTCAGCCTCTTTCCTGAGCTGATCTGCTGCAGCGTTGGCAGCCATCTCACCCAGTTTACCCTTTTTCTTTCCTTCGGTGGCGAGGCGGGCTGCTGCAGAGTCGGCTTCCTGACGGATCTTTTGCGCTGATTGCCGGGCCAGCGACTTGATCCCGGCCGCCTGTTTTTCGGCATCCGATATGAGCTTCTGAGCTACAGAATCCACTTTCGCAAGGTATCTTTCCGCTTCTTCTTTCATCATGGCTTCCGCTTCCTCCTTCTTTTCCCTTAACTCATCCTCCACCCTGGATTTCAAGTCATCCACCACATTTTTCATCGCTTCTTTCAGGCCGATGGTGACGGTAGGTCTAGTAAAGGTTCCTCCAATGATCACATCCACCTTGATCTTATCTGCTGCCTGAAACTCCAATCCGGTTTTATTGATCTTGCTGGCCAGGTCGTTGATGACATCGTTGAAATGAGTGCCAAACTCACTCCTGGGGATGTCCAGTCCGAGTACGAAGCTCATTTCCTGGTCCAGCGATGTATATCCGCTCAGCAGGGCCCCGATGGGGCCTATTTTAAACAGCAGCTGACTGACATGCACTTTCCCGTCGAGGATATCAAAGGATAAATTCAGGGCATCAATGGTGGCGTTCTTCAGTCGTTCAAGGCGAAGCATGTCAGCTATCTGGTTGAACACCTGGATATCTTCGATCACCACTTTGGAGGATGACAGGTGACCTGATCCTGAGACACTCGCCAGGTCAGGCCGTAGCTGGCTGTTCAGATCCGATTTGAACGTGAAGTCGGCCGAGAAGCTGCCCCTGGTTTTCTGCGCAACGGGGGCAAAGGAGTGGATCATTTGCAGCGTATTATAGGATTGCTGGACATCGAATCCATTCACTTTCAGTGACACCTGCACACCTGCCCGGTTCTGGTCCTGAACAGCATAACTACCATCCATGGTGACTGATCCGCCAAGCAGGTTCATTTTCCACTCCCTGAGCTTCAGTTCACCGTTTCGAATGGTGACCCAGCCTGATGCATTACTGATGTTCATGCCATTGTATCTCAGTTGGTCACATGATGCCTGCAATGAAAAATCAATGTTGGCAGGCACGGTGAAAGCTGCCTGACTGGTATCCTGGGTCTTTACCTCCGGACGTTCGGTAGCCGGTAGGCTGGCCAGCAGCGAATCAATATCGAGTGAGCGAGAGCTGGTCATAAACTCCCCTTTTATCGTCTTGCCGTCCAGCAGATAGGGAATGTAATCCCCTATGTAGCCTTCGGCCTGCAAATCATTTGCACCATAATTTAATGTCAGTTCGGTGATCCATATCTGGTCGGGCTTCAGTTCAAGGTGCGCTGTGGGTATCGAGAGGGTGTGGGGTAAACCGAAAGCGGTCAGCCTGATGTTCTCGGCATCCATTGTGCCACTGGCCAGTATGTTTTTATATAACCGGTTTTCAAAATCAGATACGTTGCCTTTGATCCTGGCATCTGCAGTGAGAATGCCTGAATAGTCCTTCCCGGGCTCAAGGGGGATGATTTTCTGCACGGAACCAAGATCGATCCTGCCTTTTACTGTAGCCTGAATGGCTGGATCCGACACAGGCTGCCGTATGGTCAGGCTGGCATCCACAGGATTATCAGCCATGACAAAGTGAAGGGATTCGACAGATATGACAGTCTGATCCATGACACCGCCGGGATTATCAAGTGAAGCGTTCAGCAATATCTGGGACACATTGGCCGGAAGGCCGGGATACTGAAACATCCCGCCGTCAATCCCCAGCTTGAATCCAAAAGACGGAAGCGTCTCATCGGTATATTTTCCCCTGATAAATCCATCGATGGACAGTGTACCGGACGCCTGCACCATATCATAATCGCGCGTATAGATAGCCGGGATGACGGAAAGAAAATGCTTAAAATCGCTTTTCCCCGAAGCGATCCGGAGGTCCATCTCCACATCTCCTTCTGGTTCAGCATAATAGCCTTCCACAACAAGAGAAATTTCACTTAACCGGACGTTCGACTGGCTGAATGTATATTTTTCTGCAATAAAGTCTGCATGGATCAGCGAATGAAGTTCGGCAGGCACTTCCTGAAGGACAGGGAATCCTTCATAATCAATGGAAAGTTCATTAATGCCCGCATTGAATTCAAGGCTGGTCTGGTCTTCTGTCAGGTCACCCCTGAATGCCAGCTGCATTTGATCAGCACGGATGAGCATACCGGTATATTCGTCAAGGTAGATCAGGCTGGCGTTTACCAGGTCAACGTTCTGCAGACCCAGCGAAAAATGACCGGTTTCTTCCAGTGCAGCCACTGTTTGTCTTTCATTTTCGTCAGGCACAGATTCCTTGAGAATGTCCCAGTTCACCTCCCCGGTTTCATCAACCCTCAGCTTCACGGATGGGTTCTCCATCCTGATCCTGACAATCTCATACTGATCGCTGAACAGGCTCATCAGGTCAAAGGACAGGTACAGGCGTTCTGTCTGAAGGAGGGTGTCTTTAATGAACTGATCCTTGCCAGTGATGTTCAGGGAATCGAGTTTCAGCGATAACAACGGAAAGCTATTCAGCAGTGTTAGGTGTCCCCCGGTAAAGGTCAGGGTGGCATTCAGCTGGTCATTGGCCTGCTGTTTGGCATATCCGATCACCTTCCCTTTGAAGATCACAGGCAATAAGAGGATCAGAAGGATGATGACCGCAATGGTGATCAGGAAAATCTTTATGGCTTTTTTCATATTTCAAGACCGCTGTCCATTGAGGATCTTGATCTTAGCCTCCAGGATCGAAAGTTCCTTTTTCGCACTGTCGATCTTGTTTTCGAATTCTTTTTTCAGGATCTGCGCATTCTTTGAATCGGCCAGAAAACCAATATTATTTTCCCAGAGTGCGATATCTTCTTTCAACTTGCTCAGCTTGTTGATCAGCGTTCCCCTTTCTTTGCTCAGAATACGGTTTCCATCGGGTATATCCCTGACGGATTCATAATGCGCTTTGAACGAAAGTGTACTTATCTCCATAGCGTCGACCTTCAGCTTGTCCAAGTGCTTATTGATCGCCGCCCGGAAGTCATTCTGAAGCTTATCTTTATCCTTCAGAGGCACATGGCCGATTTCCATCCACTGACGCTGCATTTCCTTGAGGATCTGCAGATCCTCGTTTTTATTCCCGGTAAGTTCGTATCCCTGGACTTTATTAACAAGCTCCAGTTTTGCCTGAAGGTTTTCCTCTTCCTGTTTCTGGATGGATGCGAAATAATTGGCTTTCCGGGTGAAGAACTCATCACAGGCAGCCCTGAAGCGTTTCCAGATCCGATTGGCATAGATCGGAAGAGCTGCGTGTAGGGAAA
>JAQUQD010000057.1 GCA_028716265.1 Bacteroidales bacterium | reverse complement strand
TTGTAAGTTGGTTAACAGGGTGTTCTCAGTCGTCAAAAGACAAACACCCTATGTGATAACGTACCAACAAAATTTTGCTTAATTCGTGATTTGGTCTTAGAATTCACGGAGAATTCACGGAGATCACGGAGTTTAAATGACTCGTTATCAGTTCTCTGTGTTCTCCGTTTTCCTCTGTGATCTCTGTGGTTAAATACGAAACACTCATTTTGACACAGCCTCGACGGGGGAGGAGTAGATGGGTAAATTCTCCGGTGCTTGAACCTGAGTTTGAGTCCGGCACCGATATCTATCGGGATGCCGTGGGGTTCATGCCATTGGTTTGTTTAAGGATGATAAAAATGAATTATCTTAGCGTAACTTTTTACCAGCATAAATAAGTGAATACAGGAGGCCATACGATACGCCGGAAAAGTCACTGGTTTTTGGTCCTGTTGCTTTTTTTAAGCTTACCGACAACAGTGAGCGCCCAGTTTTATAACGGGTCCCAGCTGACATTTGGGAAAAACCGCGTTCAATACGGTGAATTCCTGTGGACCTACTTTCAATATGAACGGTTCGATACCTATTTTTATCTAAACGGTCGCGAGCTAGCCGTTTTTGTGTCCAAATATGTGAACGACCACCTCCAGGAAATTGAATCCCAGCTTGAATCCTCGCTTGATTCTAAGATACAGTTCATTATCTACAACAACCTGTCCGACCTGAAGCAGACCAACATCGGGCTGATGGGTCAGATGCACTACAATACGGGAGGGATCACCCACATCATCGGGCATAAGGTCTTTCTTTACTTCAACGGCGATCTCAACCATTTCATACGCCAGATCAGGGCAGGCATCGCACGGATCATCATCGAGCAGACGCTCTATGGAGGCAGTGTCGGAACGCAGATCAAGAATACAACTCTCATGGCCCTCCCCGAATGGTATGTCAACGGGGCCATTTCTTATATCGCTGAACCATGGAGCACAGAGATCGATAATTTTGTAAAAGACGGGATCCTCTCCGGACGTTATGAAAAGTTCAATCGCCTGACAGGCACCGATGCCCTGTACGCCGGCCACGCCATCTGGAACTTTATTGCTGAGAAATATGGCAAATCCGTGGTGTCCAACATTCTGTACATGTCCAAGATCAGCCGTAACGTGGAAAGCGGATTCCTGTATGTTTTGGGCATTTCGTACAAGAACCTGATGAAAGAGTGCTATACCTACTATTTTGAAAAATACAGCAGGGAAGATGAATCCCGTGATCTGCCCCTGGAAGGTATCGTTCTCAAAAAACCAAAGGATGATATGGTGTACGGCAAGCTGACACTGGATCCCTCGGGAAGAAACGCTGCTTACACGGTCAACAACCTGGGAAAGAACAAGGTCTATGTGTATGACCTGGACAGCCGGGACAAGAAAAAGATATTCCGGACAGGCTACCGGCTGGATGAAAAAGTGGATTATTCCTACCCCATCATGGCCTGGCATCCATCCGGCAAGATCCTGGCCATGATCACCGAAACAAGGGGAGGCGTTTTCCTTTACCTGAATGATTTTGAGAACCATACGAAAATCAGGCAGGAGATCGTCAATTTTGACAAGATCCTCGATTTCTCCTATTCACCGGACGGAAGGATGTTGTTGTTTTCTGCCATACAAAAAGGGCAAACCGATCTGTTCACCTATACACTTTCCTCAAGCTCTTACGAACAGCTCACCAACGATTACTACACCGATCTTCATCCCCGCTTTTTCGGAGGAACCGGCAAGATCCTTTTCAGTTCCAACCGTGGCAGTGACACCCTGCGGTTCAAAAAGATCGAGGAGTTCGACGTAGGATCGGTACAACCACGGCTGGATCTTTTCCTGTATGACTACAAGACAAAAAGTAACCTTCTGAAGAGGGTCACCCAGACTCCCACTGCTGATGAAACCTCCCCGGAAGAACTGGATGAAGGAATGTTCACCTTCCTGAGCGACCAGAACGGAATCATCAACCGGTATTATGCCCGTCTCGACAGTGCCATCACCTACATCGACACGATCACGCACTACCGCTATTTCACAGAATACTTCCCGGTCACCAATTATGAACGCAACATCCTTGAACAGAACGTTAATGCCCGGAGCGGTCAGTATGGTGAGATCATTTACAAGGACCGGAAATATACGATGTATGTGAACGACCTGCCCCTGCAGGACCAGGTGACGAAGACCGAACTGAAGAATACACCGTATGCCGAACAGGTCATCACTTCGTTCACAAAAGATAAAGAAATACTGAAACAGGATGGGGGAAGCACGATAAAAAAGAGAAAACGGTTCTTTAATGTCTATGCAGAAGAAGTCGAACCCCAAGCATCGGAGGATCAAGTCGATATCAATAACTACCAGTTCGACAAGCAATCCTTTGTCAAACTTCCCAGCCTCGATACCATGCTGATGAACATTTTCGATTTTGAAACGACCAGGGCCAGCCAGGCATTTAAACCACCCAAACAGAGAAATTATAATGTTCAGTTCTCGATCAACGAACTGGTCAGCCAGATCGATTTTTCATACCTAAATTATACATACCAGGCTTTCACTGGTGGTGGGCAACCCATCTTCCAGACACCGGGATTTAACGCATTTTTTAACATTGGAGTGACCGATTTGCTGGAGGATTACCGCATTACGGGAGGAGTGCGTCTCTCGGTCGATCTTCAGAACAACGAATACCTGCTGAACTTCTCCAATTTGAGAAAACGGCTGGATAAAGAGATCATTTTTCACAGGAAAGTCTTCGAAGAATCGGGGTATTATTCCATCATCAAGCATTATGCCCATGAACTGCACTATGTGCTGAGATGGCCCTTTAATCCGATCATTGCCGTTGCCGGGACAGCGACGTTACGGAATGACAGGGCGGTGTATCTTTCGACGGACCAGATCAATCTGATGGAACCCGACCAGACGGTCAATTCGGGAGTACTCAAAGGAGAACTAGTCTATGACGACACACAGGATGTTGGCCCGAATCTTTATTATGGCACACGCTTCAAGATATTTGCCGAGTATTACAAGCAGCTGGACAGGTTATCCGACAACCTGGTCATCGTGGGTGTCGACTTCCGCCACTACCTGAAGGTCCACCGTTCGATTATCTGGGCGAACCGGTTTGCAGCCAGCACCTCCTTCGGAGACAACAAGCTGATCTATTATCTGGGTGGAGTGGATAACTGGGTCTCTCCGAAGTTCGACCTGTCCACTCCCATTGATTACTCCCAGAATTACATCTATCAGACACTGGCAACGAACCTGCGCGGATTCAGCCAGAATATCCGTAACGGTAATTCCTTTGCACTGATCAACAGCGAAATCCGCATACCGGTCTTTCGCTATTTTGCCAACCGTCCGCTGAAATCCGATTTTCTTAATAATTTCCAGATCGTTGGTTTCGGTGATATCGGAACCGCCTGGACGGGCCTCAATCCCTATTCGCTTGAGAACTCACTGTTTACGCGGACCATCCAGCGACCTCCGCTTCTTGTCACTGTCGAATTGCAGAAAGAACCCATTGTCGGAGGTTTCGGGTTCGGACTTCGCAGCCGTATCTTTGGTTACTTTCTCAGGGGCGACATCGCCTGGGGTGTTGAGGACTGGGAAGTGCTCCCTTCCAGGTTTTATTTCTCCCTCAGCCTAGATTTCTGAGTACCCGATGGCCATGATCCTGGTGCGAAATTTAAACCCTGTTCGTAAATAATTGACCTTTCGCTTTACTTTACCTTTTAAATCTGCATTTTTGAACTAATTTTGTCATGCCGTCCATGTACTCAAGACACCACGGAAGATCCTCCAATAGCTCCTTTCCTGATTGTTAAAATTTTAACAACTTGCAATGAATCAGCAAAATCCGTGATGCTAACAAGTTGTTAGGGGATATGATTGTTTAAGTCAGCATGTTACTCGTCCCCTGACAGGTATTGTTAATAAAAGATTTTGCAATACGAGCAGGGCTATTGTAATTTGGTAGCTCATAAAAAGACATCATTTAATCAATATAAGTAATTCAAATACAGAAAGATACATTTTTTCTGATTTGTGTTCGTTTAATTTTATCACCCATTCATGGAGCAGGATTTATTCGCCAACGTCGACAAGAACATTCAGTCCGACTTTTATAAAGAGATGCTGGCCCGGCGAACTCGGCCTGATTTGCATGAAGAAGAGGTGCACGCTGCTGTAGGAGAACCCATAACCGGGGATCTGATGCAGGCAAGGGAGCTACAGAGCTATCCATATGAAAGGGTGCTGGAGGAATCGACTCGATATTTCAGGGGAGATACGCTGGCAGCGAACGTCTGGATCAATAAATACGCACTGAAGGACAGTAGTAATAATTTATATGAGCTGACGCCCGATGACATGCACTGGCGACTGGCCAGGGAGATTGCCAGGATCGAGCAGAAGTATCCGGATCCGATGCCTGTAGAAGAGATTTATTATTTATTCAAGGATTTCCGGTTCATCATACCGCAGGGCAGTCCCATGGCGGGAATGGGCAATGATTTCCAGGTATCGTCGCTTTCTAATTGCTTTGTTATCGGAAATCAGGGGCAATCTGACTCTTACGGTGGCATTCTCAAGGTCGACCAGGAGCAGGTTCAGCTGATGAAGCGCCGCGGCGGAGTAGGTCACGACCTGTCGCATATCCGGCCCACGGGGAGTCCGGTGAAGAATAGCGCACTGACCTCAACAGGCATCGTCCCGTTCATGGAGCGCTACTCCAATTCCACGCGGGAGGTTGCACAGGATGGGCGAAGGGGGGCGCTGATGCTTTCCATTTCCATCAAGCACCCTGACGCTGAACGGTTCATCGATGCCAAGCTCGAGCAGGGAAAGATCACCGGAGCCAACGTTTCCGTCAAGATCGACGACGAGTTCATGAAGGCGGTGATCAATGATACCACCTACGTGCAGCAGTTCCCGATCCATTCCGACAATCCCGTGGTCAGGAATGAGATCCACGCCCGCACCCTCTGGAAAAAGATCATCCATAACGCATGGAAATCAGCGGAGCCCGGCGTACTGTTCTGGGATACCGTCCTGCGAGAGGCCATCCCAGACTGTTATGCGGACCTGGGATTCCAGACGGTCTCGACCAATCCCTGCGGGGAGATCCCTCTGTGTCCCTACGACAGCTGCCGCCTGCTGGCCATCAATCTGTACAGCTATGTCGACAATCCTTTTACGGATAGGGCCAGTTTCAATTCCGAACTTTTCTCGCGTCATGCCCGGTATGCGCAACGGATCATGGACGATATCGTGGACCTGGAGATCGAGAAAGTGGACAAGATCCTTGAAAAGATCCATGCCGACCCCGAGGATGAGGAAGTGAAACGCATCGAATGGAAGCTCTGGGAGAACATACGCAAGAAAAGCATCCAGGGCAGGCGAACGGGAATTGGTATCACGGCGGAAGGCGACATGCTGGCTGCCCTCGGCACCCGTTACGGTTCGGATGTGGCCATCAGCTTCTCGGTGGAGGTTCATAAGCTGCTGGCTATCGAAGTGTACAGCTCGTCGGTGGAACTTGCCCGCCAGCGCGGCGCGTTCCCCATCTTCGATATCGAACGCGAAAAGAACAATCCGTTCATCCTCCGGCTGAAACAGGCGGCACCGCGACTCTACGAAGAGATGGAGAAATACGGACGCCGCAATATCTCCATGCTGACCATCGCCCCAACAGGAAGCGTTAGCATCTGCACACAGACCACATCCGGCATCGAACCCGTGTACATGATCAGCTACAAGCGCCGTAGAAAGGTCAATCCGAACGATATGCAGGTGCACGTCGATTTTATGGACGGCTCAGGTGACGCATGGGAAGAATACCATGTATTCCACCATAATTTCAACACCTGGCTGGAGAAACGAGGATTCGACCCGCACAAAGTGGAAACGATGACCGAAAACGAGCTCAATGAGATCATCCAGCAATCACCCTATTATAAAGCCACAGCCAACGACATTGACTGGGTAAGCAAAGTGAGGATGCAGGGAGCCATCCAGAAATGGGTCGACCATTCCATTAGCGTCACCGTCAATGTGCCGGCAAACACCACCGAGGACCTGGTCAGCGAAATTTACACCACCGCCTGGGAAAGTGGCTGCAAGGGGATGACCATCTACAGGGAAGGTTCCAGGGACGGTGTCCTCGTGAAAGATGAGAAAGAAAAGGCCGATGAGGATGATTTTCATGAAACCAAGGCTCCTCCGCGACCGGACCGGCTGGAGGCCGAGGTGGTCAGATTTACAAACGATTACGAAAAATGGGTTGCTGTGGTTGGTCTCTACAAGGGACGCCCCTATGAGATCTTCACGGGTAAAGCCGAAGGATTCTTTCTACCCAACTGGGTCACCCAGGGATGGATTATCCGCATAAAGTCCGATAAGATGAAGAACGCACGGTATGACCTGCAGTTCAAAGACAGGGATGGATTTAACGTCACTCTGGAAGGGCTTTCCCGACAGTTCAACAAAGAATACTGGAACTATGCCAAGCTTATTTCCGGTATCCTGCGTCACGGCATGCCACTGCCCTATGTGGTGGACCTGATCTCCAACCTCGGACTGGAGAGCGACTCAATGAACACCTGGAAGAACGGCGTCGTCAGAGCTCTTAAAAAGTTCATCCCCGACGGAACCCTCGATCCCAAGAACAGCCAGTGTCCCGAATGCGGTGAAGAACATGGACTGCTCTACAAAGAGGGCTGCAAGATCTGCATCCATTGCGGATACTCCAAATGTGAATGATCCTCCGGCTGTACTCCTCAGAAGTGAAGCTTGTGATAATCGAATGTCTGATTGTTGCGAAAAGTAATGATCTTTTGCGCCAGAAGTAAAAAGATGTTCAGATCATGGTCGCGGAACCATTTTGCCGCTTCAGGCCTTTCGTTGCAGGCATCCGCAAAGAGGACCAGCAACTCGTAATGGTTCTTGACCAGCCATTCCCTCGCCTGCGGCCTGTTGTCGATGGCATGATCAAGGGCGGCAAGGTGAGGATAGCCATTCTTCATCAACCAGCTGAAGGCTTCCTCACTACCTGTGATTGCTCGCGACAACGCAGCCAGTTCGGGGTATCCGTTCTCCAGCAGCCATTTGAATATCTTGTTGTTCCCGCTGATGGTCTCGCCGAAGGCTAACAGGATCTTTGTGGGGTAGTTATGCATAGTACAAAGATAAATCCCAAATCCCAGGATTCCAAATTCCAAACAAATCCACCCCCCAAGGGGTGGAGCTTCCCGCTCTCTGCTAACTGCCAACCCTTCGTCTCTGCTTTCCTCTGGACATGTTGCCAACTGCTGACTGCCGACTACTCCTCCACCGTACCGAACCAGACCAGCACATACCCTCGATAGACGCACACTCCCATGGCCCTCCACTCCAGTTCCTGCCACATGTCCTTGTTGATGATCACTGTATAGTGTCCTCTGCTCTTCTTCCACGCATTCAACGCATCCACCACGATATCGTCCGGATCGTCGTACCGGTAGTCATTCCAGTAAGCGATCTCATAACCTTTACCCTTGTACCCGGTCAGTTCGGCAGGTTTATCCCACATACAGGGAGCCTGTTCATGGTCCTCTTCATAACAGCATGGTGTCCAGGATCCTTTGGTAGACCAGCTGTGCAGGTTGCAACGTTCGTCATAGGGCAGGTTCTCGGCAAGATCTATGGCATGGGTCCGGGCCACCATGCACAGCTTTTCCGACAGCGGCACAGGAGGAAGCTCTAACTGTGCACGGTATTCGTTGATCATACCGTAGAGACGGTATTCGGCAGGTGTTGGAAGAGGATGGGTGACAGCGGTAACTTCAGGGAACAGCCAGAAGATGAACATCAAAAGATACATGATCCTGTTTTCTCCCAATAACTGTTATAACAGGATTTTATTGTCCGGCGGACCTCCTCCATTGAAAAGGAGGTCCTGCTTTTACCTGTTCCTTTCCGTGGTGAATCTGACCAGTTTTTCCATAGCCTCACGGAACGGTGAGTCTGCAAATTCATGAAGGATGAGGAAAGCTTTATCCTGGTACTCAGTCATCTTTTTCCTGGCGTAAAGGATTCCATCGCTGGAGTGAACCTCACGGATCAGTCCGGCTATCTTTTCGGAATTCTGGGCCCTTCGCCTGATGATGTGCATGAACTGTTTTTTCTTTTTCCGGTCCGATTCGCTCAGCATTCTTATCAGAGGAAGGGTTAACTTCTTCTCTTTAATATCCAGCCCGTTCGGTTTCCCGACAAGATCGTTGGATTCATAGTCAAACAGATCGTCTTTGATCTGGAAAGCCATGCCCACATTCTCGCCAAAGGCATGCATCTTTTGGATAATGAATGGTTCTGAACGGGCTGATGCTGCACCGGTGGCACAGCAGGCAGCGATCAGGGAAGCCGTTTTCTTCCGGATGATCTCAAAGTAAACCTCTTCGGTCACATCCAGCCGGCGCGCCTTTTCAATCTGCAGCAGTTCGCCTTCGCTCATCTCACGTGTCGCCTTCGAAACAAGCTTCAGCAAGTCCACCTCATCATTTTCCAAAGCAAGCAACATTCCCTTCGACAGGAGATAGTCACCCACCAGTACCGCAATCTTATTGCGCCACAATGCATTGATCGATAAAAAACCTCTGCGGTAATTGGATTCATCCACCACATCGTCGTGCACCAGGGTGGCCGTATGCAACAGCTCGATCAGCGATGCGGCCCTGTAGGTGGATTCGTTTATATTGCCACATACCCCTGCTGACAGGAAAACGAACATCGGACGCATCTGCTTGCCTTTGTGCCGGAGGATATACCCGGTGATGATGTTCAACAAGGCAACCGGGCTTTTCATGGAAGCCCGGAATTTCTTCTCAAATTCAGCCAGGTTCTGCTGAATGGGTGCCTGTATTTCCTTAAGATCGCCTGACATAAGCCGTTTGCTGGTGCCAAAAGTATGAAACTTTGGGGTAGGTATCCTGCAGAGTGGGGAAATTATTGTTAAGGCACAAAGGTATCCCGGCTTCGTCGGGACAAGCTCCGGCACAAAATAAAAATCCCGTAGGGATTGCATTACAATAGTATCGAAAAATGTTTGAAATTTGTAATTTGGATTTTGATTTAAGGTATGTCGATTCTGTTTGATCAAATCATCTTCGGTCCGGTGAGGAGCCGCCGTTTTGGTATATCGCTGGGTATCAATTTGTTACCTACGTCCTATAAATACTGCACCTTCGATTGCGTGTACTGTGAATGCGGATGGACGCAGCACCGGGAGGACCGGAAGCAAAAACTGTTCACCCCCGCGGAGGTCATTTCGGCCTTTGAAGAGAAGTCCCGCAAACTAGTCGGTTCTGGCATAATGCCCGATAACCTTACATTTGCCGGCAACGGCGAGCCAACCCTCCACCCGCATTTTCACACGATCGTGGATGAAACCATTCGGATACGCGACCACTATTTCCCAAAAGCCAGGATCACGGTCCTGTCTAACGCCACGCAGCTCCATAAATCACGCGTCAGGGATGCACTCCTGAACGTGGACAACAATGTCCTTAAGCTGGATTGTGGCACCGAGGAGATGTTCCGGCGGATCAACAGACCGCTGGGTAGCATCACCCTGGCAAAGATCGTTGACCTCCTCCGAAACCTCAACGGCCATCTGACCATCCAGACCCTTTTCGTCCGCGGCACATACCAGGGTGGGGAACTGGACAATACCACTGAAGCAGAGCTCAATGCATGGATGGGACATCTTCAGCAGATCAGGCCTGGCTCGGTCATGATCTATTCGATCGACCGGAATCCCCCAGTAAGCAGCATACAAAAAGTGCCTGCAGAGGAATTGTACCGGATCGCATCGCGTGTTGAAAAACTGGGTCTGAAAACGGAAGTGTATCCCTGATAATTTTTACCATAATGAACGATTCAATCAAAAAGATACTTCTGCTGATTTCTGTTTTAACCCTTGCAGGGATCATTCATGCCCAGGACTTTAACGGCGGAGTCCATGCGGGTTTTGACATCGCCAGTGAACGCGATACCTGGCCCAACCGGCTGGGGCTGTATGCCGGCATATTCACGAACCGGTATATGTCGGAACGATCTTCCTTCCAGCTGGAAATGAATTATGTGCAGAAAGGGAACAGAAACAGGGTGGATATAGACAATACGGATGATTATAAGCTTCGGCTTCACTATCTTGAACTCCAGCTTCTCTATCACTACGACATAAAGAGGTTCACCCTGGAAACTGGGCCGTCACTGGGCTGGCTGATGGTGTCCCGGGAAGAGCTGAATGGCCATACGATTGACGATGATCCCTTTGAGCCCATTGACTTCAGCATCGGGATCGGACTTTTTTACCAGCTGAATGATAACCTCCGCTGCGGGGCAAGGTATTCAAACTCGGTCATTCCTGTCAGGGATGGGGAGACCATTAGCATATGGCCTTTTTTCCTGGGGGATTTCAATGAAGTACTTAGTTTTTCTTTGTACTGGACCTTTCTGCATTTCCGAAAGTAATCCGTACAAGGTTCAGGTACCCCTCGGTCAATATCCAGATCATTTCATTGGGAGGCAGGTTAAAGAGGTATCCCCTTCTGAACGAAAGATCCGTTTTTATCTCCGAACCTGAACTGATGGAATATTTGCGGAAAACACCGCTATCCAGGTCCAGTGTGACCGCCAATGGCATCCACCTGCCCTTCACGCGTTTGATCTTCCCGGGATCGTAGTTCATGAGGTTATCCGGATGATCGTTATAAATAATGTATATAACAGAATCGGTCATCAGCGAATGAAATCCCAGCATTTCTTCTGAACCCGATTCAAACTCCCTGGGTATCCAGGTACTCCACTTCCAATTTCCCGTTTTGTCAAAATATACGGCCAGCAGGTCATCGGAATGATACCAGGGCCGGAGGTAGAGCTTACCTTCGGAATCGGTGAAATCGATTACTTCTGTCCAGTACAGTTCAGAAAGGATGACAACGTCACCGTTCTGCCTGACAAATGTTTCCTTGATCTGCAAATGCTCCAGTCCGTCACCTGATGATCCAGGCCGTGCGGCAGGTATTGTAACGGAGCCTGAGGACAGAAGGGTTTGATTGTCGGTGTCAAAAAGGAAGTAGAGCAGCCCATCCACCTCCTTTTTGGAGCCATCGTCTGCAAAAAGTCCCCGTATCACGATGTTTCCCTTTTCCAGCATGCAGGTTTCAAGCGAATGGATTTTCTTCCCTTCCATGGTAAAATCATAGTAGCTCAGCTCGTCCTGATCAAAGTTGTACGTGACCAGCTTGAAAACCTTGCCCCCCAAAGGCAGCTGAACGGTGAGGATAAAGAAGAGCTCCCCTTGGGCAAGCAGGATATCGGACATTTTGCTGTATTCAGGAGGAACGGCCAGGTTGAGCAACTTGCTCCGTTTCACTGCAAACGCCGTATCGAGCACCTTGACCATGAGTTTAGCAGTGGGCTGATCCTGTGCCGGATAGCGCTGGGTATAAAGGAAAACAGCCGATGAATCCTCATGGAACCTTGCAACCCTGAAGTATGAATCTTCTTTGGCCGTATACAAGAGTGTCGCCGACCTGTCCAGGCCGGTAATTTCTCCGAGGATCACGGGCTGGCCCTGTATTTCGCCCCGGGGACCCACCCTGAATGCAATGCTTCGGGAAGTACCCGTAGCAACCGACGTTTCCGTGGAGAACATATCGAAGGAATGTTGAGCTTTATCAATGTAAATCGGTTCCAGTTTATGGTAACTATTAAGAGAAGCGCGGACAGGTATCGATTCGGTATGTTTCATGGCAGTATCGAACGTCTCAATGGTGAATTCAGGAATACCTTCGCGGCAGAGAAGAAAATCAGGATTCTTGAAAGAAAGCAGATAATACGAGTACACATCACGGAAAAGGCCTGGATAAATGAAGGAGCCTTTCATCGAAAGCTGTTCACCTACGCGGATCTGACTGACCGCCTGAGCTGTCGCATCATATGAAGACAGGACGAAAGGGAGAATCAGAATGAATAAGGCAATGAGATGCTTTTTTACAAGGATTCGGTCTGTTAAGGTCAGAAAGTTCATCGCCGAAGGAAATTTCACTTACCCCCAACAAAATCAATATTTCTTCTAAACATCGGATAGCTGATCCGCTTTACGGCAGAATGCTCAAAAAGCTCCTGGAATTCCCCTTCAGTCAGGTTTTCCCAGCGATCCCGGTTCATTTCTTTCAGCTTCTGCGTGGGTAGCAGGTCCGGATCGTTATGGGGCACTGCCAACCGGTTGAAGGGACATGCCTCCTGGCACGCATCGCACCCATAGATCCTTGACTCAAAGCTGGTTCTCAACCCGTCAGGCAATTCACCTTTGTATATGTCGGTCAAGTAGGTAATGCATTTTCGTGCATCCAGACGGTAGGGGCCGGTAAGCGCTCCTGTGGGACAGGCTTCGAGGCAGCGCCGGCACGATCCGCATTGATCCGTATGAGGTTGATCATATTCAAGCTCCAGGGTGGTGATGATTTCTCCAATGAAAAAGTACGAACCTCTTTCAGGGTGAATCAGCAGCATATTCTTCCCGATCCATCCCAGTCCGGCCCGCTGAGCTAGCGCTTTTTCCATGACAGGGGCCGCATCGGCGAACCCGATGGCTATCGTTCCCGGGATCCAATGTTTCATCGCTGCGATGAGGTCGTTTAATTTTTCCTTGATCAGTATGTGATAATCTTTACCATAGACAAAACGGGCGATATAGAGGTTATTCTCTTTAGGAAGCGTTTGCCTGGGATAGTAATTATAAAGCAGGGAAATGACAGAGCGCGCATGTTCGAGCACCTGCCGCGGGTTAGCCCGCTTGTCAGGATTGCTGGCCAGATAGTGCATATCACCATGAAGTCCCTCTGCGACCCATTTTTTCAGCCGTCCACTCTCCACAACCATCGGTTCTGCCCTCGATATGCCACAGGCAAAAAAACCGATCCTGGAAGCGTGTTGCTTGATCTTTTGGGTCAAATCCCGATTCATATCGTTAAAACAGTTGTTGCTGAGCACTTTCCGGTAATATTCCGAGGTGATCCAGTGCTTTCTCAGTCGCCTGTCTCCCCCTTGGAGTCCGCACCAGGTATCCCTCCTGGATCAGGAACGGTTCGTACACTTCTTCCAGGGTTTCTGCTTCTTCACCCACGGCGGTGGAGATGGTGGAGATCCCGACGGGTCCTCCCTTGAATTTATGGATGATGGTGGAGAGAATCCTGTTATCCATCTCATCGAGGCCATTTTTGTCTACGTTCAGCGCCTGGAGGGCATAGCGGGCGATTTCGATATCGATGGTGCCGTCGCCTTTGATCTGTGCGAAGTCGCGTATGCGTCGCAGCAGCAGGTTGGCGATCCTGGGTGTTCCTCGGCTGCGGCGGGCGATCTCGTCGGCAGCATCGCGGGTGATGCTGGTCTTCAGGATCGCCGCTGAACGGAGCACAATATGCTCCAGGGTGGCAACGTCGTAGTACGACAGCCTTGAATTGATCCCAAACCGTGACCGGAGTGGAGCTGTCAGCAATCCCGACCTGGTGGTGGCGCCGATCAGGGTAAAAGGATTGAGCTTGAGCTGTATGCTTCGTGCGCTTGGACCGGTGTCGATCATGATATCGATCCGGTAATCCTCCATGGCCGAATAAAGGTATTCTTCGACCACCGGGCTCAGGCGGTGGATCTCGTCGATAAACAGCACATCGTTCGCCTCCATGTTGGTTAGCAATCCCGCCAGATCACCCGGCTTATCGATGACAGGTCCGGAGGAGATCTTGATGTGGACTCCCATTTCGTTGGCGATGATGTATGCCAGGGTGGTCTTACCCAATCCGGGAGGACCGTGCAGGAGGACATGGTCGAGTGCATCACCGCGCTGCCTTGCCGCTGCCACAAATACCCTGAGGTTCTCCACGACATTTTTCTGACCGGTAAAGCTTTTAAAGTCGGGCGGCCGAAGCTCCCGCTCCATTTCCCTATCGGCCGGCGACAACAATGCGCCTGATGCATCCAGGTTCTCGTTCATGGTTGTCAATTGTCAATTTTCACTGGAATCATATTTACCACAAATATCATCAATAATTCCCAATAAACCACGAATAACCATGAATGACCATGAACAACCACGAATAACCATGAATCTCGGATTATTTTATCCGACTCATTGGCTTTAATTTCCGGATTTTTTTTAATTTTACACCAAATGCCACTTCATCATGAATCAGATCATCGTTGCCATTGACTTTTCCAAAACCTCCATGCATGCACTGAAATATGCTATTTTTCTGGCTAACCGGATGAAATCCAATGTAGTGATGGCCTGGGTGGACAACCTGATCTCACCTGAATCCATCTTATTGGACAATGTACCCGATGTTCGTGAAGATGCCAAGAAGAGCCTTGAGGAGATACTTGAACAGAACAAGGGCTTGCTCACTTCGGCCGAGCTGACGTACAAGCTTCGCAGGGGAAAGGTATATTATGAAGTTGCACAGCTCGCACGACAGTCGGATGCAATGTTGATCGTAACAGGTACACACGGTGTCAGCGGATTTGACGAGTTCATGATTGGCAGCAATGCCTACCGTATCGTTTGCAACTCACCCTGCCCGGTCGTGACCATCCGGCCTCAATATGATTTTACACAGGGCATACGGAGCATTGTGCTGCCTATTGACGAAACAAAGAATTCCTCGCTGAAAGCTCCGTTCACCGCAATGATAGCAAAGACATTCGGTGCAATGGTCCACATCCTGTCCCTGTATTCCACCCCCCTGAAAGCATTGAACCAGAAAGTGGATAACTGTGTGGCTGATATCCGGAAGAATTTTTTGGAACAGGGTATCCCCTGTTCAGTGGAATCTACTGTTGCTGATAATGTCAGCCATTCAACACTGAAATTTGCTGATCAGGTCGGGGCTGAAATGATTGCCATCACTACGGAACAGGAAACGGCACTGTCTAATGTACTCCTGGGACAATATGCCCAGCATATGGTCAACAACTCGCCTGTACCTGTACTTACAGTGAATTCTTCTGAAATAACCAGGCCGATTTGACGTTATGTAGGAAATGAGATACATCCTTGCCATCATCATCGTATGGCTGACCGTCGTTTCACCCTTCGGGAAAGTCACAGCCCAGCGCTACCAGCCTAAACAAGGGCATCTGGAGATCATTCAGGATGACCGGGTGAACGAATTGCTGGAAAAACACATCGTACTGAACCGCGCCCATCAAACTCTGGACGGATACCGTGTACAGATCTTTTTCGACGCAGGCAACTATTCACGCACCAACGCCTATCGTGTTCGGGACGAATTCCTGAGTATCTCCCCGGACTCGACTGTGGCTGTCCATATCTCCTTCAAGGAACCCTATTACCGTGTACGGGCAGGGGATTTCCGGACCAGGATGGATGCAGAAGGCTTTCTCAAGCTCATCAAGCCCAATTTTCCCAATGCGTTTCTGATCCGCGATCAAATTAATTTGCCGAAGATTGATTAGGTTGCAAGTTGCAGCTTGTAAGTTGCAAGTTACCTATGACGCACATAAATTGACCTGTAACCTGCAACCTGCAACCTGCAACAATTTCAATTTGCATAATTACTTTTCTTTTCCTATATTAGCACCTGAATCGTAAGAATTTAAATACCCCAACCATGAAAAAGAAGGTGATCGTTGTAGCGATTGATTTTTCGGATTGTTCAATCAATGCATTTGAGCACGCATTGACGATAGCAAAACGTTCTGATTCAGATCTGAAAATGATCTGGGTCAACAAGGCCGCACAGGAGCGGTCGGTTGCCCTGAGAGACCCTGAAGAGGCCATCCGGGATGCAAAGCAAACCTTTGAAGAGATGATCAGGCAGTTCCAGCCACAGCTTCCCAAGGGCACCATTAGTTATGTAATCAAGGATGGTAAGGTATACCGTGAGATCGTGCGGTTAGCCCAGGATGAAAAAGCATTTTTGATCGTTGTGGGCACGCACGGTTCGTCGGGCTTTGAGGAGTTCTGGATCGGCAGCAACGCACAGAAGATCGTATCGGCAGCCACGTGCCCGGTGATCACCATCCGGGGCGGGGTTAACATCAAGCGCGACCTGACGCGCATCATCCTTCCGCTGGACAGCACTCCGGAAACACGACAGAAAGTGGCCACGACTGCCCTGCTCGCAAAGTATTTTGATGCAGAGATCATCGTGCTGCCGCTTTATTCCACCCAGGTGGAAACCGTTCGCCTTATGATAAAAAAATATTCCGAGCAGATTTCCAAGTACCTCAAGGAGAATAATATACATTACAAGGTCGTCCCCCTGGAAGTGGAAGGGAACATTACGGATGCCACGATCGAATATGCATTGAAGGTGGAAGCGAACCTTATCTCGATCATGACGGAACAGGAAAAAGCGACCAAGAACCTGTGGCTGGGGGCCTATGCCCAGCAGATGGTCAATCACTCACCGATACCGGTGATGAGCATTCATTCGACGGAGTATATGCGGAGCCTGTGACAATGAAAGGAGAAGTTCGCTGATAGGAGAGAGGAGAGAGGAGAAAGGAAAGATGAGAGATAATTATTTATTTCTCCTTTCTCCTTTCTCATCTCAGAAACGATTGACGCAGTTCAGGTCCTCAAAGGCCTGCTTTAGCCTCGCGACCATGGTCTTTTCCCCGTCGCGCAGCCATTTCCGCGGGTCGTAATATTTCTTGTTGGGCTTGTCGTCGCCTTCGGGATTTCCGATCTGTCCCTGCAGGTAGGCCCGGTTGGTCTCATAGTACTGTTTTACACCTTCCCAATAGGCCCATTGCGTATCGGTGTCGATATTCATTTTGATCACCCCGTAGCTGATCGCTTCTTTAATTTTTTCTGGCTCCGAGCCTGACCCGCCGTGAAATACAAAATTCACCGGATTGGGATTGGTGTTGAATTTCTTCTGGATATGTACCTGTGAGTTGTGCAGGATGATGGGTTCCAGCTTCACGTTGCCGGGTTTGTATACCCCGTGGACATTGCCGAACGAAGCAGCGATGGTGAACCGGTCACTAATCTTCAGGAGTTCTTCATAGGCATAGGCTACGTGTTCGGGCTGGGTATAGAGGCGGGAGCTGTCGACGCCCGTATTGTCAACGCCATCTTCTTCGCCGCCGGTGACACCCAATTCGATCTCCAGTGTCATGCCCATTTTGCTCATCCGTTCGAGGTAGCGCTTGGATATCTCGATGTTCTCGTGCAACGGTTCTTCCGAAAGGTCGAGCATGTGGGAGCTGAACAGCGGGTAGCCGTTCTTTTTAAAGAATTCCTCGCCTGCCGTGAGCAGTCCGTCAACCCAGGGCAGCAGCTTTTTGGCCGCGTGGTCGGTATGTACGATCACCGGGATGCCGTACATGGCGGCGATCATATGGATATGGTGGGCGCCCGAGACCGTGCCGATGATCGCAGCACGCTGGCCGTCGTTGGAAAGTCCCTTACCTGCAAAAAATTCCCCTCCTCCGTTGGAGAACTGGATGATGACCGGGGAGTTCACCGTTCGCGCTGCTTCCAGCACTGCATTCACGGAGTTCGTTCCCACGACGTTGACGGCCGGCAGGGCGAACTGGCTGGCCTTTGCGGCGCGAAAGATCTCCTGCACCGCGGAGCCGGTGGCCACACCGGGCGCTACTGAGTTGGATATTTTCTTTGACATGTTGTGATCTTTAAATGGATAAATCGATTTTAGGTGCAAAAATAGTCTTTTTTGAGAGGAGATAGGAGAGATGAGAAATGAGAGATGAGAATTAATTTTTAATGTATTTCTCCTCTCTCCTATCTCCTATCTCATCTCAAAAAAATGTAGTAATTTTGCCCCCTGGAATCTCTTCCCCCCAGGTCCCGTAGTTCAATTGGACAGAACGTCAGATTCCGGTTCTGAAAGTTGGGGGTTCGAGTCCCTCCGGGATCACATAAATGGCTGTTAATCGATTAAATAACAGCCATTTGTATTTTATCACATACAGATTTACGTACACTTTCCCCTTACTGAAATTATAATTTAGTTGATCCTTAACAATTCACTTTTCCGGGATTCCAGTTGAAAGTCAAGTCTTCCGGAATGACGAAAAATAATTTCCGGATAATTTTTAAAAAGACAAAAATAATTTCCTTCTTCTTCATTGC
>JAQUQD010000056.1 GCA_028716265.1 Bacteroidales bacterium | reverse complement strand
ATTGATCTGTACTACCGAGAGGATAGCCGCTTTCCCGGAAGCAGTATTGGGGGCGCCGGAATACATCTCTCCGTCTTCAAAATATTTTCCGGAAATGACTCCGTAAAAGGGAGCCACGAGCCTGGTGTTTTCCTTCAGGAAATCCACGTTCGATTGGGCGATCTCGTATTGCGTGGCCAGCTGATCGAACTGCTGACGGGTTACGCTCCCCACTTTTTGCAGCGTGTCGAGCCGCTTGTAATCCGTCTCCAGGTTCTTCAGCTGGATGATCGCCTGATGCAGCTGGGTCTGGTCCATTTGTACAAGGAGATCCTCCTTCCTGACCCGCGTGCCTACTTCAACATAGATCCTGTCGATCCGCCCCGGCGAGGAAGGGACCAGATGTACCTCTTCATAGGGAAGCAGTGTGGAGGTATACTCAATATTTTTCCCGATGACCTGTGTCTGCAGCGTCATAACCTTCACCATCTCCACCTTGTTATCAGCGGAGACCAGAGCCTCATTGCGGGGACCTTTTGTTCCGGATCCGGAGGAACATCCGGCGATGAACAGGACGGATACGATGACAACGGAAATGATTCTTATGATTTTCATTTTCATATGGATTTTTTAAATGGATTAAAGTTGATTCATCAATTTCTGCAGCTCACGCCTTGCATTAAGCAACGCAACAATGGACGACAGGTAATCGGATTCTGCCTGAAGGTAATTGTTGTTGGCCGTGGCCACGTCAAGGCTCGATGCTACCCCCTGCTCATACTTGAACTGATAACTGTCGTAAATGCGAAGGGTAACCTCCACATTGTGCCTGCGGTTAAGGTATTGATCATAGGCGCTGGCAAGGTTGAACCGCAGTTGCCGTTCCTGCAGCAACAGCTGCTCTTCCAGCAGGCTTTTGTTGTTCAGCGTGGTTTCATGCTGTATCCTGGCCTGGTTCACCTGAGAGTACCTCATCCCGCTGGAGAGGATCGGTATGCTGAGATTCAATCCGATGACGTTCTTGGGAGAGATATCAAAGTCGGACCGCAGGATCTTGTTCGTATAGGTGTAATAGCCACTGAGGGTAGGTAGAAAATTCATCTTTTTCAGGCTGATCTGACGTTCAGATAACTTTACCTGGCTCTGCATGACCTGGTAATCCAGGTTGTTTTGAATGTTGAACGACTGACCCAGAATATCCGTAAAGTCAATGTTATCCAGGAAATAGTCCAGCGAATCAGTTAGCTTCAGGGGAGTGTCAACCGGCACCCCCAGATGGTAACGAAGCAGGTTATATGCCAGCTCCCTCTGGCGCTCAGAGGATTTCATCGCATTCTCCAGAGTGGAGAGTTGCACTTCGAACTGGTCCAGATCCAGTTTTTCAGCCACCCCCACCAGGACCATCGCACGGGTGTTGTCCAGGATCTTCATCGTGTTGTCGAGGTTCTCTTCGATGATCCGGATGGAAAGATCTGAAACAAGCGCATTCTGGTAGGCCTGAATGGTGAGCTCCTTGATGCTCTGCTCCGTTCTCAGGTAATTGGTCCCTGACATTTCCTTGTAGATCCGCATCATTTGCAATCCCACAATAAAGTTTCCGCTGAAAAGCATCTGTGAAACGGTAGCGTAAAGATTACTTGTGGGATTAAAAGGGATGACCGTAGGTGGCATCTCTTCGTTGAACCTGAACTCCATTTCGGCTCCAAGGTAGTTGGAATAATCCATGGCTGCCTCTGCCTGTGGCAGGAAAGCCGAGATCGACTCATTGACCCTTTTCTGGGCCAGCTCCACGGCCAGCGCGGCATTCTTTACCTGCATGTTGTACTCCAGGGCATATGACTTGGCTTCCTCCAGGGAAAGTTCAAGAGCCTCCTGCCCGTAGTTCCTGCCTGACAGCAAGACAATGAAACATAAAAGAATTACAGATTTTGTTTGCATGGTATCGTATCGATGTTGTTTTGTTCACGCGACGGGACGGCCATCACCTATTTTCATACTCCTCAATCAGTTTCTTGCCTTTTTCCGTTGATATCCCCCGAAAGTACGGGACAATGATGTTCCTGATCAGTTCCTGATGGGTGATGTTCTGAGGGAATATATCCTTTTTGTGGAAAGTCTCCATGATGACATAGAAAAACGCATCAACGACCTCCACATTGATATCCTTTAAAAAAATTCCTTCCTCTATTCCTTTTTCAAGAATCCGGCAGGAGAACGATCCGCTGCCGGGCTGGGCCCCTTTTTTCAGTGTCTCCCAGAAATGGGGGTAAAGTTTTCTGAGGTCTTCAAAGAACAGCCGGTTGATCTCCGATTTCTTCTTTTCGCCGTGCAGGCCGAATTTATACAGTGCCTCGATGACATTTGAAGCATCGGCAAGGATATCCTGTACTTCCTGCATATGCTTACGGTTCATCGTTTCAAGGCATTCCCACACCAGGGAGTCCTTGTCTTTGAACATTTCATAGATCGTACGTTTTGACATGCCTGTTTCTTCGGCGATCTGATCCATGGTCACCTGCCGGATCCCGTTGTGGATGAACAGTTCAATGGTTTTCTGGGTGATGCGTTGACGGGGTTCCATTCAAAAAAATTTCGGCAAAAATATTAAAACTTTTTAAGTTTTATCAGTTTTCAAAAAAATATTTCTTTTCATGGAGCCAGAAAAGGAATGAGGTTCTTTACGATTGGGGTGCATTCATCCTGGATGGTTATTCCCAGGAAAATGTACTATTTCGCGGTACCGGATTTTATGGCGAGCGACTGTATGGTTACAGTGGAAAGCAGCTGGTCCAGTGCCTCGCGGAGGGGAATGTATTTCTCATGAAGGGGACAGGGATTTTCGCTGTTGCATTGTCTGAATCCGAACCCGCAATGTGTCAGTGTTTTACTCCCCTCCGTGGTCAGCACAAGCTCCTTCAGTGTGAGATCCGGCTTCCGGGAATCGAAATAAAAACCACCACCCCTGCCCTTGACGGATATCAGAAAATCCATCTTCACCAATCGCTGAAGGATTTTGGCCGTGTAAAAACGGGGAGCTTCTATTTCACGTGCAATTTCATCAATACCGGGCCTGTATCCCGCAAAATTTTGTCTCTGGATATACACCAGCCCCCGCAGAGCATATTCTGTTTCCTTATTAAACATCCAGTAAAACGATTTGACCTGCAAAATTAAAATTTTTGTTCTTGATTCAATATCTGATACAAATCCTGCATCATCCCAATGGCTACCGTGACGTGATCCAAATGCGGATGCAAGGACCAGGGAATCTCTTAAATCACCCTTCTTTATAAAGCAAATCAACTAAAAGACCTTTTTGTCTTTTAAAAATATAATATATTTGTGTCATGAACCTGATAACACCATCATGAATATCATGGATGGTCATCTGGTTGCTGTTGATGGGAAGGGCGATCTGGCCTGCACTGAAGCAAAAATCGGAAAGCAGGAACCTGCTGATCCTTTTCCTGATCTCCACCATAGCGATCGCCGCTTTTTACGGGGCGGGCCTGATGTTGTTCGTCCTTCGTGACATGAACATGGAGGTGGTCTGGAAGGAGCGGTGGATCAAATTCGCTTTCTGGGCCATCAACGTAGGCTTGGCAGCCATGGTCCTGCTCAGCGTTTTACCCGTTGACCTCGCAGGAGGCTGGAGCCTGAAGAAAAATTCACTGGCTTAAACACCGTGGCTTAAAAGGAGTTGGGCAACGATCTGTTTTAACTTGCCCCGCCAGCATCAAATTCCTTCACAAGCACAGGGAACCCGGACACGATCCCCCGGTGGAGATAAAATTGATCTGCGCAAAGTTGAAGTATTTCACCGGTATTTAATAATTTTGTTAGATATTTACAGGTTCCGTTACATTTTAGTAGATTGCCGATATGAAAATCAACATTAAAAACAACATCTGGTGGGTAGGGAAAACCGACTGGGATCTGAGGAAATTCCATGGTGATGAATATTCCACTCATCACGGCACAACCTACAATTCCTACTTGATCCAGGAAGAAAAAATTGTCTTGGTCGACACCGTCTGGGGTAAGTACACCACCGAATTCCTGTCGAACCTGTCACGGGAAACCGATCTGAAGAAGATTGATTACATCATCTGTAATCATGGCGAGACCGATCATAGCGGGGCACTGCCGGCGTTGATGGATATGATTCCCGGCACACCCATCTATTGCACCGAGAATGGTGTAAAATCGCTCAGGGGCCATTACCATAAAGACTGGAATTACGTTACGATAAAGACCGGTGACAGGCTCAGTCTGGGCAACGGAAAAGAACTGATCTTCATTCAGGCTCCGATGCTGCACTGGCCCGATACCATGTTTTGTTACCTGACGCAAGACAACGTCCTTTTCAGCAACGACGCCTTCGGCCAGCATTACTGCTCGGAAAATCTCTTCAATGATCTGGTGAACCAGGAAGAACTGTACAACGAAGCGATCAAATACTTCGCGAACATCCTCACCCCCTTCAGCCATCTGGTCATCCGGAAGATCGAAGAGTTCGTGGCCCTCAACCTGCCCCTGGATATCATCTGCACCAGCCATGGGGTGATCTGGCGCGATGATCCCATGCAGATCGTCAAAAAATACCTGGAATGGTCATCGGGTTACCAGCAAGACCAGATCACACTGATCTACGACACCATGTGGGACGGTACGCGCATCATCGCAGAAAGTATCGCCAAGGGGATACGGCTGGCTGACGAGAAGGTCATTGTGAAGGTCTTCAACGCGTCGAACACCGATAAGAACGATATCATCACGGAGATCTTCAAATCCCGGCTTGTGGTCATCGGATCGCCCACCATCAACAAAGGCATCATGCACTCCATTGCCGGACTGCTTGAACTTGTCAGGGGACTGAAAATGAAAAACAAAAAAGCCATAAGCTTTGGTTGTCATGGCTGGCATAACGAAAGTGTCGACCTGATCAATGAGGGCTTAAAGCAAAGCGGATTTGAGCTGATATCAGAAGGCATACGAGTCAACTGGCGGCCGGATGAATCGTGTGTCGAATCCCTGATTGAGACCGGGAGATCACTGGTCACCCGGTGATCTGCCTGCTATACAACGTTCCTTTCAGATCTTGAAAATTCTGTTCCGTATGTTCTTCAAACACTTCCTTTCAGTGTCAGGAGCTGTCCTTCTTTTGGCAGTCTCCAACCTCACCGCTCAGGTGATGATCAATGAATACTCGGTATCCAACCTGAGCACCATCGCCGACAACTACGGTAAATATGAGGACTGGATCGAATTATACAACATGAGCGGCCAGGATAAAGATATCGCGGGATATTTTCTCAGCGACAATCCCGGTGATCCCCAGAAGTGGGCATTCCCCGGGCCCACGATCCTTGCCGCAGGAGGATTTCTGGTAGTCTGGGTCTCCGGAAGGGACGAGGCGGGCTCGGGCCATTACCACACCAGTTTCCGGCTGACGCAGACAGGCTCAGATCCCGAGTGGATCGTATTCTCTGATCCTTCGGGAACGGTACTGGAGGAATTCCAGCTTATGATCACCCAGAACGGTCATTCCCGTGGCCGCATCAACGACGGGTTCTCCGCCTGGGGTATTTTCAAGGATCCAAGCCCCGAATTCACCAACAATGGTTCCACCGCTTACAGCCGCTACGCCGAAAAGCCATCGGTGAGCGCCACGGCAGGGTTCTACACCGAACCGGTCACGGTGACCATCACCACCAGCGAGACCAATGCCCAGATCAGATATACACTTGACGGAACAGAACCGGTCGTCTCCTCGGCAACGTACAGCGAACCCATCAACATTTCGTCCACACAGGTCCTGAAGGCCCGTGTGTTCAGCAACTATGCCGCCGTGCTTCCCGGACTGATCGAGTTCGATACGTATTTCATCAACGAAAAACATGATCTTCCTGTCATGTCCGTGGCTGGCAACGATATGGTGGAACTGCTCAACGGTGATCAGTCTCTTCGTCCCTGGGGCTCCGTTGAATTCTTCAACCGGGAAAAGGTCCGTTCCTCTATGGCGTATGGCGAATTCAACGAACACGGGCAGGATTCCTGGGTGCATCCCCAGCGAAGCATCGATTATATCGCGCGCGATGAATGCGGCTATAGCAAGGCTCTGTACGAAAAATTCTTCTCCCTGTCCGACCGCGAAGAGTTTCAGCGGGTAATCCTCCGGGCTTCCGGGGACGATAACTACCCGGGCATTGACACTAGCGGGCATATCAGGGATGATTTTGTGCAGACGCTGTCGGAGCGGGCCGGCCAGAAGCTCGACTGGCGCAGGTCGGAGCGGGTGGTGCTCTATGCCAACGGCCAGTACTGGGGCATCTATGCCATCCGGGAAAAGGTGTCGGACCATGATTACACGGATTACTATTACAGCCAGGGGAAATACGAATTACAATACATCATGCTGTGGGGCAGCACGTGGGCCGAATACGGAGGGAACCAGGCGCTGGAGGACTGGTACACGCTGTATAATTACATCGTGTCGCACGATATGAGCAATCCTGAATATTACCAGACCGTCACCAGCCAGTATGATATGACCAGCCTGGTGGATTACGTGATCATCAACTCCTACGTGGTATGTTCCGACTGGCTCAACTGGAACGTGGGATGGTGGCGGGGGCTGAATCCCCAGGGAACACACCGCAAATGGGGGTATACCCTGTGGGACGAAGATGCGACCTTCGGGCATTATATCAACTATACCGGCATTCCCGCACAAAGCCCCTACGTTTCCCCCTGTTACCAAGATGACCTGGTTAACGAGCAGGATCCCGAAAACCATGTGGTCATATTGAATAAATTACGCGAGAATCCGGATTTCGAGCAATATTATATATCCCGGTATATCGACCTGTTGAATACTGCTTTTACAGACGGGTTTATGCTTCCCATGCTCGACAGCATGGCCCAGATCATCGCTCCGGAAATACCGCGGCACGCGGAACGGTGGGGCGGCTCACCGGAGCAGTGGCAGACGAACATCCAGAAGATCAGGGATTTCATCACGACGCGGAACAGCGTCATCTGGGGCGGGCTGGCCGACTGCTACAACCTGACCGGACCGTACGATGTGGTGATCGACCTGCAGCCTGAAGGCACCGGCCAGGTAAAGATCAACTCCCTGCAGCTGGGTCAGTATCCCTGGACAGGGACCTATTTCAGCGGGATCGACGTGAAGCTGATGGCCATCGAAAACAACCCGTCGTACGAATTCGACCGCTGGATACTGAAGCATCACACGGTATTCCCTGCTGACACGGCCCATGTCGTGTCGCTGGGCCTGCTGGAACCCGATTCGGTCATTGCCCTGTTCAAGCCCAGAGTCTTCAGCGATTCACTGGTGATCAACGAGATCAATTACAATTCCGCCGACAGCTTCAACCCCGGCGACTGGGTGGAGTTCTACAATCCCCATGATTATCCGCTCAATATTACCGGTTGGACATTCAAGGACGAAGATGACCAGCACATGTTCATCTTTCCGCAGGGAACCGTGGTCGATTCCAGAGGATACTTGGTCGTCAGCGAGGATACAGAGGTCTTTTCCGGTCTTTTTCCCCTGGTTGACAATGTTGCAGGCAATATGGATTTCGGATTGTCGGGAAGCGGTGAGCTGATCCGGCTGTTTGATGTGTCAGGAACCCTGGTGGATACGGTCCGTTACGATGACAAGTATCCCTGGCCAACCGGCCCTGATGGCAACGGCCCCACCCTGGAACTCATCCATCCTGCCCTTGACAACGCCCTGGCATCCAGCTGGGCGGCCTCTGCCCTGCATGGAACGCCGGGTGAGATCAACGGAACCCAGATCGGTATGCCATCCCTGCCGCAGGCAGATGCCCTGAGCTGCAGAATATGGCCCAATCCGTTCACCGACCAGGCCGTCATCAGCGTGAGAACCGACATGGATCACGGTGGAGCGGAATGCATTCTCTATGACATGTTCGGGCAGGCGCTGAAACACATCCACTCCCAAGAATCCTGGGAATTCTCCATCTCAAGGAATAACCTCCCTGCAGGTATCTATGTCTTCAGGATTATCGACCGGCAGAAAGATCTTCTGTACACAGGAAAGCTCATCATCCTGGAACATTGATTATCATTCAATCAATAGTATTAATCCCAGAGCATCCCGATAGATATCGGAGAAGGACTCGAATTCGGGAGCAAGCACCGGGGTTTGCCTGGAATAACCCATCCCCCCGTGAGGCTGGGGAATTTGCCCGGAATGGAAGCGGAAGAAGGGGCGCTAACCAGCTAGGATGATATTCACTGTGCCGATGATATCCAGCACATTGATCGATCCATCCCCGTTGATATCTGCCTGCTGAAAACAGAACGGATCCGGATTGGCCCCCAGAATATGGTTGACGATCGTTATGATGTCGAGTACATTCACAAGCCAGTCGCAGTTGGCATCGCCCATGATATCGATGACCGAGCCCGTCGGATTCTGTTTATAATAGATCTCATAGTTCCCGTCGCGGGTGTCTTCCCATACCACATGAACGACCGGACCCGCCAGCGCAATGGACGAACGCCACGAATAGCTAGGATTGTTGGTCAGTCTCAGTTCCGCTTCCCACCCATTCCCGTTGTCGGAAGATTTTATATAATAGACCTCATTATTTCCGTCCCGGTAATCGATCCAGCTGATGTGCACATTTTGTCCGTCAGTACAGACCGAAGGCCTGTACGAGGTATCTTCCGCATCGGTAAGCCGTGTATCTGCGCCCCAGGTCAGACCTCCGTCCAGTGAACGTTTGTAATAGATCTCGTCGTTTCCGTCGCGGTCATCGTACCAGGCTACATGGATGGAGTTTCCATGGGCTGCAATGCAGGGATTGAGTGATTCGTCATCGTCCCAGGTGAGCCGGGTGTCGGCCCCCCATGAAATTCCTCCGTCGGAGGAACCGATGTAATGGATTTCGTAGGTCCAGTCGCCAGAGGTCTCCTCTTGCCAGGCAACATGCACGCCCAGGCCGGAAACGCTTATACAGGGGAATTCTGAAACATTGGCCGTGCTGGTGAGGCGAAGATCTGCTCCCCATGTGATCCCGGCATCCGATGAGCTTTTATAGTAGATTTCATAGTTCGAGTCGCGCTTGTCATGCCAGACAATATGGACCTTATTGTTGGACACAGCGATGGAAGGCCCGGCCGACTCCTGTGACTGGAAGGTCAGACGGGTGTCGTTTCCCCAGTTGGTACCACCGTCCACCGAACGTTTGTAATAAATCTCCGCATTCCCATCGCGCAGATCGGACCATACAATATGCACGAACGGGCCCGACACCGCAATGGCTACATCTTCCGACACGGCCGTGTTGTTGGTCAGACGTACGTCCCCGCTCCAGGTGATGCCTCCGTCGACCGACCGTTTATAAAATATTTCCCTGTTGCCGTGGCGATTATCCCGCCACACCACGTGAACGGTATCATGGCTGGCCGCCACGCATCGCGCATTGTTCGGGGAGGCAATGGATTCACCCGGATCGTAGGTCAGCCGCACGTCGGGCTGAAACTGGGCACGGGCACAGATGGTAAAGAACATAACAAATGCAAAGAAAATGAATGCTTTCATTGTCCGGTTAACTTTGGAAGGATTGATTGAACATACAAAGAATGACCCGATGAGGATACAATAATTAAATCGCATCCAGTCGTTAAAAATACAAATTATTAATCGGATTGATCAAGGTTGTATGTGGTTTTTTATTTGCCCTCTTCCCGAAACTCCCGTATCAGTAATAATCCTATATTTACAACAAATCAGTCTTTGGAATGGATAAAGGATAAAGAATGTGAAATAACCCCAAGAAAAACAAAGCGTATGGAAGGCAGAAAGATAACACCGCGACTTGTCCCGCTAGACACCGGAAACATGTCGCCCCGAGGCAAAGAGATCCTCCGGCGGTTGCCGGGAGATTCGCTCAAAGGAAAATATGCACCTGTCAACGTGCTCGGTACACTGATGTACAATACGGATACACTGGAACCGTTCCTTGACTACTGGGTCACTTCGAAATTAAAAATGGGCCTTACCATCAGGGAGCAAGAGCTGGTGATCCTGCGGATGGCCGTGCATTACCGTAGTAATTATGTCTGGAAACACCATGTCCCTGTGGCCGTCGAATTCGGGATAGCGGACGAACTGCTTGCTGCCGTGAAGCAATTTCCCCTTCCACCGGTGTTCAATGCACGGGAGGAAGCACTTCTGCAACTCACCGACGAACTGGTGACCGAACGCGACATTCGGGATGAGGTGTATGAGAACTATCACGGCCAGCTCCGGGATTCCGAACTGGTCGACCTGATCTCTCTGGTTTCGCAGTATGTTTTTTTCTCCCTGGCCAACAATGCCCTGAGGGTGGAGATTGAACCTGCGTTCGGGGAGATATCCGGATTAAATTCTTAGAATGCTAGTAGACTGAATCTGCATTTTTGGCTTTCAGGTGCCAAGGTTCAATATTGGAAATGGATTGTCCTGGTCAGGTCACTCGAACCTGGAAACCGTCAACTGCTATTCCTTTCCGCTCAGCAGCTTATCCTGCCACTCTTTCAACTCTTTCCATTTTCCAAGATAAGCCAGTTCCGATTGTTTCGGCCAGGTTTCAGGATCATGGATCTTAAAATGTTCACCCGCCTCATCCAGTATCATCCGGCATTTCTCCACCGGGGTTTCGGCAAGGGCTTTCCAGGTGGTGATACCTGCATGGTGAAAAAGCTCTTCGATCTTGGGCCCAATGCCCTCCACGATCTTCAGATCATTCTGCAGGATCTTTTGCCCAAATACACTGGCAGCCAAAGCTGCATTAAAAGGAACGGAAACCGGTACAGCTGAACTAAGGTTCAATTTTAACTGTTCAAAATCACCTGATAATTTGTTGAACTTAACCTTCCAGTTTTCAATGTCATTGGAATAGGCACTGTTCAACTTCAGCAGCTCTTCTTTTTGATTTCTGCAGGCTTCCAACTCACTGCGCAGATTAGCCAGTTCTTTTGCTTTATTATACAGCAGCTTTCCTAATAAAAAGCCAAGCAATGCACAGAGCAAGCCAACCAAAATGGGAATTAAAATGCAAAGAAAACACATAGCAATTTGAATTAAGAGTTATGGAATTGAAATAACGGTTCTTCTGTTTTTTGCTTTACCTTCGGCCGTAGTATTGTCAGCGACAGGCTCGTCAGGTCCTTTTGAAGAAGTTGCAATTTTACCTGCATCAATACCCTTCTGAATGAGGTAGGATTTAACGAAATCGGCACGATCCTGACCTAACTGAACGTTTTTATCGTAGTTCCCGGAGTTGTCTGTATGGCCAACGATCTGTAAGCGCGCATCCGGAAAATGACTGAGGTATTTTATGACATCGGTTATTTTTTCTTTTTCTTCCGAATTCAGGATGACCTCAGATTCATTGACGTTAAAGTAAAGGATTACCGGGTTTCTAAGCTTTTCCTTCAGTGCAATCCACTCCGCTTCTGCCTCACCTGTTGCGGCATCCGGCTGATCTGCCATCGCATAGCTTACCGGTCCCAAAACAATATCGTCTTTCATTCTCCATGAATCGACGATTTCCCCTTTAGTCTTCAATAACGAAGGATCAAAGCCCTTCGAAACAAAATAGTCCTTTATATGTTCAGCACGTGCAAATCCCAGGTTAGGAAAAGATGAGATATTCCGCTCATCCCTGGTACAGTAACCCGTAATGACGAGTCTTTTCCCAGGACCAGTATTGAAATTCTTTATCAACAGGTCAATCCCCGTATTTATCGAATCACCGGCAGGCTGTAAAAACTTAAAATCATTTTTCGGAAATCTGAAATTATCGTAACAGAAATAGTGGAAGTCTTTTCCATCCAGCGAAAAAGGATGATAGGCTCCGCTTAGCGTGACATCTTCCCGGATGGATTCGCGCTCTCCCTTTTTGCAGGTAAAACAACAAAAAAAGTAGTAGAGAATCGCCCCGGCAAGGATGATTAATAAAATCCCAAGTAAATACCACGATTTTTTTGACATAGCTTAAATGTTTATAGATGAAATATATGGACCCACGCCACATTTGACATGACACAATTAATCTTTATATATTTTGATTAGTCACAAAGTTAATTAAAAAAAATCGGGAAGCCAAGTAAAATCTTCGGCTGTCCGATAAATTTAATTTCCGTATTTGAACGTATGTTATAGCATGTGGTGTGTAAAACAAATTTGCAGTATGGAGACAAAATCCTCTGGAAGTAGCTCCTTTTAAAATTTTAGTCGTTCAGTAGTGATTTTTTATCATTTTTTTGCCCAAAAATGGCCAAATCTTAGTATCATACGACGATATGGACACCGCCCTGGGGGTATATCTCCTGCTTTAATTGAAATGACTGACGTAAGGTCAAGAGAGTTGCAGCCGATTCCATACTGGTAATAACCTATCGCGGATTACGCCAAGAACATCAATAAAATCAAGGGTTAAATCAAGGTGACTTTTTGTGAGGAAGGCTTTCCACTGGCGCATTCGTCCGGGATCTGTAGCGAATGAAGGTGAAAAAAGAGCGTGGTCAGGTATAAAAGAAGTACTTCTGTTACGAAAAGTTTCATGAATGGCTTTCTCAAGAAGTTCGTGGCCGATGTGTTGAGTTGTCAAAATGATGTACACATCGTAAAAATCCTTCATTCGGCTGTTAAGCGTTGAAAGATCGATCATTGCTTCAAACTTCTCTGCAATCACTGTTTCGAGTGAATACGCCTGGATGATCGGCATTTCTGATCCGGGTAATAATACCGGATAGTTCAATCTTACAGGAGATGGTATTACCAGATCACCGAAGCCGATATCAATCTGTATCCGTTGTTGTATGGTATCTAATTTTGCTGTGACAAATAAACGTACGCCGGAGTACTCATCCTGACCGGTGATTCCTTCAGCGCTTATGGCATTCCCATCAAAAATCACCGCATCATTTGGGTATTCCAGCAGGCATATTTCTCTAAAGATACTCCTCACCGAATCAATGTCGATGGCCATTTTAAACCCGAGGAAATCGATATCCATGGTTGGGCGTGTCTGTTCCCTGGTATAATAAAAAAGAAGTGTACCGCCCTTCAGGAAGAAGTTGTTTGTATACTGGGATATTGATATCCGGTAAAGAAGACGCTCATGAAAATATCGGATGATCACCAGCTGAAAGGCGATATTTTCTTTTTTAGCCAGATTGAGCAAACGAGCCCGAATTGATTTACCTGGTTCTTTCATAGGATAACCTGCAGTAGTTCATTCAGAATGTTTGAAATTCTCAGTTGTGAAGCATATTTCATCAGCCTGTCGAGGTTCTTGTCACGATGGTGGATATAATTCCGGAGGATTTCGCCCAACAGATCGGTCCCGATTTTATTCCGGAATCTGACGGCGTCACAGACAGACCGTTCAAGGTCGTATATGGTAACAAATGCATCATTTATTTCCTTTGATGTTTTACCCAGATCGATAATTTGATTGTCCCAGTAGTATAGTTTCACCGGAGGATATTTTGGCAGAACAATTTTATAAGATTTGGGTACCGCGATATGATATTCTGCAGAAACAAAAGTGGTCAGGCGGTAATTTGACCAAGCCGTGAACATGCAAAATATTCCTGAGGGAATCATTCTGGCAACTTCAGCCTCCTGAAAGATACCGGGATAGTCGTTCATTCTGTACAATCCCCTTTTTACCCTAATGATAAGGCCTTCATGTATCAATCTTCGGAGGTGGTATTTTTCCGCGGCCGTTAATGAATCGGCAGATCTCAGGAATCCGCCGTTCTGTTTAAATCTTCGAAGGAGTGTGTCACGCATAGGAATAATACATTAACCAAAAATACTGCTTATTTTAATATTAGCAGTAGATTTGGTTAAATATTTTATTGTCAATTAATCCTAATTAAAAATAGATCAGCGGAAGCTTTCATGTATAGCATGATATAAGCATGATCTACTTAGTGGGTCAATTGTTCATTCCTGATAAACATTATCGGAAGTGTCAGCGTCAGGAGTTAGTTTATCACCCAATATGATTTTCTGAATATTCTTTCCTGTTTTAAGTTCAATTGGATATTCCCTTATACCCGTTTTCCAGATGTCAAGGTTCCTGTAGATCTTCTCCTGTGAATGATCATCATAGGTGATCTCAAGCCTGACCGGCACGAGAATATCGACTGGTTCTTTATTGTCGTTGGTTTTCTCCTGTTCATTGGCTCGGTCTGGGGAGGGATATGCGACCTGACACATAGCAGGAAACCTGGCCAGGCATGTTGTCCCCAGGAACAGATGATGTAAGATTACAAACAGGGAATGCCCGCTGGCACATGTACCCCGTATGGTTCTGGAGCCTGCCCGCATAAGGATAAATGCATGCCCCAGGGTCGCATGAAGCACGACAGCACCATGAAAATGTGTCCCGGTCACTCTGGTGATACGACCAAAATGACCTGTTCAAAAGAAAAGCCAGCCGAAATATCCGAATGACCTTTTGGATTAAGTCCTTTTCCAAATCCTGGATCAAGAATAAATCTAATCTTGTACAGCATGAAAAAGACGATTATTGCCTTAATGATCTGCGGCATTGCACTTTTAAAGGTCAATTCCCAGGTAATCCCTGAAATAGATACCCGGATACTGGATGATTTTATCCGTTCCATCACCACAGTCATGACCAGGTGCCGGAGTTTATAGTTTCATTTCCCATAAATGGTTAGTGTCTCCAAGCCCAAAAATGATCGAATTGCCTGTCGCAAAGATCACCATGCCTCTTCTCCAATCTGTACAGGCTAATGCATAGCATTGATTACTGGCGGGATCGAACAGGGTCAGGGTGAAGGACCAGACATCCAGAAAGACCAGCCGATCATTCACAGCCAATCCTATATCGAATGTATGAGGGCTGTTCAGGTCGGTCAATTTTTCCCAGTGATCCATCGGCGGATCATATTCCCAGCAAAAAGCATCCGAGCTGCAAAGGATCCGGTCCTGGATCACGACAGGAGTAAGAAGTTGTTTGCAATGACCGTTAAAATTTTTCTCGAGCGGACAATCGGCCAGCCTGCTCCACACGCTATCCTCATTACATAACCATAAAGTCCCATGACCCCTGTCATAGTTATAGAGCTTTCCCCCGTATCCAAAAATCATATTAATGTTATCCGTCAGGCTGTCGGGTGTGTCGAACTTCATCGTCTAGGTATCCGTTGCAGGATCATAAACCCAACAATCATAAAGCGAATGGTTGAAAGGATAAGGATAACCATAGGTGACTCCGCATGTTATAAATCCTTTATCGCCCAGAACTCCTCCCTTGGCTTGGAGCCTTCCCGGTTCCGGGGAAGGTAGCAACCTGTATCCAGCTATCCTCCACAGGATCATATTGCCAGAATTCATTCGATAATGAATCCGTTTCTCCGCAGCCTACATAGGCTTTATCGCCGATGACAAAAGCGACGGCATTATTGAGCGCTCCACCGGGAAAATCACCGATCCGTTTCCATGGATAGACCATCTTTAATGGTTTATCGCATAGTGCAGTATGCCCGTTGACCTCAACCGAAACACTTACCACCTCCGATTTTGTTACGATCGGAGTCATTATGATCAGTGAGTCAGGGTAAGATGAGATCACCGAAATCCTTGTGGAACCAAAGTATACATGATTTTCCGCGGGCATGGTGCTGAAAGATTCACCCTCGATCACAAATCGTTCGCCTCCCAGCCTGAAGCTATCCGGATGAAAATCATGAATCTTCACCGGTAAACTTCCTTTGGATTCAAACCAGGTATCTGTACCGTAAACCAAAAAATCAACTCCTTTTGCGTATGCCCTGACACAATAACGCTTGCCTTCCACCAGGCCGCCTGAAATTCTCTTTGAGTAGTTTCCGGAGATGATAGCCGGTGTCACTGAACACCAGTAATCAGCGAGGGAAGGTTTTTCATCTTTTCTCCACACAAAGCCGCATTCCGTAATGGCGATATAATTTGTGTTGACGATCTCAGCTTTGAAACTTGCTCCTGTTGAATCAATCTCGGTCACATCCAGGGTGATCGGGATGGGATACTGATCCGGCGTCAACTCAGGATCAGATTCACACGCGGTGCAAAAAAGGATGAACGGAATTATTTTAAGTATCTTTTTCATGATTAAAACATGAATCCGAGTGCGAATGAAAATGCGGATCTGTTGAAGGTGTTAAGCGAAGAAAACTCAAAAAGTTCGTCCAGGTTAAATTCCAGGAAAAAAGCCTTCCGGTAATCCAGGTCATAAATCAAGCCGCAACCGACTGTCAGACCAGCCTGAAATTCATCAACAAAGGAATAATCAGCGATATCATCGATGCTGATGATTCCGTCCTGGTGAAGTGCCTGATAAACCTGTTGTTCATATCCGGTATTGTATGCAGCCAGAATGCCTGCATCAATATATGGCCGGAACGGTTGGTAGGGGAATGTGTACCTAAATGTCAGCGGGAGTGAAATTGCGGAGAACTTTGCAGTGAAGTAATAATCAGCATTGCTGGAATAATATTCAGAGGAATATTGATGCATCGAATACCGTATGGCTGTAACCACAGAGAAGCGACTTACAGCAATAGGATTTTCGATGCTGATCCCGATGATAAAACCACCGTCAGGATCTATCTCCATTTCTTCCAAGTAATCGGGTATCGTTCCGTGGGGACGAAGCTTGCAGGACTCATAGCCTGCCCTGATCCCCAGTTTCATGACAGGAAACGGTTTTGATATGCATTGGTTGTAACGGTTCATCAGTTCCGTCAGTGGTTTTTTCCTGTATCCGGCCAACCTGACTGCATCGGCTACCTCAGGGCAATCGGAAGTAAAATGGTTCAATTGCAACCTGTAGGATTGGTGCTGCGTTCCATCCTTATTCTTGAGTTCTTCCCAAATCGAATCACTCTCCAGGTAATAGGTCCGGATCCCTCTGTCCCTGTAAAAATATAGCGAAGTACTGTCTTTAACAAGCCTTTCCATGAACACCCTGTAAACAGAATCCTCCCGGCAGACCGTCTTCGAACAAAATGTTTTGCCGTGGAGAAAACCATATTCGGAAACCTCATCCGGAGAGAACTGCATCACCTTACCCTGAAGGGTTTTGACTCTGCAATACCTTGCGTTGGAAATGGCTCCCAAGTCGACCAGTTTAACCCCATAATTCATGAGGGTGTCATTCACATAATAGCCTTTCTGTCCAGATAAAAGGAATGGAAATGCCAACAGAACGACCAGAATCTGGATTTTTTTCTTCATCAATAACATTTTGGGGCCTATCGTGCTAAATGACTTTATGTTCACGTACTAAATCCTGACTTGCTGTTTCCATATTTTGATATTCAGTGAATAGCTCTGTTTATTTTTATCCCAATGTTTAGCCTGAAATATCTGTTGTAAAATGATGCGTAACCATAAGAATCCATCTTGTTAAGCCCAAATTTATAATCAGGTTTAATGATCAGTTCAAAAGTTGAGACAGGTATTCGGATTCCCAGTCCAGCATATACACCGAAAGAACTGGGTAATCCAGCTGGCTCATCTATTTGTCCGGAATAATGTACTATATGCATATTCGAATCAGGTAAAAAAGTATCGTATGTCCCCTTTTTTCTAGAATAGACCATCAGATCTGCAAAACCACCTGCTTCCAGGAAAATCTTTGTTTTATTTCCAAAGTTGATTCTGAGCCCAAGTGGAACTGATACAAAATTCATTCTGTAAGTCAGGTCTCTCTCATTTGAAAAATGCCCTCCATATTCCCAATATTTAAACTGGGTTGTCCTGTTATACTCAAAACCTGTGATTACGTTTAACATTTTTTCTGGCATAAATGAATGATATGCTCCCAGTCCAAATCCACACCTGTCATTATTGTCACCCTTCACGGTGGTGCAGTTTACAGACGCGTTGAATTCATCCAGGAAAAATCTGGTTGAATCCTGTGCAGATGTCTGGATTGCCAAAATAATCAATCCAAAGATGATGGCCTTGTACTTCATAGAAGATCATCGCAAATGATTTCTAAATATACAATACTTTTACATAAAGTGCAAATAAAAGGCAGTCTGCCGTACTACTTAGTACATGACAAAATTTCGTAATATTCTGAATATCAATAATATATGTTAATAACTTGGTGATAACTTTTCGGTATAGAATAATATAAAGCCCTGATATTCAGTACCTTAGATAAAATACCAACAAGTATGAATCCAAGGTACACGAACCCCAGGGCTGAGAGTTAAAATAGCATTTTATTCGAAACATTGACACAAATTTTTGGGGACAAAATGAATTTGGCCCGCATTAAGTTCTTTGGCTTATTTATCTGTGCTCTTTGCAAGGTTCAAACCGTCTGTTTCGAGAAACT
>JAQUQD010000055.1 GCA_028716265.1 Bacteroidales bacterium | reverse complement strand
CTTCCTCCGGCACCAGGTCCTTCACCTTGTGAAACGCCTGACTGTCGGTGATGGCCAGCGCAGGCCTTAAGGCCGAGGTCTTAAAGAATTGTTAACCTGGTTTTCTTTCAATACGATATTAACACAATCATTGTCAAGCACATCCCTGATCACCATCACCTGGGGAAGGATCATCCTTCCGTTAGGGGCTTCCTGATCAATGGGTGTGATCAGGAGAACGTAATCGTTTTTATGAACGATATCGCCGATCAGTGATGATTGCTGGTAGACCGTATCCGGAATGGTATCTTTCAGAGCTTCGATCATTTCGTGCAAATAGTCGCCCTGAACCGTGCTGAACCGCAGGATCCTTGATCCAGATTGCTTGCGGATCGTCTCTTCCGTTTCCGGCAGGAGCGGCTCCAAGTCTTCCTTGTTGTGCACGATCAGAAAGGGTATGTCCCATTCACCGAAATGACTTATCAAGGCCTTTTCCTCCTCACCGAACCGGTTTCCGGCAAGCAGCAGCACGGCGCAGTCAACGGTTTTGAGCACTTCCATCGTCTTGCTGACCCGCTTGGCCCCCAGCTCCCCTGTATCGTCGATGCCGGCCGTGTCAATGACGATAGCCGGTCCGATGCCGAAGATCTCGATGGATTTCCTGACGGGATCGGTCGTCGTTCCCGCCTGTTCCGAAACAATAGCGACCTGCTGGTTTACCAGCCTGTTGATAAAAGAGCTCTTGCCGGTATTTCGCCGTCCGAATATCCCGATATGGGGTTTGGTATCTCTGCCTCTGGTCATCCTAAAATCTTATATGATAAATTGTTAAATTGTTAAATTGTTATTCCTTGTTCTATTGTTCTATTGTTCTATTGTTAATTGTTAATTATCAATTATTAAAAGTACAGGTCCCTCTCCCCCTGCCTGATCCGTTCCATGCGTTCTTCCAGGGCTTTTTTTCCCGTGGACTCTTCCATGCCGTCCAGCTGCTTCTGGATGAGCTTCCAGCCTTTTTCACGTGTCGGGGCGGGAGCATAGTCGCAGAGGTATTCAGCCAGGGTGAGCAGGGCATTGGGTGTACAGAAACGTTTGATGAATCCCGGCACTGAGAATTCCATAAAGTGCTCCCCGGTGCGCCCCTTGCGGTAGCATGCCGTGCAGAAGGAAGGGATGTAATCCTTCTGGATCAGTTCGTTGATCACCTCGTTCAGCGACCGGCTGTCGTTGATCAGGAATTGTTCCAGATTGAGATTCTGCAATTTCTTGCGATCCTCTTCCGCGTAAGCGCCCAGTTCCAGGCGCGTACCGCCGTCGATCTGGGAACACCCGAACTGAAGCACCTCATCCCGGATGAAGGAAGGTTCCCGGGCCGTGAGGATCATACCGGTATAGGGCACGGCCAGGCGGAGAATGGCGATGAGCCTGACGAACTCCTCGTCCGATACTTTGTATCTCTCATCAATCTGATAATCAGACGCATCCTGAACCCTTGGAAAGGAAATGGTATGAGGCCCTACGTTGAAGCATGCCTCCAGGTGGCTGGTGTGCCTGACCAGAGCCATTACCTCAAAACGCCAGTCATAAAGTCCAAGCAGGGCACCGATGCCAACGTCGTCGATGCCGGCCTCCTGGGCACGGTCGAGTGACACGAGCCGGTAGGCATAGTCCTTCTTGCGGCCGCTTTGATGATACCAGGTGTATGCCTCGGGATGATAGGTCTCCTGAAAGATCTGGTACGTGCCGATGCCGGCCTGCTTGATGGTCCGGAATCCTTCCACGTCCATCGGCGCCGCATTGATGTTCACCCGGCGGATCTCCCCGTTGCCCTTCTTCACCTGATAGACCGTGCGAACCGTGCTGGCGATGTACTCAGGAGTGTACGAAGGATGTTCCCCATAAACCAGGATCAGCCGTTTCTGTCCCTCATCCTCCAGGGCTTTGACATTCTCGATCAGCTCCTCCTGGGTAAGGGTTCGCCGGACGGCTTGCCGGTTGGATGCCTTGAAACCACAATATTTACAGTTGTTGATGCACGAGTTGCCCACATACAGCGGGGCAAAGAGTACGATGCGCTGCCCGTACACCATCTCTTTCAGCTTCCTGGCGCCTTCCTTGATGGCATCCACCATCGCTGGATCGTCGGCTTTGATCAGTATGGCAACCTCTTCCAGTGACAACCTGTTCTTGTTCAGCGACCGGTCAATGATGTGCATGACCCTCTCCATGGTCGGTTGCGCATGGTTCAGATATTCCCAGATCTCATCAGGATCAATGAAGGGTTTCCCTGAAATATCCTCGATACGGTATTTTTCCGGTGTGAATTTCATTGAAGAAGGATTGCATTGGTTGTGTCGGCATTTTTCATCAGAGTGACAGTGAATGTGGTCCCTACGTCCGGTTTGCTGGTAACTTTAATATCACCAGCATAGAGATCCGCCAGTTTTTTAATGATCGAAAGTCCCAGGCCGCTGCCTGTAATGTTCTTGGTCTTTACGTTCTTGATCCTGACAAATTCCTGGAACAGCTTTTCCTGGTCCTCCTCGCTCATTCCAATGCCGGTATCTTCCACCTTGATGACCACCTTATCGTCGGAACCTTTGATATGAACATAGATCTGCCCGCCCTCTTTGTTGTACTTGATGGCGTTCGACAGAAGGTTGTTCAGGATGATCTCTATTTCCGCATTATCCCCGTTCAGATAACAAGCTTCTCCATTATCGTAATAGATCCTGACATTTTTCTGGATCGCCAGAGGTTCCATTGAATGGATTGCCATTTTGGCTATTTCCGACACATCGATCTTTTTTATTTCCCGTTGTTTCTTTCCTGATTCAAGTTTGGTGAGGTCCAGCAGATCCATGATCAGTGTCCGCATCCCTTTGAGGCGCTCGATCGACCGGTTGATCATGACCGCATAATCATCGATCTTTTCTCCTACCTGTTTTTCTTTCATGATCTGCAGGTACCCTTCGATCGCGTTGATGGGCGACTTGAGCTCATGAGAAAGCACGGACAGGAACTGGAACCGGATCTCTTTTCCCTCCTTATGGAGCTGACGTGTCATCCGTTTAAGAAACAGATGCTTGGTGATGCCTTCCATTGCCGTTTTCAGCTCGTCGGGCGTGAAGGGCTTGGGAATGAAATTATATGCCCCGATGTTGGTGGCTTTTACGGCCAGATCCAGGGAGGCATACGAGGTGATCATCATGACCTGTACATCATACTTCTGTTTGCTGATATACTCCAATACGTCAATCCCGTTGATACCCGGTAATTTATTGTCCAGCAAAATGATATCCACCGGGCTGGACTCGATGATCTCAATGGCTTTTTCACCTGTTTCTGCGTCGATGAGCTCGAACTGGAAATCCTCTTCCATAAAAGGGAAGCCTACGGAGTAGTTCCGCAGGATCCTGTTGATCCCCGACCGGATCCCCGGCTCGTCGTCAACTACCAGTACTTTTAACTTTTCCATCCTGACAGACTTAAATCCGGATTACAGTTGCAATAATTTGTTGATCTCGCGGTGAAGCTGGTCAGGCCGGATACCTTTCTCCAGGTAGAGGTCCGCCTTGATCCAGTTCTTTTCTTCTTCCGTGTCCAGGCCGAATATCATTCCAGTTTCTGTCGTTACGGCAGTGGCAATGATCACCGGAACATCGGGGTATTTCTTTTTGAATTTATAGCTGAGTATAAATCCGCTGTCTTTGTTTTCCATCATCAGGTCGAAGATGGCAAGGTCAGGTTTCATATTCTGGATGATCTCCTCACCTTCCTTCTGGCTTTCAGCGGTTATGGTTTCAAATCCGAAACCTTCCACATGGAATTTGAGTAGGCTCAGTGAATCGGGATCATCATCCACGATCAATACTTTTTTTGTCATGACGTTACAAGATTTAGCTGGTTCATATTTCGTGGCAGTCGAATGGTAAATGTGGTACCTGTCGGTCCTTTTGCAGGATCCGAATTGGATATCACATTAATCTGTCCACGGTGCATCTTCACGATTCCATAAATGAGGGGCAATCCCAGGCCGGTTCCTTGACCCAGTTTCTTTGTCGTAAAGAACGGGGTAAAGATCTTTTCCATGTTTTCCTGGGTGATGCCTGCTCCTGTATCACTCACTTTGATCTCAATGTTTTCCTCATCCCCTGCAAGGTTGATGTTCAGGCTTCCCCCGTCGGGCATAGCCTCCACGGCATTCTTTTCCAGGTTGGTCAACACCTGCATCATCTGGTCCAGGTCGATCATCGCGTCGTTTTTTGCCGTCAGGCAATCGAACGTGACGGTGATATTATCGCTTTTAATGATCGACTGGATGCTCCGGTTGATGAAATCCTTCATGTTGGTGTATTCGAGTTTGACCTGATTCTTCCGGGCAAAATTGAGCAATCCGCCCACAATGCTTTTGCACCGGTTGGCCTGTTCGGCGATCAGTTCCAGGTCATTACGTATCGGATCATCGGGTTTGGATTCATCGATCAGGATATTGCTGTACATGGTGATCACGCCGAGGGGATTGTTCAGTTCGTGGGCGATACCGGCTGACAGCTGCCCCATGGTCGCCATTTTCTCGGATTGTTTAAGTGCCTGTTGTGCCGTTGCGAGCCTTTCGTTAGAAAAATTCAGTTCTTCGATTGATTTATGAAGCTTTTCAATGGTATACGGTAGGCACATTTCCGTTTCAGCCAGTCCTTCCAGGATGGCTACAGCATGTTCCTCACAGGTGTCGTAACCGCAGGCACCGCAGTTCAGGTGGTCGCTCGGGCTTTTTTTGCCCATGCGAAGGAGCACCTGGCCGACCTCTTCCAGGTTGGGCAGAGGGATACGTCTGTCGGCCGGTTTAAAGGTTTTGCTCATGTCAATATCCTTGAACGCGTCCATATCCTTATTCCATTGCGTGTGGCGGATATCCGACATTTTTTTCCTGACATAGCCGCTTATTTGCTTCCGGCGGATATAGCGCTGTCCGTTCTTCGACATACCGGGTCCCATGATGCATCCTTCACAGCACAGCAGCTGAAGGTGATGCGTCTGCTTCAGCTCTTTCCCGAACTGGCGGATGGCATCCTTGAACTGTGGCTTTCCTTCGGCGATGAGTATGTCGCCGTCGCACAGGTCATCGGTCTTGTTCATTGATTGCAGCAAGCCCCTGCTTAACGGGAAAATGGCCCCTTTGCCCGCATGAGGCGGATCAAAATCGGAGGGGATGGCCTTCTTCACGTCATCTGCATGCAGATCGAAAAGCCATCTGAGTTCTTCGAAGGTGATCACTTCATCCACTTCCCGGGATTCTGCTTTCTTGGCGATGCAGGGACCGATAAAGACCAGCTTGATATCGTCACCGAATTTCTTCTTTGCCACACGGGCCGAGGCAACCATCGGAGAGACCACGGGTGCCAGATGCGGGACCAGTTCAGGATAATAGTGGCGGATGTAGTACACGATGGCAGGGCAATCGGAACTGATCATGGTTGTTGCATTCTCCTTATCAATCAACCGTGCATATTCCCTGGCGACAAGATCAGCCCCGAAAGCCACTTCCATCACATGGCCGAAGCCCAGCGCCCGAAGTCTTCCCACAAAAATCCTGAAATCACTGTACTCGGTGAACTCAGCCGGAAAACTGGGGGCTACAAGGGCGACGACCTTTTCAGAAGAAGAAAGAAGTTCCCGTACCTGGCGGACCTGGTTCACATACACCTTTGCCTGCTGGCTGCACACAACCACACAATTTCCACAACCGATGCAGCGTTCACTAATCACCTCGGCCTGTCCGTTGATGATCCGGATCGCCTTCACAGGACATTCCCTTACACACGTATAGCATACCCTGCACCTGTCCTTGACCGTATAGACCAACTTATCCCTGACCGGACCACTCATTGATACTGTATTTCCTTTCCCTTCTTTCATTGCTACAACATCACATCACGTTTAATATAGCTAGTATGAAGCAATTCATGACTTTTGTGCCCGAGTGGCTCTCCCAGGAATTCCCTGTAGAGTTCAATGATCTCGGGATTTTTGTGTGACATTTTTATCGTTTCCTGATCATCTATGGTATAGAGCGTTTTCATGCGGGCGAGGATATCCGATTCGCCGCACCCCACGCGCTGGCCTCCGCCGGCGACGCATCCGCCCGGGCAGGACATCACCTCAATGAAATGAATATCGTTCCTTCCGTTACGAATCTCCTCCAGCAACAGGTGTGCATTTCTTAAACCGCTGACCACGGCCACACCCAGCTCCAGGTCACCGATCCGGATGCGTGTCTCCTTCCTGCCTTTGAATCCCCTTATCTCTGGGATGCGGAAATTGACCAAGTCTTTCCCGGTAAGCTTGTAATAGGCTGTACGAATGGCAGCTTCCATCACACCGCCTGTATTGCCGAACAGTTTACCGGCAGAGCTGCGCACACCCAGGGGCGAATCCGCCGTTTCAGGCTCGAGTTTATCAATTTCGATCCCGTACAGGCGGATCATTCGGACAAGCTCGCGCGTCGACAAAACCGCGTCAACATCCGTGATCCCGCGGTGGGTCATGTTCTCCCGCTGTGCCTCAAATTTCTTGGCCACACAAGGCATGATCGACACCGAATAGATCTGGTGCGGGTCCTTTTGTTCCATCTCGCTGATATGGCTCTTGATGACCGCGCCCAGCATCTGCTGCGGCGATTTGCAGGTCGACAGGTTTGGGAGCATATCGTGGGCAAACTCCTCCGCATATTTGATCCAGGCAGGGCAGCAACTGGTGATCATAGGCAGTACACCGTTGTTCTGGATCCGGTGTATCAATTCGGCTGACTCTTCCATGATCGTCAGGTCGGCTGAAAAGGATGTATCATAGACCCGGTCGAAGCCCATTTTCCGAAGGGCTGCATTCAGCAGTCCGTTAAGGTCGGCACCAGGCTCCAGACCGAATTCTTCCGCGATCGATACCGTCACCGCAGGAGCGTACTGCACGATCACCATTTTTTCCTTATCATTCAACGCCATCTGGACCTCCGGGATGTGTGTTTTTTCAGAAAGGGCACCGGTAGGACATACCAAGATACATTGTCCGCAGTTCACACAGCTGGAAATATTCAACCCCTTGTTAAAGGCCGTGCCGATGACCGAGCGGCTCCCCCGGTTGATGTAATCAATGGCCGAGACATTCATCACTTCCTCGCATACCCGCACGCAGCGGCCGCAAAGGATGCATTTGTCGGGATCGCGGACGATGCTCGCGCTGGAAAGATCCTTGTGATGATCGTTTTTCTTGCCGCTGATCCTGCGCTCCACCACGTTGTGTTCGCTGGCAAAATCCTGCAGGGTACACTTACCGTTACGCACACAATACAGGCAGTCGTCAGGATGATTCGACAAAAGCAATTCCACGATCGTCTTCCTGGATTCCACCACCCGAGGTGAATGCGTCTGTATCCTCATCCCTTCCTCCACAGGATAGGAGCATGAGGTGATCAGCCTTCCGCTGGTAAGGTTTTCCACCACACACATGCGGCAGGAACCGGAAGGCAAATAATTCTTCATATGGCAGAGCGTGGGGACCCTGATCCCGTTCCTGGAAAGGACATCGATCAGCAATTCACCCTTCGCAGCCTCAATCTTCTTGTTGTTTACTTCTATTGTGCAATCCATAGCTTCTATATTTTTCAGGGAGTTATTCCCTAATGAAAATGGCACCGAATTTACAGGCTTCCTCGCAGCTGCCGCAACCGATGCATTTCTCCTCCACAATAAAATGCGCCGTCTTTTTAGCGCCGATGATAGCACCTGTGGGGCATTTCTTTGAACATACCGTGCACCCGGTGCATTTATCCACGTCGATCCGGAATGTCCTCAGGTTGGTACATACACCTGCCGGGCATTTCCGTTCATAGATATGCGATTCATATTCATCCCTGAACCAGCGTAAGGTGCTCAGGACAGGATTAGGAGCCGTTTGCCCCAGTCCGCACAGGGATGTTTCCCTGATCACTTTTGCCAGTTTCTCAAGCTGGATGATGCCGCGAAAACGTGTCAGGGGCTCGTTGCCTGAGTTGACCGGTTTGGAGGTTATGCTCTCCAGGATCTCCAGCATTCTTCGGGTTCCTTCGCGGCAGGGAATGCATTTCCCGCAGCTTTCGCGCTGGATGAAGTCCATGAAAAATTTGGCCACATCCACCATGCAGGTATCCTCATCCATGACCACCAGGCCGCCGCTTCCCATCATTGCGCCCACCCTGATCAGTGACTCGTAGTCGATCTGGATGTCCAGGTTGGCCTCGGTGATGCATCCGCCGGAGGGTCCGCCGATCTGTACTGCCTTGAACTTCTTTCCGTTCCGTATGCCGCCTGCTAGCGTGAAAATGATGTCCCGCAGCGGCGTCCCCATGGGTATCTCCACAAGTCCCGTACGATTGATCTTTCCCGACAGGGCAAACACCTTGGTGCCTTTGCTGGTGGCAGTGCCCATGGAGCTGAACCAGGCTTCTCCCTTTTGCAACAATCCGGGCAGGTTGGCCAGGGTTTCCACGTTGTTGATCACAGTGGGCTTGCCAAATAATCCGCTGATGGCAGGAAACGGAGGTCTTGGACGCGGCATGCCGCGCTTACCCTCGATGCTGTGCATCAGGGCCGTTTCTTCCCCGCATACGAATGCGCCTGCGCCCATCTTGATCGTGATGTCAAAATCAAATCCCGATCCGGCAATATCATTTCCGAGCAATCCATACCTGCGGCTCTGGTCCATGGCAATGCGCAATCTCTTGATGGCCAGCGGATACTCCGCCCGGATGTACACATACCCTTTGGTAGCACCGATACCATACGCAGCAATGGTCATCCCTTCGATCAGCCTGTAAGGATCCCCCTCGATCACGGCTCTGTCCATGAAAGCACCGGGGTCTCCTTCATCTGCATTGCAGATCAGGTACTTCTGATCCGCTTCGGTCTGGTTGGCAAACTTCCATTTCTTGCCGGTGGAGAATCCACCGCCGCCACGGCCACGCAGACCGCTCAGCTCCACTTTCTGGCATACTTCGAAGGGAGTGCATTTCTGCAAAATGGTGAGCAGGCTCTGATAACCGCCATGAGCAATATACTCTTTGATGCTGACGGGATCAATGATGCCGCAGTTCTTTAATACGATCCGGGTCTGCCGGGCGAAGAACGGATGTTCATCCAGATAGGGCACTTTGTCCCACTCCCCGCCAGATTCTCCCCTGAACTGCCCCAGGATGCCTTCCCCTGTGGGCTCCCCATTCAAAACATTGTCCAGGAGAGCCGCTACTTTTTCACCTGTGACCTTTTGAAAACAAATACGGTTCTTACCAGGTAGCTGAACGTCCAGTAACGGTTCAGCCGAGCACATACCGATACAGCCCACCTGTACGATGTCGGCATCGATATTTTTTTCTTCCAGATAGCGTTTCACAGCGTGCAGCGTTTTATCGGCGCCTGCACCCAGCCCGCATGTCCCGGAACCGATGAATATCACCGGCTTAAGGACAAGTTCGCGACGTAGCGTCTGCAGCAGATCCTCTTCCCGGAACGATTGAAGGTCCGGTTCTTCCTGCATGAGCCTGTCAGTCAGCATATGGCTGACATCTGTAATCGTTTCAGTGATCATAACGTCTCCTCCCGTTTTCTGTATTCCTCCATAATCGCTGCCACCTTTTCAGCGTCAACCTGTGCGTGAAACTCTCCGTTCACGTTGATCACCGGGGCCAGCCCGCAGGCACCGATGCACGCGACGATCTCCATGCTGAAGAGGCCATCCCGTGTGGTCTGCCCTGCTTTGATGTGCAACAGCTTTTCAAGATGTTCAAGGACCGTCGCAGATCCCAGCACATGACATGCTGTTCCGCGGCAGACCTGAATGTGATACCTGCCTGTCGGCTGGAACCTGAACTGGTTGTAGAACGTTGCTACACCATAGATGCGGCTTGATGGGATATCCAGGTGTTTCCCGACTTCCACCACAGCTTCCTCCGAGAGATACCCCTCTTTTTCCTGGATCTCCTGTAGTATGGGGATCAGGGTGTCACGCCTTCCTTTTTCGTGGACTTCCAGTACTTCTGCAATTCCGGATTTCATGATGCTTTCTTTATGGATTTAATTCTTACTGCTCAGATACGACCAGGTCCCTTCAGGCATTAGCTGACTTTTTCCCAATGTGCAAATTGATCTCACAGAGGAGTTTTTTCGCGTCAACCGGCTTCCTGAGAAACCCGCTCACGGGCAGCCAGATCGATCTTCCGTCCTTCGCCCGGTAATCGACACCCGCATTCCCGGAAATAATATCCCGCAGCAGGATCACCTGCAGTTCCCTGTAACGTGAGTCGGACCGAAATTCCCTGGCCATCTCCCTTACGCTCTCCTTGGTCGTTTCCAGCACGTCAATGGAGGTTTGCATCAACACGGGAATCTTCCGTAAAGCCTCATCTTCACTGAGTTCCTTTGCCATTTCAAATCCTTCATAATGCGTGGTCATCATCACGTCGAGGATCGCCATATCAGGCTTCTCGTTCCGGGCCAGTTTCAGGCCTTCTGTTTTATCAAAGGCCGACAAAACCTCATATCCTTCATTCTCCAGAATGGTCGTCAATACATTGATCACATCGATGTCATCATCTACAATTAAAATTTTCTGTGCTTTCATGGCTTCTTTCCTTTAAAATTAAAATGTACCTGGTATAAAATTTCGATGACAAAAGTATCCCTACAAAGCAATCGCAGCAAGAGTATATTGCTCCCGGAAGAACCAGGTGAAAATACCTGTTTCTTTTCACAAATAATACTGATTATCAACTATTTAACGGAAAGACAGATGAAGAAAAATTTTTTAGGTATGGACTCCTAAAGACTGAAAAACAGTCATATACACCTGGAAAAAAGATTAAAAAAATGAATTTTTTTTTCATGCAGGTATTTTCCACGCCAGGAATGGTCAAAGGAAACCTGTAAAATCCCTATAATCAGCGAATGATTTGGAATTTGGATCTTGGATTTTGTTTGGATTATGGTGTTTGGAATTTGGAATTTCATAAAGCACTACGCTTTAATCAGTCCATTCTTCACCGCATACAGCACCAGGTTCGGTGCATTCTTGGCGCCGGTCTTTTCAAAGAGGTGCGCGCGGTGCCCGTCCACCGTACGCTGGCTGACTCCAAGGAACCGTGCGATCTCCACATTGGAATACCCTTTACAGATCAGGTCAAGCACCTCCAGTTCACGGTCCGTTAGCCTGACATCAGGATCTTTCGGCTTGGCCTTGTGGTATCTGGAGGCAGAGGCGATGAATTCCTCCGAGAAGTACGTATCGTCCTTCAGCACAGCGTCGATGGCCTTCTTCAGCTCAGCCGTCGTTGTTTTCTTTAAAAGGAATCCGGATGCTCCGGCCTCGATCATTTCATTGAAATAGGTTACCTCCTCAAACATGGTCAGGGCAATGATCCTGATGTCCGGATATTTCTCGGAGACCTTTTTAGTGGCTTCGATCCCGTCCATCAACGGCATGCGGATATCCATGAAAATGATGTCAGTCTGTATTTTTTTGAGAAGATCCAGCAATTCATTTCCATTGGAGGCTTCTGCCACCACTTTCACTTCGTCGATCTCATTCAGGATGGTTCGCAGTCCTTTGCGAAAGATGATGTGATCGTCCACGATCATAACTTTAATGATATCCATGTCAGGTGTTGTTTTCCGGGATCCTGACGGAAGCGATCAGGAACATCCCCTTCCCGGGCTCCGTGTTGATATCGCAGGATCCCTTGATGGTTTTTATTTTATTGATGATATTGTTCAGGCCATATCCGGTATTCTTCTTCAGCTCATCATGAAGGTCGAATCCAATCCCGTTATCGCGGTAATAAAGGATGATCTGGTTATCGAAACTTTTTAGATCGATCTTGATATGATCTGCCTGTGAATGTTTCAATGTATTGTTGATCAATTCCTGGAGGCATTGGTAAAGGATGGTTTCCTCAATGCCGCGGTGATCAATCGTGTACTGCTGTGTATTCACTTCAATCTGAATGGCGTTGGTTGCCTTGATGTAATTCGTAAATTCATGAATGGCAGCTGCCAGCCCAAAATCCTGCAATAATGACGGCCGGATGTTGTTGGAGATCTCGCGGGTCGATTTGATAGCCATATCCACCAGTTCTTCCACGTTACCGATGGCCTCTTCTTTGCCGATCTTTTTGAAATCGCCCTTTTTCATAATATCCGTATAGAGTTTAATGGTCGAAAGGATGGGAGCCAATCCGTCATGCAGGTCGGCAGCAAACCGTTTCCGTTCTCTTTCCTCGGTCTGGATGATCGTCCGCAGGATCTTTTCTTCGATCTCTTTCCGCTCGGTGATATCCCTGGCAATGGTCAGGATTACTTTATCCCCCTTATATTCAATGATCCGGCTATTCATTTCCACCGGGATCACCCGACCGTTTTTCGCCACATTCTCCGATTCATACCGGTATTTGCCGAGCATACGGATGGTCTCAAGGTTTCTGGCAACTTTGTCGAGGAATTTAGGCGTTTTGATATCCCTGAAATTCATCTGGGCGAATTCTTCGGGGCCATAACCCAGGTTATCGCATGCCACCTGATTCACCTCAAGGAAGTTACCCTCCATATCAATGACGAAAATATCGTCGCTGCTGTTGTTGAACAGGGTTTTGAAATGTTGTTCCGACTGAGCCAGGGCCGTTTTTGTACTGTCGAGCTGGGCCCGGGAGATCTCAAGCCTTCCAAGGAATTTTCTGACATTCTCGATGGTGATGTAGTAGACAAAGATGGAGAAAGCGATGATGATGATGAACGAGATGATCAGCGAGTTGAGAATGATCTTGTTGAGGATCTGGGCGGTCTCTTCTTTAAGGGACACCGTGGCGCAAACGTATAATCTGAAGTCACTGAAGTAATTAAAAGCGATCATGATTTTCGAACGGTCCGGATTGTTCCTGCTGACGATCAATCCTTTCTTCATCCGGATCATTTTTTTCAGCTGTTCCTGGTCCTGATATTTTTTCCCCTGCAGTGCCGGATGAATGATAAAGGTCCCCTGATCATCCATGACCCATGGGAATCCGGATTTTCCGATCTTCAGGTTGAGCAGGATCCCGCGAAGTTTGTCCAGATCTTTTTCCTTATCTCCCACGTAGAGCATGCCGGCCAATTTTCCCTGGAAGATGATAGGTTCGTAGGCGGTGATATACCAGTCATTCACCACGTAGGCCCTTCCGAAATAGGTCTTTCCGCTTTGGATGGTATCTGCCACGGTGGAATCCATGGGAATGAATGTCCCGATCGCCCGTGTGCTGTCGGATTGGAGCACATTGGTGGCGATCCGCACAAATCCGCTGTCGATCTTCTGGAACAGGGTCACGGTGGCACCTGTTAAAAAACTCACCCTGTCAATGAACATATTGCTATGAAAGAGTTCTTCACCGGCCAGGAACCATTTCTGGAGCCGGGCCTGGTGGACCGTATGGGACACCTGGTTGGTGACCGGGATCCCGAACACCTCGCTGCTGATCTCCAGGGAATCCCGGTAGAGCAATTCGTGCGCTACCTTGAGATCACGGTGGACCTTGTCCAGTTTGAGCGCTTGTTCACGCTCAAACATTTTGATTATGGTCTGGACCTCGGTGGTAAGGTTCTGTTCGATGGATCGGTAAATGGTGCGCCGCGTCATTCCGATGGTGATCAGGGTAATGATCATCACCATGATGACGATGCCGGTCACAATGGGAATGTAAAAGCGGGTTTTAACCGGGATGCGTGAAAGTAATGACATCGGATCAGCTTTGCGAACACAAAGCTATGCAATATTCCGTTAGAATGCTCTCTCAATGAGGTCAACGACCCTTACGGAGTATCCCCATTCATTGTCGTACCAGGCGAGGATCTTGGCCGTCTTGCCCATCACCATCGTACTCTGGGCATCGAAAATGGATGAGTGGGGGTTATGGATGATGTCGACCGATACGATCGGGTCTTCGGTATATTCGAGGATTCCCTTCATCGGGCCTTCGGCTGCTTCCTTAATGGCTTTGTTGATTTCATCTTTGGTTACCTCGACCTTCAGGTTGACGACCAAGTCGACAACGGATCCGGTGGGGGTGGGGACGCGGATGGCCATGCCATCCAGCTTGCCTTTGAGGGCAGGCAGCACTTTTCCGACTGCCCGGGCTGCGCCTGTGGTTGTCGGGATCTGTGAAACGGCGGCCGAGCGTGCGCGCCGCAGATCGGAATGCGGGCCATCCAGGATCACCTGGTCATTCGTATAGGAATGGATCGTGGTCATGAAGCCATTTTCAATGCCGAAACGGTCGTTGAGTACCTTGGCAACCGGTGCCAGGCAGTTTGTCGTGCAGGAAGCGTTGGATATGCACTGATCGGTGTCTTTCAGGTCATTGTCATTCACTCCGATGACGATCATCCGGTCAATATCGTCCTTCGCCGGCACGGTCAGGATCACTTTCCTGGCCCCGTTCTTCAGGTGGTCGCCGTATCCTCCCTTTGCACTCTCCCTGCTGCGGAAAACGCCTGTTGATTCAACCACCACATCCGGTGCCGTGGCCCAGCGAATGTCAATGGGGTTTCTTTCTGCCGTCACAGAGACCTTTACCCCGTTAATGATCAGGTTTGTATCATCGAAGGAGACCGTTCCGTTGAACTTCCCCTGAGTGGAATCATATTTTAACAAATGGGCCAGTACACTGGTGCTGGTCAGGTCATTGATGCCGATGATTTCGATATTGTCGCGCTCCAGTGCGATCTTCAGTACATTTCTTCCAATCCTTCCAAAACCGTTGATGCCAACCTTAATCTTATTCATAATATTAATATTTTGATTTACAATTATTTAATACAAGATTCACGATACAACTTTGCGGGTGCAAAAATAGGGTTTATTTGTATTATTAACGCGGGAATGTAAATTTTATGCGGTGGGTTGCAGGTTGCAGGTTTTCTGTGCCAACTGCCAATTGCTAACTTCACTGGGTTCATCCCCGGAAATCCCCCGGTCATAATACAATCTTGATCTTGTGATGGCCTGCTTATGTATTATTGCAGTAACTCTTTCAATTCTTCCGCAATCCAGATTTTGATGATCGATTGGCGAGTGACGCCCAGAGGTTTGGACTCTTTATCCATCAGGTGTACCATCCAAAGCGGAAAGTCTACATTTACCCGTTTACTTGCCAGACCAGGCCTGTCAGCCTTGTTTTTCCTTGTTTCTTAAGCTCTTCTCCTCATCAAATTCAAACACCACAATATTTTGGGTATAATAATCATACAATAATTCAGCAGATATAAGATCAAAATGATTGGTAATGAAATTTCTTCGTACTGCTCATTTCTTTAAATTCCACCATTAAAGTATCTATCACCTGCGCTCCTTTATCTATTTAACCTGCTGCTTAACTTACCGGGAGGACATCCTTAAAGAGGGGTGGACATTTTTAAGGATTTGTTTGTTTAAGTATTTCATAAAAAACATTCAACAAGCAATCATTTAAAACACACATGACCATGAAGATCAACCGATTTTTTTTGATCCCTGTGATGGCAACGGCCATCGTTGCCGTTTCCTGTTCCCAGACCGGAACAAAGCAGAAAACAGAAGAATCCGCTACCGCTTCTCCTGAGAAGGGTATCGTTCTATCGAACCTCCAGGTGAAACCCGACCAGAGCCGGGTGGTCTGGTTCGGTGAAATGCTGGGCCTTTACTCCCACGAAGGGACCATCAGTCTCTCTCAGGCTGACCTGAAGGTCCAGGATGGGAAGATTGCCGGTGGCAATTTTGTCATCGACATGGCCACCATTACTCCGACCGATGAGAATTACAATCCGGCGGAGGGTGGAACCCCCGAGAAGCTGGTGGGACATCTTTCAAACCCTGATTTCTTTGATGTGCCAAACCATCCGACCGCTTCATTTGAGATCACCCGTATGGAGGAAAACTCAGTGTTGGGAATGTTGACAATAAGAGGCATTTCAAAGGAAGAAAAGGTAGAGAACATTTCTGTCAGGAGCCCCTCCCCAACCCTTTCCCAACAGGGGAGGGGTTAGGGGTGGGGTGAAATTTGTTTGGAATTTGGTGCTGGGAATTTGGAATTTGCCTCCACATGGCAAAATCGCTTAATTTTGTGCCAAGAATCTACCCCTATGGACCAGCAATTCGTATCCAAAGCCCTGGAGGCCAATCTGGCGGAAACGCGGTATAAAAACATCGTGATACCTGAAGAACACCAGTACTTCATCCAGCTCTCCTCGTCCTATTACGGCATCAATAAAAGGGCAAGCGAATGCCTGATCGAATACTCGCATCCCTTCTCCAACCGCAAATTCGTGGTTGAGGAGCTTCGCCAGATCCTGCTGGGTGACCTGTGGTTCTATTCCGGCCTGCCTGAAGCGGAGAAAGCCTGGGCGACCATCCTGAACGTCCTTGATACGCTGCTGGCCGCTGAACTGAAAAAGGATCTTGATGTACAGATCGTACAGACCATGGCAGAATTCATCGAACAACTGAACAAACTGCAACCAAAACCGGTCCGTTCGATCCTTCTCACCCTGGAGATCCTCGACCGTAACTTGCCCCTGAACGAAGAAAGTTATATTGAAAGCTCCAGGTTCCTGATCCGTCACCTGACCGACACCTCGCACGATGAAACCTTCCTTCAGCAGATCTTCCATTTTCTCCATGAAGTCCTGGGCCGGACTGTGAATTTCTGGGAACGCACCTCCAACATCGAAGAATGGTACCAGGGAAAGCAACAGGCGTTCAACAGAGATTACACCAGCGATATTGAAACGATCGGCCACCCCTGGTATGCTGAACTGAAGGCAAAACTGAAACAGATCACTTCCCTGCAGGAGCTTACCGACCAGATCCTGGCCTATGACGAAATAGCTGACCGGTATATCCGTTTCATCGATCACTGGGAGACATTCATCGCAAAATTCTACTATTCGTTCTACCTGCTCAACCTTCCGGGGATGGCGCTGCAGAAAGAACGCCTGATCTGGAACATCAACAAGCTGCTGCGCAGTGCCATTGACGAGGTTCCCTTTCATGACCTGAGGGATTTTACCGATAACATCTTCGAACTTTCTCAACAGCTCAGGAAAGACCACATCTCATCGGTCCTTGATTGCCTGCTGACGCTCGGTAAACGGCTGATCGATATCGACAACACGGAAGACCAGCACCTGGTGAGCAACTTCGAGTCACACCTGATCAACTTCGGATTTGAAAGTCCGGGGATGGTCTTTATCGACCAGGACTGGCAGATCAACGTGAACGAGAACCATATCAAGAACATCAGGGTATGGCTGGAGCTGATCGAATACCCGCATATGATCCTCGAGAACCTACTCTCAACGCTGATCGTCAACCTGAGGCTCGGAGGGATATTTATCAACGACACCGACCTGTTCCAGCGTGATATCACCCGGATCCTCAACTCCAACATCTCCCCTTTCTATAAAAAGGTAAAGCAGCTTTCCCGGATTTTCCCCGTATATTTCAATGAGATCGGAGCAGAAGGCGAGATCCGCAACGTGACCACTTCCATGGATGAGCTCACCAAACGGCAGGACCGCCTGATTCATTTTCTGAGGAAACAGGTGCACACCGAAAGCAACAACACCCTCATCGAACTGGCCCATAAGATCTTCAATTTCTGGTACGACGGTGACCTGAAAGCACTGGAACCGATCCTGCCCAAAGATGTATATGATTCCATTGACCTGAAGGGCGAATATTTCGCTCCGGTCCATGAGATCATTCAAAAAGCATGTGCCATCGTTTCCTGCGATTATCATGACCTGCTGGATATTGAGACCGGCCGCTTCTACGAGCTGATTGATGAGGCGGCAGGCGATAACCAGAGGGATAGGGAAAGGATCAAGTATCTTCACCAGCTTTATTTTTTACTCAAGGAAAAGTATTCGTTCGATACAGTCGATATCGTCACGATTCTCAAACGTTATTCCTTTTTGGAGGCCAAGGAGATCGAGAGGTTTGGCAAAGCCCTGAAAAGCAACAACTTCGAGCGATCGCTCAAAATGATCTATGGTTTCATGGAGAAACTCAAGCAGATCATCTTCAATCCCGAGCCAAGTGAAGGCTGGGAGAACATCTACCACAAGCGTCACATCGCCATCGGCATCCCTTCCATGTACGGTGTCTATCGCGAAAGTAAGTTTGAAGCGCTTGGACTCACTTTCCGGCTGGAAAAAGTGGCCACACGGCTGATGGAAAAAGTGGTGAACAACATTAACCTGGATTATATTTCCGCCACCACCCTGTTGCGGATCCATGACATCCTGGAATATTTCAGGGAGGGAATGGAACTGGACGGCGTTCACAGCCAGGGATTCAACTCCAACCTCCAGATGCTTCGGTACAGCCTCACCTCACGGAGCTTTTCGCTCGACCAATACATCAATATCTTCCAATTCATTGCCGAAGATGTCAAAGGCACCATCGACAAATATTTCATCAAATCCTACGAACAGTCCCTTGAGATAGTCATACGGCAGCTTTACGATCCCAAAGGGAAGATGGCAGAGAAGGATTTTCAGCATCTGGTCAATAAGAAGTCCGAGGAATTTTTCCGAGACATCATTGCCTCTGCATTTCTGGTGCAGCCCCTCGACAACCTGATCACCAAGGTGTTGAATTCCTTGCGGAACATGGTCGATAACCTGCCTTCAACCATGATCAGCGATGTCATGTCATATAACTCCGACCTGGTCATCAGTCCGATCTATGACGAAACGGTGGAGATGGACAACCAGGTCTTTCTCGGGTCCAAAGGGTATTTCCTCAAAAAGCTTTTTCTGTCCGGATTTCCTGTACCGGAAGGATTTGTCCTGACCACGGAAGTGTTCCGAAGAAGGTTCACCATCTCCAACCATCCGGAGATCAGCCAGGAGTTCGACAAAATGATCATGAACCAGATCCGGCGAATGGAAAGGATGTCGGAACGGCAGTTTGGCAATCCGAAAGATCCGCTGCTGCTTTCTGTACGGTCGGGTACGGCCATCTCCATGCCCGGGGCTATGAACACGTTCCTGGATGTGGGAATGAACGATGAGCTTACGGAAGAGCTGAGCAAACAGTACAACTATGGCTGGACCTCCTGGGATTCCTACCGTCGTTTGCTGCAGTGCTGGGGCATGGCCCATGGAATAAGCCGTGATGTGTTTGATCAGACCATGCAGGACTATAAAAAGAAATACAACGTCGACGAGAAAGCCAACTTTGAACCATGGCACATGAAGCAGATCGCCATTGCATACAAGCAGATCATCAGTGACAAAGGGATTGTTTTCGAACAGGATCAGTTCCAGCAGCTCAAGAAG
>JAQUQD010000054.1 GCA_028716265.1 Bacteroidales bacterium | reverse complement strand
TACGGTGGTGGTGGATGACGGGATCAACCAGGATGAGTACTCCATCACTGTAAAAGTCATTGAGCTTCCCATCGCCGAGGCAGGTGAGAATATTTCCATAAGCTGGGGAACCACGGCGCAGCTGAATGGAAGCGCCACAGGTGGCGCCGGCGGACCTTACGAATACCTTTGGAGCCCTGAAGGATGGTGCCTGCCCGACAACGTTCCTGATCCTATGACCGTTCAGCTATTTGACTCCAAAACCTATTCACTGGAGATCACCGACAGGTTCGGTTGTAAGGATACCGATGAAGTTACCGTATACATCACCGGTGGTCCTATCACAGCCAGCCCCTCTGCCAGGGATTCGATCATCTGCTATGGCGACTCCACCCTGCTGTTTGCCAATCCCGGCGGAGGATCAGAGACCTATGACTTTTTCAGATGGAGACCAAGGATCCTGGTAGCCGACAGTACATCCGAAAATACTTATACAACTCCCCTTTACATCACAACTGATTTTATTGTCAGGGTTCAGGATAATTTCGGAAATGAGGCGCATGATACCGTGACGGTATTCGTCAATCCGCTGCCCGAAACGATTCTCTATCCGGAAAGTATGCCCATTATCAATGACCCGGTCAATGTATGTGTATACGACACCCTTATTCTCCGGCCTTACCGTGGAAATGAAGAGGTGATTTACCTCTGGAGCAATGGATCAACTGCAGATACAATGCAGGTTCAAACCACAGGTGTCGGAGTAGAGATACAGACCCACTGGGTCAGGACAGAATTCGTTAAAACCGGTTGCGTTAACCAGGATACGGTCACTTTTATCTTTACGTTCGATGCCTGTGTCGGTATCGGCGATATCGAACATGAGGCTGCCTTTATGCTTTTTCCAAACCCTGCAGACGAATTTACCTACCTTCTCACACGGAATATACAGGGATATTACAGACTTGTCGTGGAGGACATCAGGGGAGTGGTGATCAGAGAGGAAGAGGTATCCCTGCTTGGAGAAGACTCCCGCAATCATGCCATTGACGTGTCCGACTTCCCGCCTGGGCTCTACCTGGTCCGGCTGTTCAATTCAAGCAGTATCTATGTCAATAAACTGATCATCCGGTAGAGCATTCTCCATGAATCAAAAAGTCCGATCCTCTCTGATGTGGGTGTTCTCCGTCATTTTCACCCTGGCATTCATTTATTACCAGCGGCTGACAGGTCCGACCTACCCGGTGACCGTGAAAACAGAGATAGGCGGACAATACGTTAAGAACAAACTCCTGAGAACATGGGAGTGCGGTTCTGATGCAAAAATAGGCATCCATGTTCCTGATACATCCATCAACGGGTATATACAATTTAAACGGTACAACAGTTACGATGTCTGGTATGAAGCCCGGATGGATCGCAACAAGGATTCATTGATCGCCTATCTTCCTGATCAGCCCCCCGCCGGGAAAATGGAGTATAAGATCATTCTTGAAAAGGACGGAAAGCGGGCTCCCCTTACTGACGGGACGGTCATCCTGCGTTACAAGGGAGCTGTACCCGGCTGGATACTGATCATTCACATCGTGCTCATCTTTGCTGCCATGCTTTTCTCCACACGCACAGGATTGGAAGTACTCTTCAGCGGAAAACAAGTGATCACCTACACGCGCGTGACCCTCATTCTCCTTCTGGCAGGCGGTCTCCTGCTTGGTCCGGTAATACAGAAATATGCCTTCGGAGCCTTCTGGACAGGCTGGCCCGTCGGGAACGACCTGACCGACAACAAGACTGCTGTGGCCTTCATCTTCTGGCTCATCGCTTTTATCCAGCAACAGCGGAAAAAGAAATTCAGGACATGGGTGATCGTGGCAGCTCTGGTTCTGATCATCATGTTCCTGATTCCCCACAGCATGTGGGGCTCCGAGTTGAATCACATGGAGCAGTAAAAGAATGACCGGATCCGTAAAGGTTCAGTTCATGGAAGGATCCGGAGGGAAATTGGCCCATACAGCATATTCATCGCCAAAAGACCGCATAAGGTTACCCCACATAAGCCTGGGATTGGCGTGGATCACCTGATCTGCTTTCGTGGTCGAAACCACCCAGGACTTCTCCTTTAATTCGCGATCGAGCTGATGGGATCCCCAGCCGGCATATCCGATAAAAAAACGTATCTCCTTCGGAGTCAGCTGCCTCAATATCATCATTTCCTTAATCGAATGGATGTCACCTCCCCAATAGAGCCCATCCATGATTTTAATGCTGTTCTGGATGAATTCGCCTACCGTATGGATATAAAAAATACTATCGGTCTTTACTGGTCCGCCAAGGAATATCTGGGCGTCAAAATCCGGAAAATCCTTTGTCACCTCATTCAGTCTGGCCTGAATGGGCTTGTTGACGATCAACCCAAAAGAGCCTTCTTCATTGTGTTCGGCGAGCAAAATGACCGATTGCTTGAAATAGAAATCCGTCAGCGAAGGTTCAGAGATCAGCAACCTCCCGGGAGCAGGCTTAATATGGACACGACGTTCTGTCATTCATTCACCATTAACATGAAAACGACTATATCTGGATTTTGTTATTTTTATGTAAAATTAGTAGTTGGCTATTTAAATGTCAAGTATCCTTCTTGGTCATCTACGAGAATTCATTCGGCCTCACAAATAAACGTTTAGCGCGTCCTCCCGCAAGAACGGATGCGGTAATTCCACCCTCATTTCAGGAGCTGTAACCAGGGGAGCAAAAGTGGCAGCTTGTGCGGCCGCTGTGCCAAATGCCTGTTCACGTACCTGATCCTCACTGCCTGCTCTCGCCTGCCGCAGCCAGTTATGATATGTTCAGGGATTTCAGGGAAAGAGGGAAAGTATTTTGTTCATTGGCCAGAACCATCTGACCTCTCTCTGAAAATCCGGGAAGCTTACGCTTCCGGTTCCTTCTCCGGTTCCGGTTGAGGGGTAGGTTCCCCAGCCGGAGCTGGTTCCGCAGCCGGAGCCGGTTCCGCAGCCGGAGCTGGTTCCGCAGCCGGAGCCGGTTCAGCAGCCGGAGCCGGTTCAGCAGCCGGCTTGGCAGCTTTGGCAGTTTTTTTAGCCGGGGCCTTGGCCTTCACTTCTTTTTTGGCCGGTTCCTTAGCGCGTGCTTTCTCAGCTTTTTCAGGTTTGGACACCGCTTTCTCTTTAACATCGGCTGCAACCGTTTCAGCGATGGTCACCACCACCGGCTCCTCCACGACAGGCTCCATGATGACCGGTGCTTTTTTGGCTTCTTTTTTTGCCGCAGCAGGCTTTGCCTGGATTACCCTTCTCTTCTTACGGGGCCGCCTGACGCCATGCGATCCAAGGATTATTTTTCCTCTTTTTGATTTTTTGTCACCTTTTCCCATGGAATATACTGTTTAAATTGAAAGGGCAAAAGTAGAAAAAAAATCCGATCACTTTCCCATCCGTGATCTCATAAATTCTTTTTCGAACGTTAAAGGGTGCTTTAATACATTTCCAGCCCATTGGATCAGTATATCGGTTTTTTCAGGTTCGCTCAGCTGCCATTCGACAGCAGACCGGTGCAACCGCGATGTCAGGTCGTACAGGCAAATGGCGGCCGATACGGATATGTTGAAGCTTTCCGTAAACCCAACCATGGGTATGCGCACCGAACAGTCAGCCATTTCAAGGGCTGTCGGACTGAGTCCGTTGAGTTCGGTGCCAAAAAGCAGGGCAGTTTTATGGTCCAGGGGAAGCTCACTGAGTACATAGTCCTTCATTCGCGGAGACGTTGCGGCTATCCGGTAACCGCGTGCCTTCAGAAGAGCCAGGCACCTGGCCGTGTTATCTTCTTTCCCGCTGTATTTGTGCAGCGTAAGCCATTGAGATGAGCCCAGCGCCACATCCGGGTTAACGGTGTATTGATTTTTATTTTCTATGATATGAACATCCTGTATGCCAAAACAGTCGCAGGTCCTCAGGACGGCACTTGCATTGTGTGACTGGTAAAGATCTTCCAGAACAATGGTAAGATGCCTGGTCCGATAGCGGATTACCTCGCCGAAACGGATCTGCTTATGTTGTGTGACAAACCCGAACAGGAATTCCAGATAGCTCTTTTTCAATCGTTCTTCCATGGTCCAGGGATAAAAAAAGCTCCGGTGTTTACCGGAGCCCTCCTGCTAAAACGACAAAATCTCTTATCTTACCAGTCCTTTTAATTCTGCACCCGGTTTGAATTGGGCGATCTTTCTGGCAGGGACTTTAATTTCCTTGCCTGTACGCGGATTTCTTGCAACACGTGCGGCACGCTTAGCAACGCTGAATGTTCCAAAACCAACCAGTGTGACCTTATCTCCCTTTTTCAGGGATCCGGATGTCACTTTAAGGAATGCTTCAAGTGCTTTTTTTGCATTCGCTTTGGTCAACTTTGATTCGGAAGCAATAGCTCCAATGAGATCTGCTTTGTTCATAAGAATGAGGTTTTGGTGAATGGTTAAAAAAATCAAGCAAAGGTAACCTATAAAATCATCTAAATCAAGTAAAGCAAGGGATTTATTTATCCCCCACTATTCCATCATTGCAATGGGGCCAAATAATTTTGACGCCAGTGGGTGATTAAGCAAAAAAAACATACTTTTGCAAAAATTTTAAAAAATGGCCAAAAAGAAAGACAGGGCAGAAGAAAACATTCTGGCAGTTGAAGAAGCATTAAGCAAAACAGAACTTTTCATTGAGAAAAACCAAAAGATCCTGTACATTATCATCGGCATCATCGTTATCCTGGTTCTGGGCATTTTTGGATTCAAGAGGCTTTATCTTGTGCCAAAAGACAAGGAAGCACAGTCACAGATGTACATGGCGGAGAAATATTTCGAAAATGATTCGCTTAAACTCGCTCTCAACGGGGATGGAAACTACCTGGGATTTCTTGACATCATTGACGATTATAAGCTCACCAAAACAGCCAATCTGGCGAAATATTACTCCGGAATATGTTATCTGCACCTGGGGGAATATCAGACGGCAATCGATTACCTGAAAAAATTCCGCGGCAAGGACCAGATGGTGTCATCCATGGCATTAGGTGCCATCGGAGATGCCTATCTGGAACTGGATGACAAGGACGATGCGCTTGATTATTACCTGAAGGCAGCCGAAAACAACAAGAATAACTTCACCACTCCGATGTTCCTTATGAAGGCAGGCATGACCTGTGAACTGTTGGGCAAATACAGCAGGGCACTTGAGTTTTACGAAAGGATCAGGAATGAGTTCAGAGGCAGTGCAGAATTCCGCTCCGTCGACAAATACATCGCCAGGGCGAAAGGCCTGATGGAAAATCCGCAGTAATCGATCTCCCGGACCCTGCCCTGATCCGACTCATTCCACGCTTCCTTACACGACATCAGCAGTGGGTATGTCATACTAACACAGATTGACTGATGTCACTCCGGATCATTTATATGGGCAGTACTGATTTTTCCGTTGGCCCTCTGACCGCGTTGGTGGATCAGGAGTTTGACATCCCGGCGATCGTGACCGTGCCCGACAGACCGGCAGGCAGGGGCCAGAAAATGAGGTACTCTCCGGTGAAAGAATATGCCTTGATGAAGCGGATCCCCCTGCTTCAGCCAGATCTGCTCAAAGAAGATACGTTTGTGGGCCAGCTGAAGGAAATGAAACCTGATCTGCAAGTTGTCGTGGCTTTCAGGATCCTGCCGGAGGTCGTCTGGACAATCCCGCCCCTGGGAACCTTCAACCTTCATGCCTCCCTTCTTCCCCAGTACCGGGGGGCGGCACCTATCAACTGGACCATCATCAACGGCGAGGAAGTGACAGGTGTGACTACCTTCTTCCTGGATCAAAACGTCGACACCGGGAAGATTCTGTTTCAGCGCAAGGTGGATATACTTCCCGATGAGACGGCAGGGGAGCTTTGCCACCGATTGATGGCCGCCGGCGCCTCACTGGTGCTGGACACCGTCAAAGCCATCGAAAGCAGCAACTTCAGGACAATTGACCAGCAAAACCTGGTCTCAGATGCAGGCCAGCTGAAAAAAGCCCCGAAGATCAGCAGAGAAGACTGCCATCTTAATTGGTCCGACAGCTGCATCGCAATCCATAACAGGATAAGGGGACTATCTCCCAATCCAGGCGCTTTTTCCCTTTTCAGAAAAAATAACGACACGTTTCCCATCAAGGTATTTCGTTCCCGCGCGGTTGTAACCCATTCAGACCATGCCCCCGGGTGCATAGCAACAGATCACAAAACCTGTTTCGGCATAACGACCATGGACGGTATCGTTTACCTTGAGGAAGTTCAGCTGCCATCAAAAAGAAGAATGCCCATTCGGGAATTTTTAATGGGTTTTCCGGTCGGTGAAAACCTTATACTGCTCTAAAGCCCTGATCTGATAAGGTTTTTATTAACAAATGCGCTGTTTTATTAACATTTAAGCGGGTTTCAGAAGGTCGACCCTTGCTTTAGCTTGACAATAGCGTATCTTTGCGCATGCAAGCACTGAAAGAACAACTTATTCACCTAAAAATTACGTACAATGAACAAAGCGGAATTGATTGAAGCGATCGCTTCGAACAGCGGCCTCACAAAAGCCGACTCGAAAAGAGCCCTTGATGCTTTTCTGAAAGCTACATCAGGCGCCCTGAAAAAAGGAGAAAGAGTAGCACTCGTTGGTTTTGGATCTTTTCAGGTAGCAAAACGCGCTGCCAGAAAAGCCATTAGTCCGCAAACCAAGAAGGTGATCAATATTCCTGCAAAGAAAGTCGTTAGGTTCAAGGCAGGAAACGACCTTGCAGGGATGGTGAAGTAATTCTTCTTTCCAGAGTATAAAAGCTGATTCCATCAGTGCGTGGGATCAGCTTTTATTTTTCCGGAATCCAGACGTACCGGTAGGGTAACAGGGCGTCCTCTCCGGCATAATTCACACCGATCCTTGGCGTGCGGCTGACTTGGTCTTCCGGTACAACCACTCCTCTGTCCTCCAGCCAAATGGAATCGCTCTCCGATTTCTTAACCAGTGGCAATCCTGTCAAACCGGTTGTAATCCCAAGGGCCCTGGACACTAAACCCGGACCTGACACCATTCCATTCAAAGGCATTTTACGATTCAACCTGGATCCGATGGCCTTAGTCCCATGGGTTATCCTGATCCCCCGGATCAAAATGGCATCCGGTACTCCCTCTTCATTCGTGACAATATTGAATAGTGAATGGATCCCGTAGCAGAGATATACATAGGCGATTCCCCCTTGCTCAAACATGATGCGGGTGCGTTCTGTCCTTCTTCCACTGTAAGCGTGAGATGCACGATCCTGCATGCCCTTGTATGCCTCAGACTCTGTGATCATGCCGCCCGTGAGGAGATGATCCATGCTGGTGAACAGAAACCTACCCAGCAACAGACGGGCAAGTTCGTTGACATCGTTCCTCCGGTAAAAAGCCGGACCCATTACCTTATACCGTGATCGTCCCATTGAAGTCGTTGCCTTGAATCCATCCTGACTTTTCCCTGATCCATCAGCCCGCGGATCACCTCAACGGCCCTGTCTTCATCCATCATCCCCGCGGTATCCATCAGTTCAGCCATGGTCATCGGCTTCTGACGGAGCACAGACCGGACTGCGCTGATGATCTGGTCCCTGTCACTTCCCCCACCGGCTGATCTTTTCCGCTTCAGGCAAATATCGCACCCTCCGCAGGGTGGCGCTCCCGTTTCACCGAAGTAAGCCAAAAGCTGCACACTCCTGCACCGGTCTGCCGATGAAATGTATCCAAGTACTGCCTCCAGCCTTTTTCCTGCCATCTCCTTCAGATGGGTGTACCTGCTCTCCGACAGGTCGAGGTACGTTACGTCGATGCGTGGCCGCCAGAAGGTCAGCTGAGGCTTGTCTGAGGCTGGCAGATAGGTAAGGATGCCGTTCTCCTGCAAATGATTCAGCATCCTTACGGTATTTTCCCTTGTCTGCCCATTGCGTGCGGCAATGACAGCTTCATCGATCCGGGTAAAATCACTGAAAAGCCCGCTGTACGATCGCAGCAGTGTCTTAAGGAAAGTGTCAGCCAGGGGATGCGCAACCTGGAAATGGTACAGTGCCTCCTTGCTGGCTTTTATATGGATCTTTGAGGGTGACCGGACAGCTTCATTCAACAGGACATATCCCTCCCTTTCCAGGATCTTCAGGGAATGATAGGCCATCGGCTGAGTCAGGTTATACTGCCTGGCGAAAGTACTGAGCTCAAAATCAAATTGCTGATCTTCCCCGCTTCCGGCCGGCACTCCGAAATAATTCCCCAGTGAATTGTAAACCGCTCTGATCGTGGACCGGTCCGGAAAGGACGACTGGAAGTTGCTCATCACCTGCGCAATATCAGCCTGTTCAAACAACAACACAGCATAGGATCTTTTCTCATCCCGTCCGGCTCTGCCTGCCTCCTGGAAATACGCCTCCAGGCTGTCTGTCAGATCCATATGCACAACGTACCGTACATCCGGTTTGTCGATGCCCATGCCAAAAGCGTTGGTGGCGACGATGGCCTGTGTTTTGTCACTCATCCATTCATCCTGACGGACCTCTCTGGTTACGGCATCCAGCCCGGCATGATAATACCCGGCACGAATGCCGTTCTTCTGCAAAAAGGAGGCTATTTCCCTGGTCTTTTTCCTGTTCCTCACATATACGATACCCGTTCCTTTCACATTGCGGACGATCCTGAGCAACCTTCCCAGCTTATCCTCCTCCCTGAAGACCAGGTAGGTCAAATTCTTTCTTTCAAAGCTTTTGCAGTAAACATTTTTTTGACTGAACCTGAGTTTCTCCTGAATATCGACAACCACCTCCGGGGTTGCAGTGGCCGTAAGCGCCAGAACCGGTATGCCAGGAATCAGGTCGCGGACTCTGGCGATCTCAAGGTAAGGGGGACGAAAATCATATCCCCACTGCGAGATACAATGGGCTTCATCGACGGCCAGAAGGCTGACATTCATTTGTTTGAGCACTTCTGTGAACTTTTCCGTCTGCAGACGTTCGGGGGAAACGTATAAAAAACGTATGCCGCCATAAAGGCAGTTATCGAGTGTGACGTCAATTTCCCTGCGGTCCATGCCTGAATAAACAGCAGCAGCCTTGATCCCTTTTCTGGTCAGGTTGGCCACCTGATCCTTCATCAATGCGATAAGAGGTGATATGACCAGGGTTATGCCCGGCAGCGCCAGCCCAGGGACCTGAAAACAAACAGATTTGCCTCCTCCCGTCGGGAGCAGGGCCAGCGTATCCTTACCGGACAGAACGGATACGATGATCTCCTCCTGAAGGGGACGGAAGGCAGAAAAACCCCAGTATTTCAGCAGAATCTGATGTATGTCAGGTGGATTGGCCATGCCTGCAATGGTGCTTTTATCCATTTTAAAATTACAGAATATATGGATATGACAGTCAATCTTTTCTATTTTTGTTCAGCTGACATCACCTTTGCTGCCATGCGTATTTTCCTTGTAGGATATATGGGAAGCGGAAAGACCAGGACCGGCAAGCTGCTGGCCAGGGCCATGAATTATGGGTTCATGGATGTGGATGAACTGTTCGAAGAAAGGTACAGGATCAGTTGCCGTGATTTCTTCAAAAAATATGACGAAGAGGCTTTCCGCAAACTGGAACATCAGTTACTCTCGGAAACCATCCTACGCGACAACGTAGTCTATTCCATGGGCGGAGGCACACCCTGCTTTTATGACAATATGGACATGCTCAACCGGTATGGTCTGACGGTTTACATCAAGTTGCCTGCCCTCGCTCTGTACCACAGGCTGAAGGACTCAAAGAAGCAAAGGCCCATTCTCCACAGGATGGCACCGGATGACTTGCTCCCGCATATCGAGTCCCAGCTCCTGGCCAGCGATCCGTTCTACTCCAGGGCCGCGCTCACAGTCGATGGTATAAACTTAAATATCAATGAATTAGTTCAGATGATCCGGCTTTATACCGCTGCTGTCTAAGTGCCTTTTTTCAACAACAATACCACATTCTCCACATGGTGCGTGTGAGGGAACATATCAACAGGCTGCACCCTGTCAATACGGTAATGGTCCTGCAATAAGGAAATATCCCTGGCCTGGGTGGCAGGATTGCAGCTTATATACACGATCCTGGCAGGCAGGGCTGCGATCAGCTGCCGTATGACCTTTTCATGCATGCCCGTCCGCGGCGGATCGGTAATGACAATGCTGGGGATGCCATGGGAAGCCATAAACGGACCGGTCAACACCTCAGCAATATCCCCATGAAAAAAGGAAGTATTGGTTATACAATTGAACCTTGAATTCTCTATAGCATCATCTATGGCTGGCTTTACCGAATCGATTCCGATCACCCTGCCTGAAACGCCGGCGACATAGTTGGCAATGGTCCCTGTTCCGGTATAAAGGTCATACACGATATCATTTACAGATGGATCCGCAAATGATGCAGCAATCCTGTACAGCTCCAGTGCCTGCAGGGTGTTGGTTTGAAAAAAGGAAACAGGGCTGATTTTAAAACGCAATTCCTTTCCTGTGCCGTACGAGGGGAACGATTCCACCAGCCAGGGTGCGCCTTTATAAAGATGGATTTCCAGGTCGGAGATCGTATCGTTATGTTTATCATTAACGACAAACATCAGGGAAACGATCCGGGGAAATTTCGCGGCAAGATGGTCAAGCAACGACTCAATGACCGGCCTGTCATCTTCGTTGACAACCAGAATGACCATCCATTCATCGTTCAGGGTAGTGCGGAGGATCAGATTGCGAAGCCATCCTGTCCGGCGTCTGACGTCGTAAAATGCCAGGTCATGATCGAGAGCGTATGCTTTCACGGCCAACCGGATGGCATTGGAGGGTTCGGGTTGCAGGCTGCATTCCCGAATATCCAGTACCCGGTCGAACATGCCGGGCAGGTGGAAGCCCAGCGCCCTCATGTCGGAAACCGTTGATCCGTCTGGGCTTTCACTATCGGTCAGCCACCTGCGGTTCGAAAACGTGAATTCCAGTTTATTCCGGTAACGGATGGTCCTTGGTGAAGCTACAATGGGTGAAACAGAAGGGAAATCAAGCTTTCCGATACGCAGGAAATTGTCCTCAACCTGCTTTTGTTTGAAGAAAAGCTGCTCACTGTAACGCAGGTGCTGCCATTTGCATCCTCCGCAGAGCCTAAAATGCGGACAGAAGGGTTCGTCCCGTTTATCAGACCGTTGATGGAAACGGATGATCTTCCCTTCCGAGAATGATCGCTTCTTTCTTGTAAGCTGAATATCAACCACATCTCCAGGAGCGCCAAAGGGCACGAAAATAACCTGGTCACCTGCTCTGGCCACTGCTTTCCCCTCGGAACCGGCGTCCACGATGGTGGCTTTTTCGATGATACCGGGAGGGTTCTTTCGTCTTGCCTTCATTCGTTTATCGGATTCAGATTCAGGTAGCAAATTTACAATTTAAAATGCTGTTTGAATTTTATGGGAATTGACCTATATTTACCCGGAATTACTGCACTGCAAAGTTACCAGCGCATGGTTGGTCTTATTCACTGGTTAGAACAACACCAATTACCCTGCATTTATCAGAAAGTGCTGGGAATACCCTGTCCGGCTTGCGGATTACAGCGTTCATTCATCGAGTTGCTGAAAGGGGATCTCATTGGAAGCGTAAAGGCGTATCCACCCCTGATCCCGGTCCTATTCCTTTTTGCCCTTGCCGGACTTCATTTGATTTTCAGATTCAACCGCGGTGCATCCCTGCTGAAGATCACAGCACTGGTCATAGGTGCGATCATGACCGTCAATTACATCCTTACGATCATCGGTTCATTTTAATCATACACTACAATGGAAAATCAGACAGAAACATCAACCCATCCCAACAGTACGTTACCCGGTGCTGCACCTGCGAAGGAAATCCTTCCCAATTCAACGGCAGTGCTCATTCTGGGCATTTTATCCATCATTGTTTGCTGTTTTTTAGGATTGATCATGGCCATTATCGCGCTGGTGATGGCTTCCAGGGGAAAAGCCGTTTATGAGGCCAATCCGGGATTGTATTCCGAAAGTTCCTGGAACAACATGAAGGCAGGCAGGATCTGTGCAATCGTCGGACTGATTCTCAGCCTGCTGGTTAGCCTGTACTATTTCATCCTGGTTGCCATCGTAGGAGCAGCCTTCTCTCTCATTCCATGGGAGATGTGCAGGTTTTAACATAGTTTTTATATGAAAATTTTACCTATCGAGAAAGTTCGTCAAGGAGACTCATATACTATTGAGAATGAGCCTATTTCCGATATCGACCTGATGGAGAGGGCTGCGCTGGCGCTTAAGGAATGGTTTCTGAACCATATATCGAAAGATCTGACCATCAAGGTTTTCTGTGGCTCTGGAAACAATGGTGGTGACGGGCTTGCCCTTGCCCGCCTGCTGAACATGGCAGGTTATCCTGTGGAGGCCTGTGTGCTGAAATCCGGGCACAAGCTGTCGCTTGCCTGCCAGGTGAATTATGACCGTTTGTTCAAAAAATCGGGCGTCAGGATCTATGATCTTACGGAGGAGGATGATTTCCCGGAGATCAGTGGCGAGGATATCGTGGTGGATGCCATCTTCGGGTCAGGGTTGTCGCGCCCCGTCAAGGGATTTCCGGCCGGACTGATACGCCATATAAACAAAAACAACGCTGTCGTCATTGCGGTAGACGTGCCTTCGGGGCTTTTCTGCGACGAGACCAACAGCCAGAATCCAGGCGCCATCATTGAGGCCGATGTGACCCTGACGTTCCAGTTTCCCAAGTATGCATTCCTGTTCGCGGAAAACTTTAAGTATGTCGGATTATGGGAAGTGTTGCCTATCGGCATCCATGAGGACTTCATCAGGGAGGTGGAGGTTGACAACTACCTGATCGGGATAGGGGACTGCAGGTCCATTTTCAAACCGCGTGTGAAATATGCCCATAAAGGACATTTCGGGCATGCCCTTCTGGTAGCGGGAAGTTATGGTAAAATGGGTGCAGCGGTGCTGGCCTCCAAAGCCTGTCTGAGGACTGGCGCAGGTTTGCTCACGACGCACATACCGGCCAGAGGATATAACGTGATGCAGACAGCCGTTCCGGAAGCGATGGTCTCGATCGACCCATCGGAGTGTGCTTTTTCGGGCATGATAGAGATGTCGAACTATAATGCGATCGGGATCGGGCCGGGGATAGGCACAAAGGAAGAAACTCAGAAAGCACTGAAACTGCTGATCCAGGGTGCTGAGATACCTCTGCTTTTTGATGCTGATGCGATCAACATCCTTGGTGCGAACAGGACATGGCTTTCGTTTCTCCCGAAACATTGTATCTTTACCCCCCATCCCAGAGAATTTGAGAGGCTGGTTGGAAAAGCCTCCAGTGACTTCGACAGGATCCAGCTTCAGCGTGAGTTCTCGTTCAGGTACCAGTCTTATATCATCCTGAAAGGAGCGCACACCAGCATCTCGTGTCCCGACGGCAGATGCTATTTCAACAGTACCGGAAATCCCGGCATGGCCACGGGCGGCAGCGGAGATGTGCTTACCGGGGTGATCCTGGGGCTTCTGGCGCAATATTACCATCCAAAAGAAGCCAGCATCCTCGGGGTTTACCTGCACGGGCTGGCAGGCGACACGGCCATGGAGGAACGCAGCATGGAATCGCTGATCGCCACAGATATCATTGAAAACCTCGGGAAAGCTTTTATTAAGATCAGGGGGTGACGGCCGGTATCTCCAGCAAAAGATCTTGCTCCTCCACAAGGTCTTCTTCCAGCCTTAAATTCTCAATGATGAAAAGCTGGCGATCAGGCGTATTCCTGCCCATATAAAAGTCCAGCATTTCGGTGATATTGGCTGTCTTCTGAAGAATAACAGGTTCCAGCCGCATGGTCGATCCTATAAAGAACCTGAATTCGTCGGGTGAGATCTCACCGAGCCCTTTAAAACGGGTTATCTCTGGATTTTTACCCAGTTTAAGGATCGCTTCACGTTTTTCCTCTTCGGAATAACAGTAGATCGTCTCTTTCTTATTTCTCACCCTGAACAGGGGAGTCTGCAGAATGTACAGATGGCCTGCCCTGACCAGGTCAGGATAGAACTGGAGGAAGAAGGTCAGTAGGAGGAGCCGGATGTGCATGCCGTCAACATCGGCGTCGGTAGCGATCACGACGTTGTTGTAACGTAGATTTTCAAGGCCATCTTCAATATTGAGGGCTGTCTGTAACAGGTTCAGCTCATCGTTCTGATAAACGATCTTCTTGCTTAATCCAAAGCAGTTCAGCGGCTTACCCTTTAGGCTAAACACAGCCTGAATGTTGACATCCCTGGATTTAGTGATGGAGCCGCTGGCAGAGTCTCCCTCGGTGATGAACAGGGTCGTTTCCAGTCGCCGTTCATCATTATCCTGGTAATGGATCCGGCAATCCCTCAGCTTCTTGTTATGCAGGCTGACCTTTTTCATACTTTCCCTGGCCAGCTTCTTGATGTTGGCGATCTCCTTCCTTTCTTTTTCTGACTGAAGGATCTTTCTGAGTAATGCTTCAGCCGTGTCTGGATTGATGTGAAGGTAATTGTCCAGATGTTTTTTGATGATGTCGTGGATGTAGTTCCTGATGGTGGTTCCACCGGATTCCATATGAACGGAACCCAGCTTTGTCTTGGTCTGGGATTCAAATACCGGTTCCTGCACCTTGATGCTCAGTGCTGCTATCAGGCCGGCACGGACGTCATTGGTATCAAAATCCTTTTTGTAAAATTCCCTGATCGTTTTGACCACGACCTCACGGAAGGCTGACAGATGCGTTCCCCCCTGCGGGGTGAACTGTCCGTTGACAAATGCATAGTATTCTTCGCCATAGAACTTGGCACTATGGGTAATGGCGCACTCAAAATCATCCTCGCGGATATGGATAACCGGATAAATCGTGGGATTGCCATTAATGTTCCGGGTAAGGAGATCCAGCAATCCATTCCTGGCCTTGAGTCTTTGTCCGTTAAAAATAATGGTCAGCCCGTTGTTCAGAAATGCATAATTCCATAGAAGCTGCTCAATGTATTCAGGGATGTAATGATAATTGCCAAAGAGCTGTTCATCGGGTGTAAAAGTGACGATGGTGCCTGCCGGCTGTTCCATTTCATCCAGCAGCTCCTCCCTGGTCAGGGTACCTCTCTCAAATTCAGCGATCTTGATGTGGCCTTCGCGAATTGATTGTACTTTAAAGGATGAGGATAAGGCGTTGACCGCTTTTGATCCGACCCCATTGAGGCCCACCGCTTTTTTAAATACTTTCGAATCGTATTTGGCTCCTGTATTGATCTTCGAAACGCAATCCACCACCTTGCCCAGTGGTATGCCCCGCCCGAAATCCCGGATGTTCACCTGCTTGTCTTTGACCGTGACCTCAATGGCGTTCCCAAAACCCATGACAAACTCATCGATTGCGTTATCCATGATCTCCTTGACAAGGACGTAGATACCATCGTCATGAGAAGCTCCGTCACCCAGTTTCCCGATGTACATACCGGGTCTGAGCCGGATATGTTCTTTCCAGTCAAGTGAACGGACGGTTTCGTCGGTATAGTTTGTTGTCATGAGTACTGCCGCATATTAACGGCACTGCAAAAGTAATCATTGCATGAAGAGGAATCCGATAGTGTCTTTACAATTTTTCAAACAGGCCCTGTTGACAATTTCCGCTGCATAATGACTGCTTACCGTTCGAGGATCCATACGTGCTGGTACTCAGCTCCAAGATCTGTTTTGACCTTTTTCGCCCTGGCATACGTGTCGAAGTCGTTGAGGGATATCCGTATCTTGTTATCAAAGGTGACAATCCGGGCGGAGGAGAATCCTTTCTGCTGGTATTCCAGGAGTACAAGATTTGCTTTCTCCATGGTGGACAGGCTTGCAACGATAAGGTAATACCTCACGTCCGACAGGTAAGAAGGTTCATCCCCTGTGATGGTCTTTCGGGCGGATGAATCCGGTTGGGAAACCGCTTGTTCGTTGCACAACTCCGGCTCACCCTTCATGTCTGGTTCTTCGCCGAGCCAGACGATGGCATATCCTTCATAGACAGCGATACCGACAGCTTTCCACATCTTTTTGGACCACATGTTCCTGTTCAGGACCATGTCGTCGGACTGGGGCTGATTTTTCCATTGGGTCAATGCATCCATCGGTTCCATGCGATCATTCTGCCAGTAAATGATTTCATGACCACGGAATCGGTATGATGTCAGTTCCTTGGGTTTGTTCCACATGCAAAGGTAATCGGGGTCCCGGGACGAGAAGCAGCAGGGCGACCATCTTCCCCTGTCAGACCAGCTGTGCAACCCGCATTCCTTATTTTTCATCCGGTTGAAGACCAAATCCTTGGCGTGCACCTGGGCAACGTAGCAAAGGGATCCCGATAAAGGAATGCCAGGCAGGTCGTGGCTGTTCCGGTAATCATTGATGAGCAGGTAAAGCTGGTAAGAAAGGTCATCAATGCAAACCCCCGACGTGTTTTTCACAGGTACCATGACCTGCGAATGAACCGCCAGGGGCTGCAGGAATACCAGAGAAAACACCAGCAGGTAATGGACCCTGATCATCGCTAGGATATCAAACATAGTGTTATTCCAGATCTTCTTATACTTGATTTTCTGATAAAAGTTACCTGAGTTTGAATCCACCCGAGACTCATCATGTAAGCTATTGCATTTCATTGGTTTAACATATTTTAACATAGATATCCTCACCGGTTGGAATAACCTTTTCTATTTTTGCGGAGGAAAATAAATAACCAAGAAGAATGGATACAAACATCAAGGAACTCAACGAAAAGATCCAGCAGGAGAGTGCATTCGTCGACCTGATCAACCTGGAGATGAGAAAGGTCATCGTGGGGCAGAAAGGGATGATCGAGCGGCTTCTGATCGGTTTGCTGGCGAACGGACATATACTCCTTGAGGGAGTGCCGGGGCTGGCAAAGACACTGGCCATCAAATCCCTGGCCAACATCATCAGTGCCAGATTCAGCCGGATTCAATTCACTCCTGACCTTCTTCCGGCCGATCTGATTGGAACCATGATCTACAGCCAGAAGAAAGAAGAATTTGTGGTCAGGAAAGGTCCCCTTTTTGCCAATTTTATCCTGGCAGATGAGATCAACCGTTCTCCCGCCAAGGTTCAGAGTGCGCTGCTGGAAGCCATGCAGGAGCGACAGGTGACGATCGGCCAACAGACCTACGGGCTGGATGAACCGTTCATCGTGCTTGCCACGCAGAATCCCATCGAGCAGGAAGGTACCTATCCCCTGCCCGAAGCCCAGGTTGACCGTTTTATGCTGAAGATCGTGATCACCTATCCGGAAAAGGAGGAGGAAAAGCTGATCCTTCGACAGAACATATCCGAGACGGAAGCCAGGACCTCGACCATACTCAAGACCTCCGACATCCTGAGGGCCAGGGATGTGGTCAGGCAGGTATACCTGGATGAGAAGATCGAGAATTACATCACCGACATTGTATTCTCTTCACGGTTTCCCAAAGACTATAAGCTGTCCAAATTTGACGGGCTGATCTATTACGGGGCATCACCCCGCGCCAGCATATACCTTGCGCTCGCCGCAAAAGCCTTCGCTTTTATCAAGAGGAGAGGGTATGTCATTCCCGAGGATGTCAGGGCTGTGGCACTGGATGTCATGAGGCACCGCATTGGGCTGACCTATGAGGCGGAAGCGGAAAACATCACTACAGAAGATATTATTAATGAAATTCTGAACACGGTAGAAGTTCCCTGATAAATTCGCAAGCCTTGGAAACCTCAGATATACTGAAACGAGTCAGGAAAATTGAAATAAAGACCCGGGGACTGTCCAACCAGCTTTTCTCGGGGCACTACCACAGTGTATTCAAAGGACGGGGTATGGCGTTCACCGAAGTGAGGGAATACCAGTACGGCGACGATATCCGCAGCATCGACTGGAACGTCACTGCCAGACTGAATCATCCCTACATCAAGATCTTCGAGGAGGAACGTGAGCTGACCGTCGTCCTGGTGGTTGATGTGAGCGGTTCGAATGAATTTGGCACACAGAAGCAGTTCAAGGAGGAAACCATCACTGAGATCGCTGCCGTGCTTGCCTTCTCTGCTATCCATAATAACGATAAGGTCGGCATCATCTTTTTCAGCGACCGCGTCGAAAAATTCATTCCCCCAAAAAAAGGAACCATTCACATCCTGAGGATCATCAGGGAGTTGATCGATTTCAAACCGCAAAGCCGAAAGACCAACATCTCCGAAGCACTCCGGTACCTTACCCATGCCATCAAAAAACGAAGCATTGTCTTTCTGTTGACCGACTTTATGGACGAAGGCTTTGAGAACGCCATGAAGATCGCCAACAAAAAACACGACATGGTCTGCATCAAGATCTTCGATCCCCGGGAAACCACCCTGCCCGGTATAGGCATGATACGGGCGAGGGATGCAGAAACGGGCAAAACAGGCTGGATCGATACAGGCAACCCGATCACACGATCACGGTACTCCACCTGGTACAGAGAAAAGGAGCAACACCTGAACGGATTCTTTCAAAGGAATGGCATCGATCACGTAATCGTCAGGACCGGGGAGGATTATGTCAAACCGCTGATCAACCTTTTCAAACAAAGAGAGGCACGCCTTTAACATCCATTCTGAGAGCAGCGACCCATGAAGTTGACAAGCAAATACGCAGCAATTACCCTACTCCTCTTCCTACGGGCGTTCCTGTCACCGGTCAGTAACCTGGTGATAGCACAGGACATCCGGGTGAATGCCAGGCTGGAGGATGATGTGATCCTGATTGGAGAACAGACCACACTGACACTAGAGGCGACAGTGCCTCCCTCCTGCCTCCTTGTATGGCCTCAGGTCGGCGACACGCTGGTCAGCCAGATCGAAGTGGTGAGAAAATCTCCGGTCGATACCGTGCCGCAGGCAAACACGGAGGGAACGATCAGGCTTACCCAGCAACTGGTCATCACTTCCTTCGACTCGGGCTATATCGCTATACCTCCCTTCCTTTTCGTCTACCAGACGGCGGGCACTGAGGATTACCAGACTGGCGAGACCGAGGCCATGCTATTGCAGGTTGACAATCCAAAGGTCAACATGGCTGAGGATATCAAGGACATTAAAGGTCCCCTGAGGGCGCCGGTCACGTTCGCAGAGATCTGGCCCTGGCTGCTCTGCGTGCTCCTTCTTGCCGGTGCAATCATCCTCTTTCTTTATTACCGGCGCAGAAGAAAGAAAGCACAGCCCCTGGTGGTATTCCGGCGCAAGCCGTCTCAACCCGCCCATGTCATCGCTCTGGATGAGCTGGAAAAACTGAAGGCAAAAAAACTTTGGCAGTCTGGTAAAGTAAAACAGTACCATACAGAACTCACTGATATCGTACGCAATTATATCGCTGCCAGGTTCGGCATCCATGCCACTGAAATGGTGACCCACGAGATCCTTGAATCCATCGAAAAAACACCGGTCGGCCCATCGATCCGATCAAAGCTCAGAGAGACGCTGGAACTGGCCGACCTGGTCAAATTTGCCAAAGAAAATCCTTTGCCCGACGAACATGAACGAAGCTTGAACCAGGCAGTCGACTTTGTGAAGGAATCCGTTCGCACTGCGGATGAAACCCCTGCTGAGGCGACTGACAGTCAAATGATTTCAATCACAGAGGATCAAAAATAAGTATGGCATTGAACGACATAGAATTTGCCAATCCGG
>JAQUQD010000053.1 GCA_028716265.1 Bacteroidales bacterium | reverse complement strand
ACTTCGATGAAGACGAGCTCACCCTGTGGCTTTTGAGAAATCGGTATGCTACTCAGGAAGAGTTGGATCAGCAGGCATCGGAGTATATCAGGGAAAAAGATAACATGAAATAATAAGGAGGTAACATGCATATGCGTGATGGAAGCAGCAAGATTTCCCCCTATGATATCCTCAATGGGATCATCGAAAAGGGGGGATTAATTAGAGAGCGTCTGGAGATGGTTCTGAGCAAAAGACCAAATAGCTCACGGCGTACAATGCTCTCAAAGACTGAGACCCGCTTTGTACTGGCCATGAACCCAAAAATATTCAAGGCTTTCCAGGAAGGCGAGTTTCTGCCACCCCGTACTGGGTATCGGCCTGGATATTATGTATACGAAATTCTGGGCTTACTGGAACGGGAACCTGAGGTCAAACCAGTGAATCTGGGAAAGTTCTTAGATGAAAATATTCAACTAAATATATTTAATGATGAGTACTGAAAAAAAAGCAGATCGCGAAATGACATCGGGAAACGCTGATGTGTTACGATCAGAAATAGGCTGTACAAGCCTGATGATACCTATCAATTTTGGCCTTCTAGGGGCCACAGGGATTGGTGGACTGACCGGTGGATGTGTGATGGGGGTTGACCCAATCCCGCATCGGGTGATTTTGGACAGGTTATTGGATATTATAAAACCTATTGACTTCAGAGCTAAGGCAGGACTGAGTGATGGGGAATCCTTAACGCAACGCCATTACCGCATTATCACGATAGAATCACTTCTGGAACTTGCTCAGCAATACCAGTGGGGTCTGTGTCGTCATCACAATTTTATTTATGTGTACAATGGGGCATTTTGGAATTTGGTCGAGACTGACCAATTGGTGAACTTTTTAGGTCTGGTATCCGAAAAAATGGGTATTGATCGTTATCTTGCCAGGGATTACCAGTTTCGAAATCATCTTTTAAAACAGTTTATTACCCTTGCCAACCTTCCTCATCCGGAACAACCTCAAAATTTGATTCTCATTAATCTGAAAAACGGAACTCTGGAAATTTCGATGAATGGGGTACATCTCAGGAATTTTGACCGAGAAGATTTTCTGAAATATCAGCTACCGTTTGAATACAATCCATATGCAGAAGCCCCGATGTTTCGAAAATATCTGGAAAAGGTACTTCCGGATAGAGAACTGCAAATGGTTCTATCAGAGTATCTTGGTTACGTTTTCATACCGAATACAGCGTTGAAATTAGAGAAAGCACTCCTCCTTTATGGAACGGGAGCAAATGGAAAAAGTGTCTGCTTTGATGTCGTCAATGCTTTATATGGACCGGAAAATACTTCGAACTATACCCTGCAGAGTCTGACAGACATAAAAGGTTATCATCGGGCGATGATAGCAAATAAGCTGATAAATTATGCCAGCGATATTAATGGAAATTTAGATTCCGCTATGTTCAAACTGTTGGCGTCGGGCGAGCCAATGGAAGCTCGCCTGCCATATGGAAATCCTATGATTATCTCCCAGTACGCCAAACTGATGTTCAATTGCAACGAACTGTTCAGAGATGTTGAACATACACATGCTTTTCATCGACGGTTAATGATTATCCCATTTGAGGTCACCATTCCGGATCATGAACAGGATGTAGAACTTGCAAATAAAATAATTGCATCAGAGTTATCCGGTGTTTTCAACTGGGTGCTGGAAGGCCTGTACCGGCTTCTTGAGCAAAAGAATTTTACAAGAAGTAAAATCGTAACGGATGCTGGAGAGAATTTTAAAAAGCAATCGGATAGCGTACGCGTGTTTTTGGAGGAGTGCAACTATAAAGCTCACGTATCGAATTATGTTCCGATCAAGGATCTTTATCAGGAGTACAGGTCATTTTGCCAGGAAGACGGTTTCAAAGCCGTAAAGAAAACCACCTTCAAGATTCGCCTTGAAGCCATCGGGATGATGACAAATCGACTGAATAATGGTAATGTATGCTATGTGAAGAAGGTTATTGTATACGGCATTTAAAAAAAGTTTTCCCAGGTGCCACGAAATTCACTTTTTGCACGATTGACCAGTGAATGGTACATTCAGTGCAGATATTGCTGCAGTTGGGTATAGGATTTTAGCAGTAAAAAGCTTAAATCGTGTAAAAAGTGAAAAACATGACGCTGTAAACAAAATTTTTTACAAGTGGACTGATGACATGGTCTAAGCAATGGAGGGGCTATGATGATAGAATCATAGCCCTTCTCATTGGCAAAAATGCCTCCCTCATCAAATAACCCCGCCACTCCGTTTTCCATACTCGATTTTTTCCTACTTTTAAAAGTCAGATTTCATACTGTAAAAGGCAGACCGGTTTTACTGGTTTTCAGTAGAAACGGGATGCTGTATTCATATTAATACCATGCCATGAAAGCATTTGAGCTTCACAGGCGGGTACTGGATTTATACAAGGAGTACCTGCTTTCTTTTATTAATATTAAGGATCGACGGATTGCAGACCGGGTGAAGGAGGCGGTGCTGCAAAATGCGTTCATCCCCGAGCCCCTAATCCAGTTTAATCCGTCTTATAAAATCGAAGGAACTTTGCAGGATTTTGTTTCCCGAAACAACCTCCACCCTGACCTGGCACGGATCTTCAAGGTTCCCTCCCTGTTCAAGCATCAGGAGGAAGCAATCAAAATCGGAGCGAATGAAAAGGGCTTTGTCGTGACTTCGGGGACGGGTTCTGGAAAGTCGCTGATTTTCTTTGCTACCATTTTTAACTATATTCTGAAGCTTCCTGAAAAGAAGCCGGGCATCAAGGCTGTGATCGTCTACCCGATGAACGCCCTGATCAATTCCCAGCAATTGGAAATAGAGAAATATGCTAGTGATTTCGGATCTGGCTTTCCCATTACGTATGCCAAGTATACCGGGCAAGAGGATGCGGATGAACGGCAGCGTATCAAAGATCTGAAGCCTGACATCATCCTTACCAATTACATGATGCTGGAGCTGATCATGACCCGGCAATCCGAGGAATGGATGCGGGAGGTGATGAGGGATGATCTGCACTACCTGGTATTTGATGAGCTGCATACCTACCGGGGCAGGCAGGGATCGGACGTGGCCATGCTGATCCGCAGGATACGAAACCTGGCGCATCAACAGCTGATCTGTATCGGTACTTCAGCGACCATGGCCACCGAAGGTGACACGGGAGATCGGAAACAGGCCATCGCGGATGTAGCTTTCCGCATTTTTGGTGACATGTATCAGACCGACCAGATCATTGAAGAATATTTGGAACCATGTACACAATCTCTTGATAATCAGATAGATAGATTTACGCTGCAGGAAGCAATCCACCGCCGTATTGACCTTGATGCAGATGAGAATGAACTTATCCGGCATCCCCTTGCCATCTGGTTGGAAAATAAAGTTGCCCTTCAGTATAATCCTGACGGGACCATCCAGCGGGGTAAGCCGAAAAGCATCCCACAAATTGCACAAATGCTCATTACGGATTCCGGGGAACCGGAACGAATTTGCCTGTCGGCCATCATGAACCTGCTGGAGTGGGCGGAAATCCTTAACATGAGGCTATCCTCTCAGGGTATCAGGAAATCCTACCTGCCTTTTAAACTGCATCAGTTCATTTCCCAGACCAGTACGGTGTATGTCACCCTTGATCCCGTCGAAACACGCAAAATCTCCATCGAATCGGGGAGGTATGTGAAGGATGAGTCAAAACTGGATCAGCTTATTTACCCCATTCTGTTCAGTCGTTACTCCGGACATGAATTTATCTGCGTTCGGCTTGACTTCGAAAACATGACGCTCCAGCCCCGTGAGCCGGAGGAACTTCCATATCAGTGGATCCAAAGCGAAACCAGGGAGAACAGGCAAACGGGAAAGGAACGCCGGGAGATGAGACTTGAGGACTTTCCGGGAGGGTACCTGATCGTTCAGGATCCCGGGGAACCCGACCTTTGGACCGATGAACAGCTGATGGAGATGCCGGCAAGCTGGTGGAAAATAAAAAACGATAAACCTCAGGCTACCGACTTTTACAAATATCAGCTCCCACGGAAAATATGGTTCAACACACGTGGTGATTATGGAGAGGAACCTTCTGGTACACTTGACCAATGGGGCTGGTACATACCGGCAAAGCTCATCGTCGATCCCACGGCCGGGATCATCTATGATCATCGCACCAGTGAGAATACAAAACTGATGCGGCTGGGAAATGAAGGTCGCAGCACGGCAACGACACTGCTTTCATACGTGGTCGTCATGGAAATGCACCATCAGAAAGCACCTCCTGCTGATCAAAAGCTGCTGAGCTTTACGGATAACCGCCAGGATGCTTCGCTGCAGTCCGGCCATTTTAATGATTTTATCACCACAGGACAACTGCGGTCTGCCGTTTATCATGCCCTGCGCAAAGCATCTGGCCACCGGCTGAAGGCATACGAGATTGCCCGTCATGTATCAGAACATCTTTCCCTGAAAGAAAAGGACTATGTCCCCGATAACAGGGTCACCGACTATCCTGATCCGGAAAATCAGCGGGCACTGGAAACATTTCTTCTGATCAGGATCCTGTACGATCTCAGACGGGGATGGCGCTTTAACCTGCCCAACCTCGAACAAACCGGACTGCTGAACATCGGTTACCAGAATCTGGATGTGATCTGCCAGGATAATAAAATATTTGAAGAACTGTTCTTCTTTGATGCCCTCGACCCGCAACAGCGTTACGATATTTTGCTTCAGGTACTGAATTATTTCCGGACATCCTATGCCATCGACTATCCTTTGCTGACACGGGATAAAGCCGTGTCGGAGGGACTGATGAGCGAAAGGCTGGATCCGGCCAAATTATGGGGTCCAGACATCGGTGAACGAATCGAAACTCCCTCCTATCTTGTGCTTCAAAAGCCTGGCAAGACGCGGAAGGATGCCTACATGGCAAGCATCGGGGCGGGTTCGTACCTTGGGAAGTACCTGAGAAGGAAAATCAAAGAGTACACGGGTAAAGACCTGGACAAGGGATCGTACCTGGATTTCATCCTAAAGCTCTGCGAAAAGCTCCGAAACCTGAATTTCCTGGTTGCCGAAGAAATCCGGGGAGATAAGGCTACGATCAAAGGGTACCGACTCAGGCTGGAGCAGGTCGTATGGGAGCTGGGAGACGGCAATAAGGTTCTTTTGGATGAGATCCGGTATTGTGGTTATATACAATGGGAGCCGAAGCCAAACAGCTTCTTTAAGCAATTTTACCAGCAGGACTTTTCCGCTCTGGATAGACAGCTGGTCGGCCGGGAGCATACCGGTCAGATGGATAAGGACATCCGTATCATCAGGGAGGAGGGATTCCGCCAGGGACAGATCTCGGCGCTGTTTTGCTCCCCCACGATGGAACTGGGTATCGATATTGCCAAACTAAATATCGTCCATATGCGGAATGTGCCCCCCACACCCGCAAATTATGCACAGCGCGGAGGACGGGCAGGACGTAGTGGCCAGACGGCATTGATATTCACCTATTGCTCACAGTGGTCGCCCCACGACCGGAACTACTTTAAGAAACCGACCGATATGGTGTCCGGTTCGGTGGTCCCTCCCCGACTGGAAATCAATAATGAGGAACTGATCCTGTCACATTTCAATGCTTACCTGCTGATGCGATGCGGGATCAGCGATCTTCACATCAGCATGGAGCAGGTACTGGATATAAGCCAGATGCCTGCATTACCCATCCGGGAACGGGTGATGGCCAATCTTCAGCAGGGCATGCACGATTTTGGGGAGAAATGGACCAGTGAATTTGCCCAGGTCATCAAGGGCATCTCACCGGAACTGGAGCAGGGAAGTTGGTTCAACCAGGCCTGGCTTACCTCGCATCAGAAAAGTTTTATTACCCGTTTTGACAGAGCCTTTGACCGGTGGCGGATTTTATTCCTGGCAGCAGAAAACCTGCTTCGATCTGCTCAGGAAATTGTCAATAATCCCACCGTCAAGGATAGCAATATCAGAAAACAGGCGTTGAATGACCAGTATCTTGCACTGAAACAGAGGGATCTTCTGCTTAACCAATCCCGCGATACTTTTGGCAGCCAGAGTGAGTTTTATATTTTCAGATACCTGGCCTCTGAAGGCTTTCTCCCTGGGTATAATTTCACCCGTCTTCCCATCAGGACATTCGTAGGCGAAAGAGCCACTCAGAAGGGTGGATTTATCTCCCGGTCCCGTTTCATTGCCCTTAAGGAATTTGGTCCAGGTAACCTGATCTATCACAATGGGCAAAAATACCGTATCAAGCGGCTCTTGATGGCTGATGCAGGAATCCGACAGCAAAAGATCAAGACCAGCAAGGAAACCGGGTATGCGTTCCTTGGCCTGGATGCAGACCATTACACCAACGATCCGATCACAAATAATGAACTGACTCCTTCCCGGAGCTCGACATTTTCCAATGTGATCGAGATGAGCGAGACCGAAGCCTTCCCTGAAAACCGTATCTCCTGCGAAGAAGAGGAACGCACTTCCCAGGGGTATGAGATCAGCTCGTATTTCAACTATCCCAAGGGCATGGAGAGCAACCGACAGGCGGTAATCAAGGCGGCAGGACAGCCTCTGCTGAACCTGATTTTCGGGCCTGCAACGCAACTGATAGAAGTAAACGAACGATGGAGAAGGGCAAAGGACCGGGACGGCTTCTGGATCGATGACCGGAACGGACGCTGGCTGAAACAGGTAGATCTGGAGGATGAAGAAACAAAGAACCACGCCCATGAAGTCCGTATCTTCACGACCGATATTGCTGATTCGCTATATATTCAGCCTGTGGCAGAGCTGGGCCTGACTCCGGAACAGGTGCATTCCCTGGCTTATGCACTTAAAAGAGGGATCGAACAGCTTTTCCAGGTGGAAGAAAGCGAGATTGGTGTGATGGTGCTGGGAGAGGCAACAGCACCCAACATCCTGCTTTTTGAATCTTCCGAAGGCAGCCTGGGTATCCTCTCACAGCTGGTCGATGAACCTAAAACTATGCGTAAGCTCTTCCGGGAGTCCTACGCGGCCATGCATTTCGATCCTGAAACGTACGAGGATACGCGCCCTGATCTGCCGAAAGCAAATTATGACGATCTTCTGTCGTATTACAACCAGCGTGTTCATGATCAGATGGACCGGTTTGATATCAAAGAGGTACTTGAAAGGCTGATGGAATGTTCGGTGGAAACCAAATCCGGTAAGATGGACAGAGAGCAGCTCTACCACTACCTCCTATCACGTTGTGATCCCCACTCCAGTACGGAAAGGCAGTTTGTCGAATACCTGTATGTTAATGGGTATGTTTTGCCCGACAAATCACAGGTGAACATACCGGAATGCTACGTCAATGCTGATTTTATTTTCAACACACTCAATGGGCCTGTGCTGATCTTTTGCGATGGCAGCGTGCACGATAATGAAAATGTAAAAGAGCAGGATCGCCTCAAACGCAAATGCCTGAGGGATGCCGGGTATGACCTGATCCAGTGGTATTACAAGAGACCACTGGAGGAGATCATATTGCAGCGTAAGGATATCTTTAGAATAATTCAATAACCGGTAAAAGATGGTCACATATAATCCCGGAAAACTGGTAAAATACCGCGACCGACGATGGATCGTAATCCCGAGCGATGACCCCGAGCTGATGCTATTGAAACCGCTGGGTGGCTCGGATCATGAGATAACGGGCATCTATAATCCTCTGCGCGGCATCCCGGGGGAAGAGATCCGTGAAGATCTGTTTCCACCGCCAACCATCGAAGAGCTGGGGGATTACCAGACTGCCAAGCTACTGTTCGAAGCCTGCCGTCTGTCGTTTCGTAACGCCAGTGGTCCTTTCCGCTGCATGGGGAAGCTATCGTTCCGCCCACGGTCCTACCAGATGGTGCCGCTGGTGATGGCACTGAAGTTACCGGTTATCCGGTTACTGATCGCAGATGATGTCGGTATCGGTAAGACGATCGAAGCGCTGGTCATCCTGAAGGAAATGATGGAACGTGGCGACATACGGCGTTTCGCCGTGGTATGCCCTCCACACCTCTGCGACCAGTGGCAAATGGAACTCAATGACAAGCTGGACATACAGGCGGAGATCATCCGCTCCAGTACGACAGCATGGCTGGAACGGAGATTACCTGACGATAGAAGCGTATTTTACCATTACCCCTACCAGGTGATCTCCATTGATTATATCAAAGGGGAACGGCACAGGCAGATGTTCCTGAATGACTGCCCGGAAATGGTGATCCTGGACGAAGCCCATACCTGTACCCTGCCGGCAGGAGCATCGGCCAGAACACAACAGCAGCGTCATTTTATCATGAATCAGGTGGCCAGAAGGCCAAACCAGCACCTGATCATGCTCACGGCAACGCCGCACAGTGGGAAAGATGTCGAGTTCCGGTCGCTGCTGGGTATGCTGAATCCCGAATTTGAGAAATACGAGCTGGATTCCATTGAACAAGCCGAAAGGCGCAGGATCGCCAGTCATTTCATCCAGCGTAAAAGGGAGAACATCCTGCACTGGGCAGGACAGGACACACCCTTCCCGAAAAGGGATTCGGGAGAAATACCCTATAAACTCTCACCTGCCTATAAAACCTTGTACTACCATGCGCTGGATTTTGCTAAAGGTCTTACACGTGAAGGCCTGGAAATAAGAGGCAGCCGGGTAAGGTACTGGGCTGCCCTGGCATTGCTACGCGGGATGATGTCAAGTCCGGCAGCGGGACTGGAGATGGTTCGCAACCGGCAACAGCGACGGCTGGAAGAAACTGGGGACTGGGAACAACTGGAAAATCCAAACTTTGAGCGGCTGGAGGGTGAATCGGATACCACACAGCAGGAACTGCTGGATTATGCGGATTTGAAATCCTCCGAAAGGGCTGAGCTGATCAAGCTCCAGAATGAACTGGAAAAGTTGCAGGGTACTGTACAGGATGTCAAAGCCCGTATTGCGATACGGACGATCCACGAATGGCTCAAGGAGGGGTTCCAGCCCATCGTTTTCTGCCGTTATATCGCCTCGGCCAAATACCTTGGGGAATTGATGCAGCAGGAACTGCCACAGAAATATACCGTTCGTGTGGTGACCTCCGAACTGGCTGACGAACAGCGCAAGGAGGAGGTGGAACGCCTGGGCAAAGAACCCAATCATGTGATGGTGGCCACGGACTGCCTGAGCGAAGGCATCAACCTGCAGGATCATTTCACGGCCGTCCTTCATTATGACCTGCCCTGGAATCCAAACAGGCTTGAACAACGGGAAGGCCGTGTGGATAGGTTCGGCCAGACTGCTCCGACAGTCAAGACATTCCTGATCTGGGCTGAGGATAATCCGATCGACATGATCGTGCTGCAAATCCTGATCCGCAAGGTCCGTGCGATCCAGAAATCCATTGGCGTTTCTATTCCCCTGGCTGAAGACAACCAGTCGATCATGGATGCGATCCTGATGAAAATTATCCTTGATCCCCGCAAGCAGGATACGGCTGTTCAGGGACGGTTGGATTTTGGCGACACAGAGATGGAAGAGCAGAATGCGCGTATCACACGGGAGCTGGAAGCGGCAAAGGAGAAAGCGGTTCAGCTCCGGAATATATTCACTCACAGTACCGTCAGCCAGGAAGATATTGAAGTTCAGCTGAAAGAAGTGGATGAAGCCATTGGGGATATGCAATCCGTTGAGGCATTTGTCATACAGGGACTCAACAGCCTGGGAGTAACAGTACGGCCCGACGGCAAGGGTTATGTGTTCAGTCCGGTTAATCTTCCGACTCACCTGAGGTACTTCTTTAACGGGGAACAACAGGCCTATATCAGCTTTGAGTCACCCACGCCGAAAGGATACCGGTATATCGGCCGGAATAACCGATTCACCGAACAGCTGTGTCAGTTCATAATGGCTCTATCGTTCGACGGTCATCCCAATTATCATCGTATTGCCCGTACAGCAGTGGTTCGTACCGATGCGGTAACGATCAAGACCACGCTGGTGCAATTCAGGGTGCGCAATGTGATCCGTGAGTCCAGCTCCCGAAGGGATGTCATATCCGAAGAGATGTACCTGTGGGGCTATGTGGGCAGCGATCCAAAAGGTAAAAAACTGGAATTTGCTGAGGCCAAGAAGCTCCTCAGAGAAGCCCAGACCGTTGCAAACATAAGCCTGGAAGGTCAGCAGCGCATGATGAAGGAAGAGCTGAAACTGTTTGAAGAAATGAAAGATCCTTTCATCCAACTGGCCGAACGCAGAGCAGAGAACCTGGTGGAGGCGCACAGCAGGTTCCGCAGCCTGGTGGGTGGCAGACGCTATGAAAAGGTCTACCCGATCCTTCCCCCGGACATCATGGGCATTTATATTCTTCTTCCACCTGTAAGATCGTTGTAATCATGGCCTATACGAGCATAAACATACAGGGCAACATCATTTCTTCTGAAATCCTCGATCGGATCCGGCAGGAAGAGCCTGCTTACCGGCAGAAACCTGTTGATTTTGGCCTGGATCGCAATCAGACCGTCCGCGATGAGATCAACATTGCCTGGGCCGCCACCAAAAGCCACTGGGAAGCGTTTCAGATCCGGCGGGAACGCATTCCCGAGGAAGAATCCGGTACCACGGAAACCCGCCAGAGCTGGATGATCCCCTTCTTCTTTGAGCTGGGTTATGAGCTGGAGGTCAAGCGACAGGCCGAAGTGATCAACGATAAGACCTATTTTATCAGCCATAAGGCCCATAACCATGGTGAATTTCCTGTTCACATCGTCGGGATCAATCAGTCACTCGACAAAAGAGCCGAAACAGGAGGCACCCGTCTCTCCCCCCATGCGCTGGTCCAGGAGTACCTCAACAACCATGAACATCTGTTTGCCCTGGTGACCAACGGGCGGTTCCTGCGCCTGCTCCGGGACGCCACCCGCCTTTCCAGGCTGAGCTACCTGGAATTTGACCTGCAGCGGATGATGGACGATAACCTGTTCAATGAGTTTGCCCTGATGTACCGCCTGCTGCACGTGACCAGGATGCCTGTAAACGTGGAGGAAGGGGAAAATTCGATCATCGAGTTCTACCACCAGGAAAGCCTTGCCTCGGGTACACGTATACGGGAAAAGTTAAGTGAAGCTGTTGAGAGAGCGATAACGGGCCTGGGTAATGGATTTCTGGTTCATCCGGCAAATGATTCGCTTCGGGACGCATTCAGGGAACAGCAGGTGACGGCCGATAAATACTATCTGTACCTGCTCCGCCTGATCTACCGGCTTCTGTTTTTAATGGTAGTGGAGGAACGGAACCTGATCTATCCTGATGAGCGGAATCCCAGGCTGGATCACTTCCGGAACCTCTATCTACGGCATTATTCACTGAAACGGCTACGTGAGCTTGCCCTGAAGAGCCTCTATGTGGATAGTCGCCATCACGATCTGTGGGAAGGATTAAAGGTGACCTTCCGCCTGTTTGAAGAGGAAAAGTACGGGAGATCAATGGGCATTTCTCCTCTAGGTAGTGGTTTGTTCGACCCCGATGCCCTTGGGATCCTGGCTGATGTTAAGCTGGATAATGAGATCTTCCTGATGGTGCTGCGCATCCTCACTACCTTTGAAAGCGAGCAAAAGCAGCTGGTAAAAGTAAATTATGGGGATCTGGATGTGGAAGAATTTGGATCCGTGTATGAAGGATTGCTGGAGTACGATCCGCAGGTAAATGAAGCCGGAGGGAAGTTCACCTTCAGTTTTGTCACCGGTCAGGAACGCTCAAAATCCGGTACGCATTACACACCTGAAGAGCTTGTGAAACCCCTCATTCAGCATTCGCTGGATTATCTGATCGAAGATTGCATCAAGAAACCACATGAAAGGTTAAAGATGGGAGGCGGGATGCAGGAGGCAGGAAGCGGGAAGCAGGTAGCAAATGGGGAATTACGATTATTGCAGGAAAAGGCTCTCCTGTCTCTGAAAGTTGCGGATGTCGCGTGCGGCTCGGGGCATATTTTGTTGAGTGCGGCACGAAGGATTGGATTGGAGCTGGCCAGGGTGCGAACCAGTGAGGATCAGCCGACACCGCCTGCGATACGTCGGGCGACCAGGGATGTGATTTGCAGCTGTATTTATGGGGTAGACATCAATCCCCTGGCTGTAGAGCTCTGTAAGGTTGCCATGTGGCTGGAAGCGCACAATCCCGGGCAGCCGTTGAATTTCCTGGATCACCGGATCAAGTGCGGTGATGCCATTGTCGGACTGGCCCATTTTAAAGAACTAGAAAACGGGATCGCTGACGAAGCATTTAAGGCCTTGCCTGGGGATGATAAGAAGATTGCTGCCTTGTTTCGGAGACGAAATGCTCAGGAACGAAAGTTAGCACATCTTCAACCATATGATGTAGATAATGTTGATAAAAACCTAAATGATATTACAATTGAATACACTCAGGTCATTAATATGCCTGAACGAACACCGAAAGAGATTGAAATCAAACGTAACGCCTATCAAAAATTATTAAGTGGACCCCGATGGATGAGACTGAAACAGCTGGCCGATATGCAGGTGGCGCAGTTTTTTATTTCCAAAATAGATGAGAATATAAACAAAATCATTACACATGCGGAATATGGGAGTTATCTTAAAACTAGCACTCAAATATTAGGTCATGGGCCTGCTAAAGCAACTGCTATGGCTGCTGAAAAGCGGTTTTTTCATTATTTTCTTGAGTTTCCGGAAGTCTTTAGACAGGAGGGATTTGATTGTGTTTTAGGAAATCCGCCCTATTTAGGTGCACAAAAAATTACCGAGAATTTTAGCGAAATCTATCATGAGTATATTCGTCATATATTTAACACCAAAGGTATTACGGATTTAGCTGCATACTTTCTTTTAAGGATCCATGATTGTACTTTAAGAGAAGGATTTATATCGCTTATTACAACAAATAGTATATCACAAGGAGATACACGTGAAAGCGGATTAGCAAAAATCATCAGAAAGGGTAGCTATATATCTTTTGCCAATAAGAATATTAGATGGCCTGGTCAAGCAAATACAATAGTTACAATATTTGGAATTAGTAAAAATCGAAATGTTGAAAGGCTAGAATTAAATGGGTCATATGTTGAAAATATTAATTCATATCTTTATGATATTGATAATGAGCTTAATAAGAAAACTCTAAAGCAGAACATAGGTATAGGTTTTGTTGGTTCTTATCTATATGGAGATGGTTTCATCATTGACGATGAACAAGCTATGAAATGGAAGGCAAAGTACCCAAATATTATTAAAAAGTATATAAATGGAGATGATTTAAATAATCATCCAATGTTCCAACCAAGTAGATGGGTGATAGATTTTGCCGATATGGATAATGAAGAAGCAAAGAAATTTACTGAACCTTTTAATTATATTGAAAAATTCGTATTTCCAGTAAGAGAAAAAGTAAAACGTAAACAGTATAAGGATAAATGGTGGATGTACGCAGAACGAAGGGTTAATCTATATAAATCAATCCAAAACAATAGTCGAGTTCTAGTAAGGACTCAGGCCAGTAAACATAATGTATTTGAGTTTATTGACAACGGATTTGTTTTTGATCAGAAGTTAATAGTCTTCAAATTTCAAGATTATTATTCTTATGCAATTCTTAATAGTAACATCCATGAATCATGGATTTTAATTTTTTGTGGAGATTTTGGTGGGATTCTTAATTATTCGCCGACAGATATATTTGAAACATTTCCATTTCCCCAGAAAACAATTGAAACTAAAAGTAACTTAATCAGTGATGTTGCTCAAAAATATCAAAAGCATCGAGTTCAAATATTGATTCAAATCCAATTAGGACTCACAAGAACCTATAATCTATTTCATAGTAAGGAAATTCGTCAAACATGCAAATCAGAGAACACATTAGATGATACATCATTCGAGAAGCTTGTCGGAAAAGAGGCCCTGCAACTCCGGAAACACTTAGCGAAAACCCCAGGTACTATATCTTTTAATGAAGCTATTGAAAGCATCATTAAACTTCGAGAACTCCACGTTCAGATGGACGAAGCTGTCCTGGAAGCATATGGCTGGCATGAAGACAGTCCCAAGTGGGGTCCCGCCATCCAGCTCCGACATGATTTTTATGAGGTGGATTACCTGCCAGAGAACGACCGGATCCGTTTCACCATTCATCCCGATGCCCGCAAAGAGGTTTTGAAACGGTTGCTGAAGCTGAATTATGAGATCCATGAGGAGGAGGTGAGAGCGGGGTTGTGGGAGAAGAAAGGGGGAAAAGAAGAAAGGCACAAAGGGGCAAAGGCACAGAGGCACAAAGGGAGTGACGAACAGAGAAACCGGGGATTTTTGAATGAAGAATTGCCGTTGGCGGCGGAGGAAGAGAGTGGGTACAGGCAGGGAGATTTATTTGCGGAGGAACCACGGATTGTTCAAGTACCTAAACCTGCCACTCCAAAATCGAAGAAAGTTAAAGAATTTATTACCGTTACGATTCGTCGTGATGACGGTCGTGAGTTCCATTACCATATAACTCCATTTGCAAAGAAGGACCACTTCTCGGGTAAATATAAACAGATACTTCCTGATTCCAACCTAGCACAGGCCATGATCGGCAAAATGGAGGGTCAAAGTTTTGAGTTCGGGGGATCGAAGTTTGAAGTGGAAGAGGTTGGAACATAAGAGGGAAAGAATTTTATACACACTATACCATGTCTGAATTAAAAACTTGCTTCAAGAAGGTTGATTACGATCTAAGCGGCTTGCTGCATTATATCGAAATTGGTGATATCGGACTGCCGGATATCCAGCGTCCCTTCGTATGGGAAAATACTAAAGTGAGGGATCTCTTTGATTCGATGTATAGAGGATTCCCGATCGGGTATTTATTATTCTGGGAAAATGTTTCTTTAAACGGAGTCCGGCATATCGGGACAGGAGAAAAAGCCCATATCATTCCAAACCGTTTGATCGTTGACGGGCAACAACGATTGACCTCCCTTTATGCCGTAATAAAAGGGAAGGAGGTACTTGATGCCAGTTACAGACACAGGAAAATTGAAATTGCCTTCAGGCCCAGGGATGGTAAGTTTAGTGTTACTGACGCTGCCATCCGCAGAGATATTGAATGGATACCGAACATTTCAGCGATATGGTCTGGAAAATCAGAGTATATGGTGATCAAGGAATACATCCAGAAGGTCACCAGTCGGATTACATTGACAGAGGAAGAGATTGAGAACATCAGTAATAATCTGGATCGCCTTTACGATCTCAGGAAATATCCTTTTACTGCCTTGGAAATAGCTTCGGGAGTTGAAGAAGAGGAGGTTGCCGACATATTTGTCCGTATCAACAGCGAAGGAGTCACTCTGAATCAGGCGGACTTTATCCTTACGCTTTTATCCGTATTCTGGGATGAAGGGCGAAAGGAGCTTGAAGATTTCTCACGGTTCTCCAGAATAGTACCTGGTACAGAAGAACCATCACCCTATAACAAGTTCATAAAACCCTACCCTGATCAACTATTACGAGTTGCGATTGCACTTGGATTCAACCGGGGAAAGCTCAAAAGTGTCTATCAGATTCTTCGGGGGAAGGATCCGGAAACGGGTACTTATTCAACACAGAAGAGAGAAGAACAGTTTGAGATCCTTCGAAAAGCTCAGGAGCAGGTCCTGAATCTGACCAATTGGCACCAGTTTATGAGCTGCCTGGTGGGTGCGGGATTTCGGGGAGAAGAAATGATCTCCTCTCAGAATGCTCTGTTGTATGCGTATGCATTTTATCTGATAGGTCGTACCAGGTTCCATATTCCGGAATATGTCCTGCAAAAGCTTATTGGCAGGTGGTTCTTTGCTTCGAGTCTGACTGGCCGATATTCGATGGCCCCAGAGTCAACAATGGATAGCGATCTTATCCATATTAAGGATTTACAGTCCGGGGAAGATTTCGTTCAGGAACTGGAAGAAATGATCGCAGGGGTTCTGACCAATGATTTCTGGAATATAACCTTGCCCATGCAATTGGAAAGTTCCTCCTCGCGAAGTCCCATCTATTTCGCCTTTCTTGCTTCTCAGATTCTGTTAAATGCTCCGGTTCTGTTCTCCCCTAAAAAGATTGCCGCTATGATGGATCCGATGCTGAAAACAGTAAAAAAACCTCTGGAGAAACATCATCTGTTTCCCCGTGCCTGGCTGGAGAATGAGGAAAAGATCAAGGACATCAGGATGATAAATCAGATAGCTAATTTTGCGTTGATCGAGTGGCCAGACAATATTGACATCAGTGATGGCGATCCGAAAAGATACGTTCCGGAAATTAAGACACGCTTCAAAGATGAAAATGACTGGAAGTTAATGTTAGAATTGCATGCCCTGCCGGATCAGTGGGAAAATATTCCTTATTCAGAATTTCTGGTTCAGCGTCGATTTTTGATGGCCCAGATCATCAGAAAGGGTTATGAATATCTTCTATAATCCTGATAATCAATGAGTTAGATCACAAAAAATCTGAAGAGTCTACTGCGGAACGACGCATTTATCCTGATCCTGATCATTGTCAATGCCATTGTCATTTTTCTTCAGGGCTTTGACTTCTCGATACACGTATTGAAAGTTTTATCCATCGTTGACAACATCATAACGGTGATTTTTGTCATGGAATTATGCGTCAAGCTGATCGAATACAGACCCACCAACTTCTTAAGATCATTCTGGAACATTTTTGATGCTATCATCATCCTGCTAGCCGTCCCTTCCCTCTTTGAATGGTTTGTCGGTTTTGGAGGGAGGCCAACTGAGTATATACTGGTGTTAAGGGTCCTGCGTGTGTTCAAGTTCTTCCGGTTCATACGGTTTCTTCCGGACGTACATAAAGTGATCACGGGATTCAAAAGGGCACTTAAAACATCGCTGGTTATCATACTGGGATTCTTTATCTATGGTTTTATTATAGCTGTACTCTCCTGTTATCTGTACCGAAATGTCGCACCTGAATTTTTTCATACTCCGCTGATGTCATTTTATTCGGTGTTTGAGATTTTCACCGTGGAAGGATGGTTTTCTATCCCTGACCTGATTTCTGAGCGTACCAACGAAACCATGGCTATACTGACACGTATATACTTTATCTTCATTCTGGTGACAGGTGGTATTTTCGGCATGTCGCTGGTCAACTCCGTTTTTGTCGATGCCATGGTCAGCGATAACAAAGAAGACCTGGAAAAAAAAGTCGATAAGCTGGAGAAAAAGATTGACAGGTTGCTTGATATGCAAGAAGAAAAGAAAAAAGGACAGGATTAATCATGATCAGAATCTATTTTTTATTGTCAGCAATTGAATCCATATTCATAGTTATGCATGGGAATCCTTATCCAACCTGATTACTCTCTTGCCGTCTTTGACAGAAATCAAGCGAGTGATAGACGGACTAGAGTCCTTGAATTAGTTACTAGAAACTGGTGATACCTTTTAAAATGTAAGTTAAGGTATTAGTCTTTGTGCTAATTCTTATGAATGAGGTTTTTAATGGGAGAGTGATATTAAAAATACATCGAGTTTTTCGGATAAATAATCATTGGGCATTTGATCATTATCTTTAATCTCAAGCATTTTACATAAATCTTTTATATCAAGAATTAAAATTAATTTACCATGTTCTCTTAGAGCACCTTTTGATGCTGAAATTGCCTGATCATTCGCTCCATTTCTTGCTATTAGGATACATACAGAACGAAGAGCCTTAGTAAATAAATATCTTTCAGTTGTATATATCTGATTCTGTTCAATCTTATCAGTATAATTTTTAAACTCAAATAAGATATATCTGGAACGAAATAATTGAATAATCATTTTCCAAAAGTCATCATTTGAATTTATTCTACATATTAAATCAAATCTAGCTAATTCATCGTCTGTTCTGGTTTGCCTATTCCATAGAGTCAGGTCTTCTTCAAAGAGATATTTAAGAATTTCTTCGCATTTTCTTTCAAATTCATGCCATCCTTCCCTTCCATTTATTATTGTATTCATTTCTTGACACAAACTTTTACCCTTTTTATGAGGACGCTCAACTTCAATTAGATGAATCGGAAATGGTTCACAAAGGGAACTAATATATTCATTTGGCTCTTTATGCTGTATTTCTATTCCTTCAAAAACATTTACAATGTCAATCCCTTGCTTGGCTTCAATTAGTAATTTTTCGAAATCTTCCAATAATGACGAATCTAATAATTCACTTTTTAAAAGATAATACAAGTCTCCCCTATCCCATAGAATTATTTTATATCTATCTAAAACTTCTTCTTTGAGCTTTAAAGTGACAGCTGAAGAGACAATTAATAGACCCTTACTTTTGGTTTTACTTTTCACTAAGTATGCAAGTCGTTCACATGCTGAATATATCGTTGAGCTTGGTATTATTTTACTACGATAAAATTTAATTTCACAATATATTAAGATATCCTTTTGAATTAGCCTAAGGTCAGCCCGATACCCCACTCCTGGATGAACATGTTGTGGTTGGAAGCCATAAGCGAAAAAGATTTGTTCTATTATTTTTTCAAACCTTTGATGAAAATCAAACCTTATCATAATTATTTATTTAATGGTATGTTAAAATAGTAATAGGGATGAATTATTCACGGTACAAACGAATTATTGTGTGTATAATAGAATGTAAAGTGAATATAATAAAGTGTCTAATTGAAATTAACTTAACCAGTGGCACAACTCATTATTGCGCATATTCCAAACTCATATGAAGGTATCAAATATACAACTAATTATTACGTGAAGATATAAATGTGCTTTTGATAGGTAATATCTAGTATTAACCATACTATCTAAAATTATTTGGATACATGCAATTTCGTTTTTAAATCTATGGACAGGGAATTGATGAATTACCCGTCCATAGATCGGTTTAATAGTCAGGCATAAATTTCCGAGGAAAGTGTTACGCTCAGCACCTGTGTGATACTATCAAACGCAATGGAGAAAGCCTACCTTGAGTCGAGATCGACGCCCCGTCCAGGACGGGATCAAGAGGCTGGTGAGGCCGACAATGAAACAGTCGTTCTCTGTGATCAGTCGCAGCACTTAATACTGAGTTATTAACAAGGCCCCAAAGCCCTACGGGCATATGTGGTGATCCGGTGTCATGGATATCGGCACTGGTGCCCGTTATCCCTTGCCACCGCTTACTCATGTCAAAGTGTCAAATTGTCAAATAGCCTAAGGGTCCCGAAGGCAACGGACGCTGAAACCGTAGTTCTTGCCGAGGTTGACCCTGACTGATTCCGGACCGGAGTAACCGAGGATACGGCACCAGGCGACGTAGTTGTCATCCTCCGTCGATGTCCACCGGTAGTCGCCGATCGTGACATTGCCGAAGTAGCCATCGTCGTTGCGATGGCCACCGGGCAGACCTGAGAAACCAAACAGGTCGGTGCCATTTCCATTCTCAATCCAGCCGCGGGTGGTCTTCAGGTTCATCCCGGCATCATATCCACGAAAAGGTCCATCATCATCCCAGGTAGTATCACCAATCCCATACTGGCTGTCCACCGCCCCTTCCAGCACCTTCCATTCCTCATCCGTGGGCAGGTGCCAGCCCAACGGACAGATGCCCTGTACACCCTGCTGGGTGGTGTATTGCATCATTTCCCACCACTGATAGAGGCCGCCGTATTTGCTGCAACTATCAGGTTCGTTGTTGTAGCAATACTTCTCCATCACACCATTGTCAGTCATCTCCTCCTCTCCCAGAATCATCTCACCCA
>JAQUQD010000052.1 GCA_028716265.1 Bacteroidales bacterium | reverse complement strand
TTGTAAACATCATGGACGATATACGAGGAGCCCCAGTTCAGGTGTGTGGAGATCGTCGACATGTAGGCAGCGATAAGACCCGCCACCACCAGTCCAAGAAATCCGGCGGGAAGGAAACTGAGCATGGCCGGGTAGGCAAAATCATGCTTTACGAATTGAGGATCAGTGTCCGGGAACCTGGCCTGCAACGAGGCCAGGTCCGGAAAAACGATCAGCGACGCCAGCGCCACAAGGATCCAGGGCCAGGTGCGCAACGCATAATGCATGACATTGAATAACAGGGTGGCCTTGACCGCTCCGTTTTCCGTCCTTGCAGCCAGCATCCGCTGGGCGATGTATCCTCCACCACCCGGCTCAGAACCGGGATACCACACGCTCCACCATTGAACGGCAAGCGGCAGGACCAGAAGAGTGATCAGCGCGTCGCGGTCATCAAAGGCAGGCAGGAGATTTAACCTGGGGATGACCGCAGGATGATGAACCAATCCGGTCAATCCTCCCACCTCCGGCAAATGGAGGACGTAGATGGCCGCCCCGATCGAACCGATCATGGCGATAGTAAACTGGAAGAAATCCGTCAGAAGCACTCCCCTGAATCCTCCCAGGGTGCTGTAAAGCGTCGTCAGCGACATGATGATGACCAGCGTCTTCACAGGCGACCAGCCCAGCATCACTGCCCCGATCTTGATCATGGCCAGGGAAACAAGGGCCATGATCAGGATGTTGAACAGCACGCCAAGATAAAGAGCCCTGAAGCCCCTCACAAAGGCTGCCATCTTGCCGCTATAGCGTATCTCATAGAACGCCAGGTCGGTGAGGATACCGGATCTTCGCCAGAGCCTTGCATAAATAAAAACGGTCAGCATCCCGGTCAGCAGGAATGCCCACCAGGCCCAGTTACCCGCCACTCCTCTCTGACGAACCAGATCCGTGACAAGGTTGGGTGTGTCACACGAAAAGGTGGTCGCTACCATGGAAACTCCCAGCAGCCACCAGGGCATGTTCCTTCCGCTGAGGAAAAACTCTGCATAGCTCTTACCGGACTTCCTGGAAGCGATCAATCCGATGATCAGCGATAAAAGAAAAAATCCGATGATGATAACCCAGTCCGAACCCTTTAAAATCATACCTGCAGCATCATTCAATGATCACTTCATCACAAAAAATCCATGCAGGTCTGCCGCTTCCTTTATGCCATGCCGGACACAATCCCGGGCTTTTTGCATTTATTTTGACATACCTGGCCTGTACACCCCCGAAGGACAATATAAAATCGCGGAGCCGCCTTGGTCCCGCCTTGAGTGCATCGTCAGCGGAGGATGTTAGGCGCTGTACCTCATCTAAACCGGTCAGTGAAAGGGTTACGGATACTTCCAGTGGCAAAAAGATCCACGTTCCCTGATCCTGGAGGAAACCGGCAGTTACCGTGTTCACGGTCACCAAATCCCCCAGGTCGATCACCACTTCCATGTCTTTTTTCAGAAATCCCTGCCATAATCCGTCCTTGTAATTGACCGTGCCACGTTTCCCATCCAGGAGCGCCTGATCGCCACCTCCTGTATAGAGGGTTGAATAGGGACTGGCGTATTGGATGGTCATGCCGGTTCCTTTGTGTACCAACAGCTCAGTCTCAGCATAACCATCCTGCCTGCCATCATTGAAGATGGCTGCCTTCAGCTGACAGGATTCCCTGATCAAGAAAGGTCCCGCGTAATGGCTCGACAAGGTGTCGGGCTGTGTTCCGTCGGTGGTGAACCGGATCTCACCTTCCGGCAGGGTTGAGACAAGCTCTACCTGCAGGCCCTCTTCTCCCGGACGGGGAGCAGACCGTATCAGGATATCCGGAGTCACTTCCAGCAGATCAAACCAGGCAACCCCCCTGGATAACAGCTCCAGTCCGGGATTCAGACGGAGGGGCATCCCTTCACCCAGTGCCGGCAGCGACATCGAATATTTTCTCCATTCTCCCTCCAGCGCAAAGACCTGCGAGCTGCTGCCCAGCGACAATTTAAAGCGGGATGGTGCATCCTGTCGCTCCTTCTTCGAAGCGATCCTTTTAAATAGTCCTTTTTTTCCTTCAATGCTTACCGGTTTTCCAGCTTTTGCCCACACCGACAGTGAATAGCTCCGGCCTTTCTGAAGCTGAACGGGGTAAAACGACATCTGCACACCTTGGTTTGTTTCGGGCGTCACCATCCTTAGTGACCGGTAACCCTGGTACGAGGTGCGGGTGTCGGTGAAGTATGTGGCTCCTCGGTCACCTCCCCTGCCGGCATAACATGCAGATGGGATACCAGCCTCCGGGCTTTCTTCAAAACCGGGATCAACGACCAGATTATGGGGATGAATACCAGCCAAACGATCAAATAAAGGTTCAATGGTCAATCGGTATACCCTTGTCCCCATCCCGTCGATGATATCGTTCAGGCTGCCCCTTACTGCTGCAACTTTCCGGTTTTCAAAAAACACATCCGCTTCTCCCGTAAAATCAATACCCGGTAACACAGCTTCAAATGTCATGGGAGAGGATGATGGATTGACAGCGACCAGAAGGATCTCTCCCCTGTTCATCCATGCACTGGCCTGGATCACATCCGAGGAGGTTTTTACCTCTGGATGTTGTGTGGAAAACGACAGAAAAGGCGCCACTTCCGCCAGCTCGAGAGCCATGGATCCGCATTCAGCCCACATGGACTGGGATTTGGGAAAACGGTTCAGCCCGTGGCGTATGAAATACTGGATACCCGAAGCCCGGTGAATCACAGCTAAATAGGTCATCACCCGGATCTCCTTCGAAGTGGGCTCCCTCTTCCACCACTCAGCTCCGCCAAATGCCTGTGGAACGATCCAGACAGGCTTTTCCGGGTAAAAAGCAGCCCGAAGCTCCTGTGTCCATTCCGAAACCTCCGTTACCGGAGCATTTGGCACAGGATAGGGATCTGCCATCACGATATCCATGACATCCTTGTATTCATGGGCTTTAGAAGGAGCCATAAAAACGACCGTCACCGGATGGTAAGGATCCAACTCTTTGATGGTTTTATAAGCATCCAGCAGGGAATCAGGCGTAATGCCCTGTCCATCAGGCTCATCGGAGATATACCATGCCAGCAGTGCCGGATGGTCCCTGAAAGCCAGGACCTCATCCCTCAGCAACTGTCTTCTTTCTTCGGCTGTACGGCTCTGGTTGCCTGGAATATTCACGCCTCCTCCTCCGGCCACTGAAAGAAGCTGGTAATGGACTCTCATCCCAATCATGGCGCAGCGATCCATGTACGCCCTGCGGTCATCTAGCGTCTTCTTTTCAATGAGCTGGTAAGGAGAGATCATGTTGAATCCTCTGACAACCTCCTCCTCCGGAAGAGTAAGATGAACCGGGGTGCGGCAATAAAATCCGAAAGGGAAGAAAGGCATGCCGTCAACCACGAGCAAGCCGCTGAAATGGTCAATCTTAACTTCATTGGATTTCCAGGGTAATCTGCAGACCTCCACATATGCTGAACTGAGCCATTTGCTGTTCACGTAAAAGGAACACACCAGCGTATCTTTCCCCTCGCGGAACTCCTGTAACCGGAAAGGTACCAGATCCGCTGTTGACCCTTCCTGCAGGGGGAAGTTCCTTACAATGTGCTCTTCGCGGTGGACCAGGTCAATGGTGATGGATTCCCCGAGGTGGTTCTCAGGAACCAGGACCAGGACCTGCCCTGTGGACTCCGAAGTATAAAAGCTGAGCCGACTGATTGCCCTGAATTCACCGGTGCTGGCAGACAGCGTAATGGAGATGAAAAGGGAAAGAACGGTAAAGGTCGAAAATAGTGATTTCATTTTATTTAGTTGACGATGATCTCATCAGTAAAGATCCAGGCCGGATCGCCGGCACCCGGATGCCATTCCGGGCAAACACCCCGATTAACAGCATGCACCCGGATGTATCGTGCTGGAGATCCTCCGGGCTCTGCCACGAAATCTTTCATAACGACTCCCCCTTCCTTTGGCGATACCGTATTGACCATTTCCATCTCTCTCCAGCTCTGCCGATCTTCTGAAAGAGCAACGATCACTTTCACAGGAAAGAAGATCCAGCTCCACTGATGTTGTAGGAATCCTGAACTGACCCGGTGTACGGTCTCCACTTTTCCTAAATCAATGGTCATATCGAGGTCATCTCCATGAAAGCCCTGCCAGTACCCGTCGTTGAACCGATCGGATCCACGGAGGCCGTCGGTCAGGGGATTGGGTGTCAGAGGGGGATAACGGTAGTTCGGAGGAGTTCGAAGCTGAGCCGCCTTGCCGATTGCCTTGTGGACGATGACGCTCTTTTCAGCCGGCCGTTCCATCAGGGAATCCCCTTTAAAAACGACAGCATGAATGATCACAGATGTGTCAACAGGAAAGGGTGAAGTATACAGAAGGGAGTTTTTTGAAGGGATAGTGCCATCCAGGGTGTATCGGATTTCAGGATCGAACTGCTCGCTTGACAGATGAGCCAGTATCCTTCCGCTGGTACTGTCAAGGGAAGTCCTAATCTGAACTGCATAGGAGCCCCTGCTGTAATGTGCTCCCATCCTTTCTAAACGCAGGAATTGTCGTTGCAGGCGTTGATTGAAATCGTCCCAGTCCCTTTGTTCTCTTGAAGACCACAGTACTTCCGAAAGGGCGGTCATTCTTGGCAATGCCATATACTCAGCATGTTCCGGGGTCGCAATAAATTCGGCCCATAGGGTTCCCTGGCCTCCAAGGATGTAACGGGCCTGTTCCCCTGTCAGGACAGGAGGGGTCGGCTCAAAGGAATAGACCTTTTTCAGTGTAATTAAGCCTCCGATGGACGGGGGCTGGAACTCCGGATCAGCCTGATAATAGTCGAGATAACAATGTGAAACCGGGCACATGATCACCTCATGCCCCTTGGAAGCGGCTTCTATTCCTCCCTCAAAGCCCCGCCACGACATCACGGTGGCTTCCGGTGCCAGCCCGCCCTCCAGGATCTCATCCCAGCCGATCAGCCTCCTCCCATGTCTGTTCAGGAACCGTTCGATCCTTTTGACAAAATAGCTCTGCAACTCGTGCTCATCGCTGAGTCCTTCCTCCCTCATCCGCTTCTGACATTTCGGGCAGCGCTCCCACTGGGTTTTATCGGCTTCATCGCCCCCGATATGGATATAGGGCGATGGGAAAATATCCATCACTTCGGTGAGGACATCTTCCAGAAAGAGAAATACGCTGTCGTTCCCGGCACAATAGATGTCGGTGATAGGCCAATAGGAGCCCGGTCGTACGAATAGCCGTTCTCCTCTGCAGGAAAGTTGAGGATAGGCTGCGAAGACCTCGCTGGAATGTCCGGGCATTTCAATTTCGGGAACGACACGTATGTTCCGCTGACGCGCATATTCAACAACTTCCCTGATCTCTTCCTGGGTAAAGTATCCTCCGTATGTCGCCTCCTCACCGGGCGAGGGGGGGGTGCGTTCGTTCCAGTGCTGGTGTTCCCTGTCAACCCGCCAGGCGGCGATCTCCGTAAGGAGAGGATACTTTTTGACCTCCATGCGCCATCCGTTATCGTCGGTCAGATGCCAGTGGAACACGTTCATCTTATGCATGGCGATCAGATCAATGTATTTCTTCACAAATTCCAGCGGGAAAAAATGACGGGATACGTCCAGGTGCATCCCCCGCCAGGAATACCGTGGCCTGTCAATGATATGGACGGCGGGGACAGCCCACTGCTGATCACTTATCATCTGATCATTGAATATATCAGTGGGAAGAATCTGCAAGATGGTCTGTATGCCATAAAAGATACCGGCCGTTGATTTTGCACTGATCCTAATACCTTTTTTCTCCACCAGAAGATCGTATCCCTCATCACCCAGCTGATCCTGAGATTCATCCACGACGAGCAGAATGGCGTTCTTCACCATGAAGTCTTTTCCTTCATCCGCCTGCTTCCCGCCTCCTGGTTCCCGCTTCCCCACCTCCAACCTGAATCCTGTGGCCTTTTTGACGATATCTGCCAGGTACTCAGCATGCTGAAGCAGATTGGGATCATCAGCCGAAACAAGTATCCTGGTTTTTGGTCCGACAAGGTAACACCCTGATCCGGATTCAGTCACCAGGGGCTTTGGTATTACCGAAACCGCTTCAGGAACACACGTCTGCCGCTGGCAGGACAGTGAAAAAAGAAGGCTACTCACGATGAGGTAAAGCATTAAAAGGGATCCTGATGTGTTTTTCATATCGTGAAATTAATGATGGATGCCACAGGTTAATACAGGATACTGTCACCCGGTTCAAACCTTATGACAAAATAACGAATTTTTTCGGGATCTTGAAAAACAAATGAACACGGATCATACAGACTAGGCTGAAGATCACTGATATGATCCGCGATTATCCGCGTCATCCGTGTTCTGTCAGCCAGCCCTCTCTTACACGTAGAGGAACCGCTTGATCTTCTGTGTGGCGGTTTTCTGGAAAGGTTGGGGATAGGAAACGACCGATTGCAGGCGCGAAAATTTGTTCACCCTCGCATTCACATAGGCATGGAGTTCGCTGCTGAGCTCTGTTTTTCTCTTTTCGACGTATTGCCTGACCTCTTCTTTCAGATACTGGTATTTTTTCTCAAGCTCTTCCTGGTTAAAATGCACAAGGGCAACCAGCTTGCCTTTTTTCTCGATCACAAGGGATTCAAGGACAAAGTTGAAATTATTGATCACGGATTCGATCTCCTCCGGATAGATATTTTCGCCGCCCGGCATGACGATCACATTTTTCGACCGTCCTTTGATATAAAGAAACCGGTCACGGTCGAATTTACCCAGGTCTCCTGTCCGAAACCAGCCGTCGGGGGTGATGACCTGCCGGGTCAGTTCGGGTTCCTTGAAGTACCCTTGCATCACATTAGGTCCTTTTGCCCAGATCTCTCCCTCACCCGTTTCCGGATGGGGATCATGAATCTTAAGCTCCACACCATCAAGGGCAGGACCAGTTGACTCCAGCCGCACCTTGTGCGGATTGACTCCCGCCAGCAACGGTGCAGTTTCAGTCAGACCATATCCGATGGCATAAGGGAACCGGGCTTCGATCAGGAATTTTTCAACTACCGGATCCAACTTGGCGCCACCAATACCATAGAACTTAATGTGACCGCCAAATGTTTTCTTCAATTTCTTTCCAGCCAGCAAGTTGAGTCTTTTACGGATAAACGGGATGCTGTATAAAAACCGTGTCGGCTTTCTTGAGGTAAAGGAAGGGAGGATGCGGTTGCGGTAAATCTTTTCCATGATCAGCGGAACGGTCAGCATCATGGTCGGTCTGACTTTTTGCATGGCAGGCAGCAATACCGAGGGTGACGGGGGTTTGTCGAGGTAATAAACACATGATCCGCACATCATGGGTATGATGAATCCCACCGTGTTTTCATACGTGTGAGAGAGAGGGAGGACGGACAAAAAGCGGTCGTTGTGATCCACATACTGTATTTGACGTCCACCGAGTGCCGAGAAGCAGATATTCTTATGGGTCAGCATCACTCCCTTAGATTTACCCGTTGTTCCGGATGTATAAATTAGCGCGGCAAGGTCATCCTCGCTGACCGTATATTTCTTTTCCGGCCTGGCCAGGGGATCATAGTGGGAAACGATGCCATCCGGGTGGCATACACTGAAATCATCAATGCGGCACTGAAAGGAGAGGTGCATATTTTTAACTTCCCCCAGCTTCGCCAACAGTCCCCGGGAAACAAAAATAGCTTTGGAACCTGAGTGGGACATGATGTTCCCGATCTCTTCAGGGTGAAAATCCGGCAAAAGAGGCACCACGACCGCTCCCATGAACGTGATGGCAAAATATGTTGCGCCCCAGTTGGGCATGTTGGAACTGAGGATCGCTACCTTATCGCCCCTACGGATCTGCAACTTCTCAAGGAGAGCGATGATCGACTGTATCTTCTGATCCAGTTCGGAATAGGTGATGGGCTTTTCTCCGGCAAATGCAAGCGCATTGGCATCCGGATGTTGTCTGACCGTTTCCGCAAAGAAGGATGGAAAGGTCAAGGGTCGCTGTTTTTCCATTAATGGGTGTTACGGGGCACAAAGATAGCAAGAACGATCTTTTGCAGATCATTGACTGAAAAATATTTAAATAAAAAATATATGATTATTTTATTGGTTTCATCCGAAAGGAAAATGTATGTTTTCCTGCCGGGATCTGATACTGGCTGTGTGGACGGGCTCCCCAGCTGTCATCGCCACCAACTCCCATCTGTTTCAGATCGATCATCACCTCGTAAAAATCGGCAGGTATCAGGTCACAGGTATGTTTGTAATTCTTTTTGATACCCTGATCAAGATTTTCAATGGTATAGGGCAGAACCGAAAATCCGAAAAGGGGCATACCCGTAATTTTTAATCCAATGCCCTGGTGATCAGTGAGGGTAAGCCATCGTGTGTCGGTCCTGTATCCATTTTCCTGGGGCCGGATGTAGGGAAAGTACATCTCTTCAGGAGTGTTATGATATATCCCTACATAAGCTGACGTGTTCCTGTCACAATAATTCTCATGAGGCCCGCGGCCATACCACTCCACTTCCCCGAGGGTCCTGTTCACCCGCATTCTCATTCCAAACCTTGGCATCTCGGGCAGGACGGAAGGGCCAGGATCGATTTCACAGGTTACCTCCACCTCCCCGGTGGCAAAGATGGTATAGTTTACTTGTTCGCGTATCCCTGTCCCGTTGAACGCATAACCGGTATGGACCTCCACGACTTGATCGCTGACCTGCCTCGCTTCAAATCGTTCTAGCGCACGGTCCATGCTGGCCTGTTTCCATATGGCGCACCGTCTCTCCATACCGTTGCCGAAATCATTATCGGTAGGCGCCCGCCAGAAATTGGGCAGGGGACCTTGACCGAAAATCTCGGTTTCAAGGAATACCCAGGAGGCGATCGTCCCGGTTTCCCTGTCGAAAATGATCCTGAATTCCCTGCCGCGAATGACAGGATCCTCCCTGGAATCGTCCAGCTTAACCTGGAGCCCCTCGTCCATCCTGACTTCGGGGATCGTCATCTCGGCCGGCAGGGACAGTTGTTCCGAAGCCACGATGAAGCCGGCAGGGCGAAAAGGGATGTCATCCCTTGTTTTGACGTTGAAATTCAGGAAACATTCCCTGCCTGATTGATGGATGCCTTTGGGGATGGTGATCTGAAACTCCTTTTCACCATGGGGAGGTACATCCGGTTGTTCAATCCTGCCTCCCGCTTCCAGCTTCCCGTTTACCATCCATTCATATTCAATATCCACGTAGCTCAGATCTATAAAATCATGTTTATTGATCACTCTGAACCTCCCGTCAAGGATATCCACCGGTTTGATCTGGACGTATTGGTACACCTTTTTCACCTCCATAAGGGCGGGGTGCGGTGTCCGGTCGGCTGACACCAGTCCGTTGCAACAGAAATTCCCGTCGCTGGGAGATCCCGGAGGGCCAAAATCGCCGCCATAGACATAATAAGGCTTCCCCTCTTTATCATGTGCAAGGAATCCCTGATCCACCCAGTCCCAAATAGAGGCTCCCTGGAGTTGCGGATATTTTTCGATCACGTCCCAGTAGTCCTGTAAATTGCCGGTGCTGTTTCCCATCGAATGGGCATATTCGCATAAAATCAGCGGACGCGGCATCCGGTGGGATGCATACATGGTCAGGCTCCAGATGTTATCGTACATCGGACAGTAGATATCCGTATTCAGTCCTGTCTCGGCACGCTCATAATGGACCGGGCGCGACGGATCGCGACCCTTGATCCACCGGTAACATGTGTCGAAATTCACTCCGTCACCGGCTTCGTTACCCATCGACCAAAGGATGACCGAGGGGTGGTTCTTGTCGCGTTCCACCATGCCACGCACCCGTTCGAGATGGGCTTTCATGAAGAGGGGATTGTTCCCGAGTGTTCGGTCGGGCATATAGCCCATGCCATGCGATTCGATATTTGCTTCATCGATCACATAAAGACCGTACCGGTCGCACAGGTCGTACCACACCGGATCATTGGGATAGTGAGATGTACGGACAGTATTGATGTTGTTCTGCTTCATCAGTTGAATATCCTTCAGCATCGATTCGCGGGAGATCACATGGGCCGTCACCGGGTCATGTTCATGGCGGTTTACCCCCTTGATCAGGATAGGCACACCGTTTATCAGCAACTGTCCGTTCTTTATCTCAGAGGTCCTGAATCCAAAGCTGCTGCTGAAGTGTTCCACAAGATCCCCGTGCTGATCGGACAGCGTGAGGTCAAGGGTGTACAGGTTCGGTGTTTCTGCCGACCATTGCCTGATCCCGGGGATAATCTCCTTAAAATGAACATAATAATTGTCCTGATCATTAGTCAGACTGAATTTTTCATCAAACGTGACCAGGGGAATATCATTATACGGTTCAAACAGTCTGACAACCAATGACAACGAACGACCATGAATGACCTGGTATCTCCTTATCATCACATCCAGCGAGAAATCGCCATCCGCATAATCATCCGTCAGCCCGGCATGAATAAAATAATCATAGATATGAACATTGGGTACGGAATACACGATCACATCCCGTTCGATCCCACTGATGCGCCAGAAGTCCTGGCATTCAAGATAGGATCCGTCCGACCACCGGTACACCTCCAGTGCAAGGAGGTTCTCTCCCTCATGTATGTAAGGAGTTATGTTGAATTCTGCAGGCAGTTTGCTGTCCTGGCTGTATCCAACCTTTTGCCCGTTCACCCATACATAGAAAGCCGATTTCACCGCTCCGAAATGAAGGATCACCTGCCTGCCCATCCATTGTTCAGGAACAATAAAAATGGTACGGTACGATCCCACGGGATTGTAGTCATGAGGTACCTGGGGAGGCTGGGGATTGGTAGTCCATTCATAGGGTAAGTTCACATAGAGCGGGACACCATAGCCGTTGAGTTCCCAGTTGCCGGGAACCGGTATGGTATTCCACCGGCTGTCGTCATATTCCGGCAGGTAGAAGTCCCGGGGCCTGTCGGCAGGTTTCTCCACCCAATGGAACTTCCAGTGGCCGTTCAACAGCTTGAAACACTCCGAAATACCATCGGGATCAGGGTTGAAGGAGGAAGGAACTGAATGAGGCATCAGCGTGCAATGGGGCTCCTCCTTGTTTATCCCTACTACAAGGGGATTCTCCCAGTCATAAACAACACCCTGTGACAAACACATGACCGATAGCATGCAAGCGCCAGCAGATAAGAAAAAACGCATAGGATAAAGGCAAAGTTTATTGTTTCAGTTTTTCCACGGTAAAGATATCATCCCCCAATCCCTGGTCGAACTTCACCTCACTCATCAGCGTCCGCGTGGAGTGGTTTTTCCTGAGATCCGTCATGGTCACCTCTTTGGCATTCCAGTATGGACCAATCTTTTCATAGACATACGTGGCTTCCTTGATCTTTTTCTTCTGTTTATCGAAGTACTCCAGCAGAACGGGATAAGAATTGGCCTTGCTGATGTGGGCAATCACCCTGGAATATTCCGACTGGGCAGATTTGGGGATGAGTTCAAGGACATACTCTGTTTCCTTGACTTCCATCAATTTCGGGATGAACCGGTCGGAGTACGTTCTGGGTTCCATATCTTCATAGGAGAAATCGGTGCCGGTGAAGGCCTGGCTTTTTGCCAGAAGGTCGATCTTCTTTGGTTTGCCGAAAGTAGGCATATAAAGCCATGTCTCATCCCCTGGCAGGGTCAGGGTAGCCACGCCGACCTGCGATTCGGGCTTTGTATAGCGGTAGAGTTTCTTATCAATCCCTTTCTGCATCATAATGGCTTCACGGATCTTTTCGTTGCCTGACTTATCCTTAAGGATCATCTTGACTTTACCCTGTTTATCCTTCGGGGCAAAGATCACTTTATCCACTTTCCACAGAATGGAAACAGGATCCTGTGCGTACGTTTGAAAAGCGCATGCTGTCAACACGGACACGGCCAGGATGAACCGTCTATTGAATGCTTTCATTTAGCTTTTTTTTGATGATTGCTTCTTTTTTTCTGTTTACAAGAATGAGTATGACCGGCAAAAGGGTCATGGCGCCCTGGCTTGATCCGACCATGCTGATGGCCATCAGCAATCCGAAATGCTGAAGGGGGACAAAGTTGGAAAAGATCAGCACAAGGAATCCTCCGGCAACAGACAGAACATTGATCACGATTGCTTTGCCGCTGACCATGATCGTTTCGTGCAATGCCTTGGTGATGTCCTTGCCTTGTTTCCGGGCATGGTTGAAATAGGAGATCACATGAATGGAGTAGCCGATACCGTCACCGACAGCGACAGCTGCCACCAGGACGGTCGCAATATTCAGGGATATCCCGGTGAATCCCATAATGCCGAAAAGGAGCAGCGTGGCGACGATGATGGGTATGGTAGCAAAAAGCCCGTTCCAGAAAGATCTCAGGATCAGGCTCAGGATGATGATAACACAGATGACGACCACCGTCACACTCTTGAACTGGCCGTTGATCAGGCTTCTGTCCATGGTTACATCCACAAAAGGCATCCCGGTGACCTCAATCTTACAGTCAGGTGTAGAATTGGCGCTTATAAACGCTCTCATTTTCTCGCCGAACTCCTTCTTGTCCTTGACATCCGGCGAGGTGAACCTGGAGATAATGATCCCCTTGTCCAGTTCATCGGTCACAAACTGGCGAAGAAGCTCGTTACCTTCGAGCATGAACCATAATTGCTCGATCTGGCTCTGGTCATCGGGTATCGACCGGCCGTTACCCAGCGCAAAATTCAATTGTGTGATCAAACCTGCAATGGATTGGGTGGAATTCACGTACGGGCTTTCCTTCATGAACTCCTCCGACCGGACCATGGTCTTCAGGACCTCGGGGCTCTGCATATTCCCTTCGAACCGCACAAAGATCGGTTTTGAGCCGCCAAAATGTTCGGCCATGATCTCCTCAGCGATCCTGGTAGAATCACTTTTCTTGAAATAATCTTTAACGTCAACGCTCCGCTCAATGAAGAAGATCCCGACCAGGCTGATCAGCAACAGTATGCCCCAGCTTGACAGGATGTACTTGGGATGCTTAAACAACAATGCATGAAGAGGCGTAAGATAGTTGTCGGACAAATAGGACTTCTTGATCCGGTCATCCAGTGTAAATGAGGTTTTCGCTGTGGAGGGCAGCATCGAAAAAATGGCAGGGACGAAAAAGATCGATAGCAAAAAGGCAAAAAAGGTACCCAGTGCAGTAAAAATTCCAAAATCCCTGATCATGTTCAGGTAGGTGCCGAAAACAAAAGAAAAGAATCCGATGGCAGTGGTCAGGGCGACGAGGAACACAGGCAGGATGATGTACTGTAAACCTTTCAGCGTGGCTTTTTGCCAGTTCTTTTCCCTTTCCTGGTTGATCTTGTTCATGACGTGGATCGTGTAGGCCGTGCATACTGCCAGTAAGATAATGGGGATATCACTGGAGATCATGGACATCTCGAATCCACACAGGGCCATGATGCCGATGGTCCATACAATGGCGATGACTGTGGTTAGCAGTGGAAAGATCACTCCTCTGGCGGAACGGAATCCCATCAGGAGGATAAGTACGATCAGCCCGAAGGCGATCGGGATCAACCGCCTGAGGTCTGCTATCATCACATCGGATATGTGCGTGACCATCATCGGAGAACCGCTGAAATAAATCTTTTCCGACAGATCAAGTGCTTCGGTCTTCTGCTTGATCCCCCTGGCGACCGTCTTTACATCAAAATCCTCAGCCAGGGTGAAAATGATCACAGTAGTGGTCCCATCTTCCGAGATCATCGTACCTGTATACGTGCCCTTCTCATAAACCCGGTTTCTCAGTTCTGCCAGTTCCTCCGGCGTATCAGGCAGGTCATAGGCATCCACCAGTTTTCCGATCTGAAGACCTTCGTCGCCTCCGCTTATCTCCGTGACATTAGTCAGGCTAATGACAGAGGCCACTCCCGGGGTCATGGTGAGGGTATCTGTTATCAACCGGAGGTGCTCCAGGACTTCGCTGGTGAAGATATCATCCGCCTGAACGATGACCATTCCCATGTTGTTCACTGTAAATTCATCGCTGATCTGCTTGATCAGGACAGCGTCAGGATCTGTATCCGGTAAGGAGCTGATCACATCCGGATTGAGGCGGAGGTTCTTGATCTGAAAACTAAAAAAAATGGTCAGCACCGCAACAGTAACTATGGTCACCCACCGGTACTTGATAATATATCGTGCAATTTGGTCCATCAGCTTATATCCTGTAAAAACACTTCAAAAGGTTGGCAAAATTACACTATCTTTTTTATCTTCTGCTTAAATATTATAAATCACAGGTGAAATCCGCTACCATTTCAGTGCGTAGGGTGAGGGCCTTCTGCTAATTTGATGCCATTTCTGATCCTGAGGAAGCTGACCAATACAATTTTTGAACACAATGGCGCTCAAAGTGCTTCACAAAATAACAATAAGCTATTAATCTGTAAGAATGAGTTGTGTGCCTTCGTGAAATCCGAAGGAGCAGTAAAGAATTATCTAATAATCTCAGTATCTTGGTTTTGCACCCCAAAAATTCTGGTAGTTATCCGCATCCTCCCCGAAAGCCTCCACAGATTCCCCGCTAACCTTAAACGTACACTGTTCCCCGTAAATCTCTGAAAAATAGATCGCGCACTCTGTACCATCTTCATCGACCATGAGGATCCTGACCAGCGAATCGCTGACGGTTTGATCGGTCAGGCTTGCATTACACAATGGGCAATGGATGTCCACATGTTCACCTTTGTTCAGGTGAAAGGTCCTATGCTTAAGGATATCATATGCACCAAGCTTGGGATTGAAAAGAATGATACCCCGTGTTCCGTCTTTTTTCCTGGCAGATAAAATGATCTTGGTGTTTGGTTTCAGGTAGCTTCTGCAATAAGGACAAAGAAATTCAACTTTCATCGTACTGGAATTTATTTACAAATATAACCAAAAGAAACCAAAAGTCAGCAACCATTTTCAAGTATCTGTTTCATCAGGCGGATACGTGCCGGGGAGGCAACATCGTAAGCATAAGCAGGAGATGAGCTGTCTCCCATGAATACACTTTCCCGCTGGAAGGTCATCCCGCTTTGCCTTTTGGTGCGGAGGGATGCATGGAATTCCTGTGCCCGTGTTAGCCGGTGAAGCTCAAGGATATTGTTTTCGTTGATGTCCGCTCCCGGCATGATGATGATCCGGTCACCGGCTTGCTTCAGCAAGGATGCAATGATCCTGGCCCCTTCCATGGCCGAAGGCGCCTGACCCGATGTAAGAATGCGGTCAGCACCCGCTTCAATGATCTCCTCCAGAGCGGTGAAGGGATCGGGGGTCAGGTCAAAGGAACGGTGAAACGTAACCTGCATGGGACGGCTGACAGCGACCAGTTCGGCCGTGTGGATCCGGTCAACGGTCGCGTCGGCGTTCAGAAGGCCAAATACCACTCCGTCGGCGCCAAGGTCCCTGGCCAACTGGATGTCTTTCTTCATGATCTCCAGTTCCAGGTCCGAATAATGGAAATCACCCCCCCTTGGCCGTATCATCACAAAAAGTCCAATATGAATGCATTCCCTTGCTTTTGCTATACTTCCCGCACCCGGTGTGGTACCTCCCTCATGGAAGTTATCGCACAACTCGATCCTGTCTGCTCCTCCTTCCTGGGCAAGCAACCCTGATGTCACAGAATTGACGGTTATTTCCAGTATCATCGAACGTTTTATTGCGTACGCCGGATAAAGATACACAGAAATTCCTATTCATCCCTCAGGAATTCGATATTTCAGTCAATAACCTTCGCATTCCCGCGTTATTGAAACCAAAGGGCTCCGTTGGTTTTTGATCAAATACCGGTGATGTGAGAACTTTGCTTACCCTGATCGTGTTCTTTAGTAGTGTGTTGGTTACATCCCCCCAGGAGATGTGGGGTGTAGTAAACGGAAATTATGCAGGTGTGCTGGGTAACCAGATAAATCCCAGCTCCACGGTAAACTCCCGGCTCTACCGTGATGTCCATCTCTTCTCGCTGGATGTTTTTTTCCAGAGTAATTATCTTTTCATACCAAAAGAAGACTACCGGTTCCTCAATTATCTTACCCAAAATACAGAACTGCCGACCTACGGGGAGGACCAGATGTTGTTTACACGGAGGCCAGACTGGGACCATAAGAGAAAACAGATGGATCAGTCGTTCAGGATGAACGGGCCCTCTGTGATGCTGGCAAAAGATCGACATGCAGTTTCGGTAAATACATCGTTCAGGTCAATGACCTCCGTATGGAGGCTGCCTTACCACCTGGCCAATTTCATATACGAGGACCTGTGGTATTCGCCCCAGCATGACATCGAGTACAACGGAAAGAACTTCAGCGCAGTACAGCTGACCTGGGCAGAGCTGGGTATTGGCTATGCCCTTGTATTGAACAGAGAGTCAAGGGATCGCTGGACAGCCGGTATTGCAGTCAACCGGATCATGGGATACGCAGGTGCTTACTTGTACGGTCACAACATCGCATACCTTGTCAGGGACGAAAGTGATTCGGCCGATGTCAACCTGACGGCGAACATCCATAATTTCAATGGCAACATCGGATTCTCATTGCCGATTAACTATGATAACAATGACTTTACGAGTCCTGGTGGATTGTTCCGCGGAGGAGGATTTTCAACAAGCCTAGGTGTTACGTACCTGAAATTGCTCAAAAATCCCTCAAAATCAAAGGTCAAGTACAGGTGTGAACAGTCGTACGAAGATTACCGGTACCGCCTGGGCATTTCACTCGTTGACCTGGGATGGATCACCTTCCGTGAGAATGCCCAGGAGCATCTTTTTGATGATGTCCATCATTACTGGGAATATATTAACAATGCCGAGTTTCACAATCTCAATTCCTTTATGCGCGAGCTCAGTGCACGATTTTATGACGATGACTCAACACGATCCATGATCGACGACCGGATCACTGTCTTCCTGCCCACCGCCCTCAGCACACAACTGGATTACCATTTCAGAAAAAATTGGTACGTTAATTCCACGGTCATCCTTCCTGTCGTGTACAGTATCGCGCAGGTGTACCGTCCACCTCAGGTGGTCGTGACCGGCAGGTATGAAACCGATGATCTGGAGATATGCCTTCCTGTTTCGCTGTATTATCTCACCAGGCCCAGGGTGGGACTATCCGCAAGATTCAGGAGTTTTACCGTGGGGACGGATCATCTGGGCGGATTTTTTCATGTCTCCGATTTTACAGGAATAAACTTCTACTTTGTTCTCAAGATCGGGTTCCCCAAGGAATCATGCCTGCGTCTCTTTAAAAAAGATCCGTGCGGATCGTTACGGTTCGACTGAAAAACGACGGACTTGCCTGACGTCAGGATTTTTTGCTGTGTTTGCGTTCGGTCTCATCCAGGATGATCTTGCGCAGCCGGATGGATTTGGGAGTCACTTCCACATATTCATCGTCGTTGATGTATTCCATGGCCTCTTCCAAAGTAAACCTAGTCGCCGGGATGATCATGGCCTTATCATCTGCGCCTGAAGCGCGCATGTTGGTCAGTTTCTTGGTCTTGACGACATTGACAACGATGTCATTATACCGCGTGTTTTCACCGATAACCTGTCCCGCATACACTTCGTCGTTGGGCTCAATGAAAAAACGTCCCCTGTCCTGAAGCTTATCGATGGAGTAGGCTACCGCCGTCCCGGTCTCCATGGCGATGAGCGAACCGTTGCGGCGCGTCAGCAGCTCTCCCTTCCAGGGCTCGTAGGCCTTGAACCGGTGTGCTATCACAGCTTCCCCCTCGGTTGCCGTGAGCAGGGGATTGGTCAGTCCGATCAGACCCCTTGCAGGTATCGAGAATTCGAGCACCACACGGTCGTTCCTCATCTCAATATGGTCGATCTCCCCCTTCCTCCGGGTGACGATATCGATCACCCTACCCGAGATCAATTCGGGTACCAGGACGGTCAGGGATTCGATTGGTTCGTTTTTTTGACCGTTGATTTCCCGGATGACCACATGGGGCTGCCCCAGCTGGAACTCATACCCTTCTCTGCGCATGGTTTCCACCAAAATGGAAAGGTGAAGGATCCCCCGCCCGTAAACGATCAGTTTTTCAGGAGAATCTGTTTCCTCCACCCGAAGGGCGAGGTTCTTCTCTGTTTCCCTGAAGAGCCGTTCGCGCAAATGGCGCGAGGTCACATAGATACCTTCCCGCCCGAAAAAGGGAGATGTATTGATCGTGAAGAGCATGCTCATCGTCGGCTCATCCACACTGATCCGGACAAGCGCTTCCGGATTTTCCATGTCAGCGATGGTATCTCCGATGTCAAAGCTCTCCAATCCAAAAACCGCACAGATTTCCCCTGCCCCGACCTCCTGTTTGGTCTTCTCCTTGCCAAGCCCCTCAAAAAGATAGACTTCCTTGATAACCGATTTATTTGTACCTCCGTTGCTCTTGATGAGGGAGACCGTCATTCCGGCCCTGATCGCACCCCGTGATATACGCCCAACTGCAATGCGTCCCTGGTACGAGGAATAATCCAGCGAACTGATCTGCATCTGCAACGTTCCCGCTGCCACAGCCGGCGCAGGGATATGCTCCAGAATGATATCGAGCAGATAACTTACATCCTGGGTGGGTCTCTTCCAGTCCGATGACATCCATCCCTGCTTGGAGGAGCCGTAAACCGTAGGAAAATTCAACTGGTCTTCCGTGGCATCCAGGTTGTACATCAGCTCGAATACGGCTTCATGTACCTCTTCGGGAGAACAGTTCTGCTTATCCACCTTGTTGATCACGACCACCGGCTTCAGCCCCAGTTGCAATGCCTTCTGCAGGACAAACCTTGTCTGGGGCATGGGACCTTCAAAAGCATCCACCACCAGCAACACCCCATCCGCCATGTTCAGTACCCGTTCCACCTCCCCGCCGAAATCCGAATGGCCCGGAGTATCTATAATATTGATCTTCACTCCCTTATATCTTACAGAAACATTTTTCGAGAGGATAGTGATCCCCCGTTCACGCTCCAGCTCGTTTGAATCAAGGATCAGGTCCCGGACCTCCTGGTTCTCCCTGAACAGCTTCACCTGGTGAAGGATACGGTCAACCAGTGTGGTCTTCCCATGATCCACATGCGCAATGATCGCAATATTTCGTAACTCTGGCATTCTTATTCTATTTCTCTCTATTTCTCCTCTCTCCTCTCTCCTCTCTCCCCTCAATCATCACCCCCATCCACTTCCCCAGCAGCTCCAACGCTTTCTCCTGCAGATCTTCAGGCAGGTTTCCTATCCTCGATGAATGCGCTCCCTGGGGTTTGAAGATCACCGCGACGTCGTTTTTGCCGGAAGGCTGTACTGCCGGCGCCGACCAGGGATCATATTCTCCGTAGATGAACAGCATCCGGCGGGCATCATGCCGCAGAAAATGATCCACCTCCTCCATGGGCAGGGGGTCGTATTCGCATTCCACTCCTTCGGGACAGGTAAAGGTGAACGTGATGTCCTCGCTTGCGGAAACCAGATCCCCGAACGGATCCACATCGTATCCGTAGAAACCGATCTCGGTCATGGCCTGGTAATAAAAGGGAAGGAACCTGTCGATCCTTTGGTCGGAGAGCCAGTCGATGCCTGCGACCATATCCAGGTGTTTGACCATCTCCCCTGGTGACCTTGCCGGCACGGGGATGGAATCACACGTCCAGCGGCCCCACTGCCAGAAAGCAAAGGCATACTCCAGGATGGTCATCTCATACGACTTTTCAATGCCCGTTCTCTTGTACGTATATTTTTTTTCTTCCGCCATTTTTTGATAAACAGGGTAGTAAAGGCTCTTGTTTTTCAGCATCTCCACCTGGTACTGGTATATCCTGTTTCGACAGGATTCGCTGCCCACCTTTTGCATGAAGTCATAGATGCGCGCATCCTGGATGGAGAAGTTCAGCGGGCAGACATATCCCACCGATGCATCAACATCGTCAGGGTGGAAATACCGGTGGTAGATGGCCGTCTGTCCTCCCTTGCTGATGCCAGTGTTGAGCCAGCGGGCGCGGTACAGTCCTTTGAACAGTTCGACCACGCGGTGGTGGTCGGCCGCCGCCTGCTCAATGTCCAAATACTGCCAGTCAAGCGGATTCGGCACCGATTCCCCGAAATAACGGTGCTCGACCACGATCTGATTGCCATCCAGGTATTCGGTCAGTTCGTTGATCGCTCTTGGGTAAATGGCATATCCGGCCCCGTACCCCTCGGTGACAAATACTACCGGGCGGGAAAAGTCACGGTGGAACAGGAACACGCGCTGTGTGAAGGTTGCCCCGTCCGGGTTGTTATGATCCACGGGCTGGGTGATCTTCAGCACATAGGCTTTTGCGAAGTGCGGGTGGTGGGCGATGGTGTCAAAACTGACATCACTCCGGTTCTTTAAAAATGACTCGAGCAGGGCGATCTGGGGATCGGTGGATTGGGAATAGGCTCCAGTCCACGATAACATAACATAGATCAATAGAAATGATTTCTTCATAAGCATTTGATTTATTGAATATTGAACAGAGGAGTGTTGAGTGCTGATTGTTGAAATGGATTCAGAAATCAAAAATCCTTGTTCCTCTGTTCGTCAATCTTCACCTGAATATAAATCCTCTCCCCAGCGGATCCTCCGGATCGAACCAGAACGAATGCCGGCCCGTAAAATGTGCTGTTCCGCTCACC
>JAQUQD010000051.1 GCA_028716265.1 Bacteroidales bacterium | reverse complement strand
TACCAAGGCGATGATGCCTAGGGGTTCTGAGAGGATATACCCCCACACTGGTACTGAGACACGGACCAGACTCCTACGGGAGGCAGCAGTAAGGAATATTGGGCAATGGACGCAAGTCTGACCCAGCCATGCCGCGTGCAGGAAGACGGCCCTATGGGTTGTAAACTGCTTTTATACGGGAAAAAAATGTCCGACGTGTCGGAAGCTGATGGTACCGTATGAATAAGCATCGGCTAACTCCGTGCCAGCAGCCGCGGTAATACGGAGGATGCAAGCGTTATCCGGATTTATTGGGTTTAAAGGGTGCGCAGGCGGAATGATAAGTCAGTGGTGAAAGCTTCCGGCTCAACCGGAAAATTGCCATTGATACTATCGTTCTTGAGTACAGTTGAGGTAGGCGGAATGTGTCATGTAGCGGTGAAATGCTTAGATATGACACAGAACACCGATAGCGAAGGCAGCTTACCAAATTGAAACTGACGCTCATGCACGAAAGCGTGGGGATCAAACAGGATTAGATACCCTGGTAGTCCACGCTGTAAACGATGATCACTCGCTGTTGGCGATACACAGTCAGCGGCTAAGCGAAAGCATTAAGTGATCCACCTGGGGAGTACGGCGGCAACGTTGAAACTCAAAGGAATTGACGGGGGCCCGCACAAGCGGAGGAGCATGTGGTTTAATTCGATGATACGCGAGGAACCTTACCTGGGCTTGAATGTAGGATGACCTTCCGTGAAAGCGGAATTTCCTTCGGGACATCTTACAAGGTGCTGCATGGTTGTCGTCAGCTCGTGCCGTGAGGTGTCGGGTTAAGTCCCATAACGAGCGCAACCCTTATCTTTAGTTGCCATCAGGTCATGCTGGGGACTCTAAAGAAACTGCCTACGCAAGTAGCGAGGAAGGCGGGGATGACGTCAAATCAGCACGGCCCTTATGTCCAGGGCTACACACGTGCTACAATGGCCGGTACAGAGGGTCGCTACCTGGTGACAGGATGCTAATCTCGAAAACCGGTCTCAGTTCGGATCGAAGTCTGCAACCCGACTTCGTGAAGTTGGATTCGCTAGTAATCGCGCATCAGCCATGGCGCGGTGAATACGTTCCCGGGCCTTGTACACACCGCCCGTCAAGCCATGGAAGCTGGGGGTACCTGAAGTTCGTGACCGCAAGGAGCGACCTAGGGTAAAACCAGTGACTGGGGCTAAGTCGTAACAAGGTAGCCGTACCGGAAGGTGTGGCTGGAATACCTCCTTTCTAGAGTGGCTTACTATTCTTCCCGGTTTCGGCCGGGAGGCCGGCGTGATGCCGGAATGAAACCTGCTACAAAGGCTCTCTTCATTTTTTATATAAACCTGAGATGGAAACCCAAATGATCGGGTAGCTCTTCCTTCCGGGCTAGGAAGTAAGGTTTACCCTGGTAAACTACATAGTCCCGTAGCTCAGTTGGTTAGAGCACTACACTGATAATGTAGGGGTCCGCAGTTCAAATCTGCGCGGGACTACAGTCAACATTTGGGGAATTAGCTCAGCTGGCTAGAGCACTAGCTTTGCAAGCTAGGGGTCATCGGTTCGAATCCGATATTCTCCACGAGATGGGTGTGAGTGTGAGTGTGGGTGTGTGATCCAATCCCATTAAAGTTCTTTGACATATTGGAAAGAAAATACAGTTGTTAGTCGATGTTATTAGACATCACTATGTACAATTAAATGTTAGTGAAGAAAGTAAGTAAGAGCGTATGGTGAATGCCTTGGCTCTCAGTGGCGATGAAGGACGTGACAAGCTGCGATAAGCCTCGGGAAGGTGCAAATAACCTTTGATCCGGGGATCTCCGAATGGGGCAACCCTCCCGACTGAAGGTCGGGAATCCCGAGAAATTGGGAGGCGAACCTGGGGAACTGAAACATCTTAGTACCCAGAGGAAAAGAAAACAATAGTGATTCCCTGAGTAGTGGCGAGCGAACGGGGAATAGCCCAAATCCCGGTGGTTACGGCCATCGGGAGGTTGTAGGACTGCAACGTGGATGGCAAATCGATAGCAGAACCCCTCTGGAAAGCGGGACCATAGAAGGTGATAGTCCTGTAGGCGAAATTGATTTGCTGCCTAGCAGTATCCTGAGTACCGCGGGACCGGTGAAATCCTGTGGGAATCCGCCAGCACCATCTGGCAAGGCTAAATACTACTGAGAGACCGATAGTGGACTAGTACCGTGAGGGAAAGGTGAAAAGTACTTCGAACAGAAGAGTGAAATAGAACCTGAAACCGTGCGCTTACAACCTGTAGGAGGAGAAACTCCGATTCGTCGGAGAAGTATCTGACTGCGTGCCTTTTGCATAATGAGCCTACGAGTTACTCCTCTCTAGCAAGGTTAATCCCGTTAACGGGAGCAGCCAAAGCGAAAGCAAGTCTTAATAGGGCGTTCAGTTAGAGGGGGTAGACGCGAAACTTTAGTGATCTACCCATGGCCAGGTTGAAGTCCCGGTAGCACGGGATGGAGGACCGAACCATTATACGTTGAAAAGTGTTTGGATGAGCTGTGGGTAGGGGTGAAAGGCTAATCAAACTGAGAGATAGCTCGTACTCTCCGAAATGCTTTTAGGAGCAGCCTCGAGTGTAGTGTCATAGAGGTAGAGCTACTGATTGGACTAGGGGGCTTCACCGCCTACCAAATCCTGATAAACTCCGAATGCTATGACATGTTCCTCGGGAGTAAGGCGTTGGGTGCTAAGGTCCGGCGCCGAGAGGGAAATAACCCTGACTATCAGCTAAGGTCCCCAAATATATGCTAAGTTGATCTAACGAGGTCTGATTGCTTTGACAGCTAGGATGTTGGCTTGGAAGCAGCCATTCATTTAAAGAGTGCGTAACAGCTCACTAGTCGAGCGATCGGGCATGGATAATAATCGGGCATTAAGCATATTACCGAAGCTGTAGACTTCCGCCTCTGGCGGGAGTGGTAGGAGAGCATTCCAGCTGCGTCGAAGATGTATCGAAAGATATGTTGGAGCGTCTGGAAAAGAAAATGTAGGCATAAGTAACGATAATGCGGGCGAGAAACCCGCACACCGAAAGACCAAGGTTTCCTGATCAACGTTAATCGGATCAGGGTTAGTCGGGACCTAAGGTGAACCCGAAAGGGGTAATCGATGGACACCAGGTTAATAATCCTGGACTAGCTAACACTGCGATGGGGTAACGAAGATGTGAAAGGTCCGCGTACTGACGGAATAGTACGTTGAAGAGCCTAGGTATACATTCAGCAGGCAAATCCACTGAATGTGCTGAAACTCGATAGTACCGTGAGTCTTCGGACAAGCGGATAGTGACCCTAACCACGCTTCCAAGAAAAACCCCTAAGCTTCAGGTGCTAGCTACCCGTACCGGAAACCGACACAGGTGGTCGAGGAGAGTATCCAAAGGTGCTCGAGTGATTCATGGCTAAGGAACTAGGCAAAATAGTCCTGTAACTTCGGGAGAAAGGACCCCCTGAGCAATCAGGGGCGCAGAGAAATGGCCCAGGCGACTGTTTATCAAAAACACATGGCTATGCTAAATCGTAAGATGATGTATATGGCCTGACACCTGCCCGGTGCTGGAAGGTTAAGAGGAGATGTTATCCTGGTCATCACGACTGGGAAAAGCATTGAATTGAAGCCCCAGTAAACGGCGGCCGTAACTATAACGGTCCTAAGGTAGCGAAATTCCTTGTCGGGTAAGTTCCGACCTGCACGAATGGTGTAACGATCTGGGCACTGTCTCAGCCATGAGCTCGGTGAAATTGTAGTCCCGGTGAAGATGCCGGGTACCCGCAACGGGACGGAAAGACCCCGTGAACCTTCACTATAACTTAACATTGACTTTGGGTAAACAATGTGTAGGATAGGTGGGAGACTGCGAAGCGGCTTCGCTAGGAGTCGTGGAGTCAACCTTGAAATACCACCCTTTGTTTATCTGGAGCCTAATCCCCTTATACGGGAGACAGTGTTTGGTGGGTAGTTTGACTGGGGTGGTCGCCTCCAAAAGCGTAACGGAGGCTTTCAAAGGTACCCTCAGCACGCTTGGTAACCGTGCGTAGAGTGCAATGGCATAAGGGTGCTTGACTGCGAGACCTACAAGTCGACCAGGTACGAAAGTAGGACATAGTGATCCGGTGGTTCCGAATGGAAGGGCCATCGCTCAAAGGATAAAAGGTACTCCGGGGATAACAGGCTGATCACTCCCAAGAGCTCACATCGACGGAGTGGTTTGGCACCTCGATGTCGGCTCATCACATCCTGGGGCTGGAGAAGGTCCCAAGGGTTCGGCTGTTCGCCGATTAAAGTGGCACGTGAGCTGGGTTCAGAACGTCGCGAGACAGTTCGGTCCCTATCTGTTGTGGGCGTCGGAAGTTTGAGGGCACCTGACCCTAGTACGAGAGGACCGGGTTGGACATACCTCTAGTGTACCTGTTGTGGCGCCAGCTGCATCGCAGGGTAGCTATGTATGGATGAGATAAGTGCTGAAAGCATCTAAGCACGAAACTTAGCCCAAGATGAAACTTCCTTTAAGGGTCGTTCTAGACCAGAACGTTGATAGGCTGCAGGTGTAAAGTCAGAAATGACAAAGCTGAGCAGTACTAATTACCCGTATGCTTCCTTCACATGATGACTAACAGCATCCACTGCACTGTGTTTTCTTTCCTCAATATGTCAAAATATCAGACCCTGTCCACGTTTCAGGGTAAAATCTTAATGGTGACTCTAGCGGTGGTGTCCACCTCTTCCCATTCCGAACAGAGAAGTTAAGCCCACCTGCGCAGATGGTACTGCAATTCGTTGTGGGAGAGTATGTCGTCGCCTAAACCCCATGCCCCGGACGCAATCCGGGACCAAACCCCGGACTCGCTCCGGGGTTTTTTGTTTTACCCCCCTGCCCTACCCAAACACCTGCACAGAAAACATCAACTCCGGATAGGCCAACCGCACAGTTGTTCATATCCCATTTCCTTCAATCCATCAGCATAGGCCCTGCACCATAAACGTGAAGTTAATTCGTTATCTTTGGACCCTTATTTCACTCCGTTTTATGGCCAGGTTTATTTGTTATACCTTATTCCTGATCTTAATAAACCTATCCTTCTCAGGGCAAGCACAACTCGCCGATTCCCTGACAGCTAAGGCCGACTCGTCCATCGTAACCTGGTTCCTGGAAAAAGATTTTGCTTTTACTCCTCCAAAAGATCAAATCATTGATACCACCCTCACCTACTTCCAGAAATACGAACCTGCATCCTCCCCGGGCAACCTCTTTGCAACCCTTGGAAATATCGGACTGGCATCCCACAACCTGTTCTTCTCTCCTACCCTTACACTTGAAGTCCAGCCAATCGTTCCCGCATTCGACCTCTACCGTTTCCAGCATGACCATGTACATTATTACACATCTTTAAAACCTTACAGTGAACTGTACTATGTCATGGGTAAATATAAAGAACAACTGTTCGGAGCAAACACAAGCCAGACCATCGGAAAAAACCTTGTCATTGGTCTTGATTTTACCTTTATCAACGCATTTGGTGGTTATCCCCGTCAAAAATCAGAAGATAAAAGCGTGGTGCTGAAGGTCAATTATTTTACAAAAAACATGCGGTACGGACTCCTGGCCAACTTGATGCACAACGGATTCAAGGTACAGGAAAACGGAGGAATCCAGTATGACTCTGTATTCGAAGAAAAAATCGAAACGGATCCAACCAGGATCAACGTAAAACTTAATACTGCACAGAACACCTGGAAAGAAAACAGCTTCCGCTTTGCGCATTACTACAGCCTTACCAAACCTGCCGACACTCTCGGCGAATCTCACAGGACCCGGAAGGTATTCCAACCCGGAAGCATTTCGCATCATGCTCAGATCATAAAAAAAACAGTCGGATATACCGATGATAAAATTGATACCCTGTTCTATCCTGCGGTCTATTTTGACAGTACCAAAACAAAAGATGCCCTGCAGATAAACACGATAGAAAATACACTGGCGTGGTCAAACTCAAGGGATATCAGCACTCCTCTCATCCTCACCCTTGCTGTGAGGCACCAGTATGACAAAATACACTATTTTGCCAGTGATGAGACCCTTGACACAACGAACCTGAACCATCTGTTCTATTCTGCACGGCTTATCATGCGCCCTTTCAAGGGACTGGAACTGAAAGGGGAGGCCGAACTAGCCCACGGTGATTACCAGAAAGGGGATACACGGATCACCGGCTGGATTTCCAAAACCTTCTCTCCCGGGGAAAAGGAGTACTTGCTCAGCGGCACCATTTCTTTTATCAGAAGCACTCCCTCCTGGTACAAAAGCCACTTCCTCTCCAATTATTTCCTCTGGAATCATTCATTTGACAAGGAAGCATTGCTGCACATCGGATTCACCGGATCACTGCCATACCTGGATTTCATCGGTAACTATTACCATTATTCCGGTTATGTTTACTTTAATTTCAATGCCACTCCGGAGCAGGCCGAGAAAGATATGGATGTTTTCCAGTTGAAGGCTCACAGTCCCTGGCATTTCAAGAGAGTGTCACTGGATGCATGGGGAACGTTCCAATTTGTCACCCGCACTGAATATCTCCGTTTGCCTTCCCTAACCGCCGACCTGAGCGCCTACTACAACCAGGAGCTGTTCAAAGGGGCACTGAGCACACAGCTGGGATTGGACCTCCACTACCAGACAGGGTATTACGCCAATGCGTACATGCCCTCCTCGCGCGTATTTTACCTGCAGGACGAGAAGAAATTAAATTCGTTGCTGGTGCTGGATATCGTCTGGAAATTCAAGGTGAAAACAGCACGTTTCTTCCTTGTCTACCATCATTTGAACAGTCTCTTCGGAAAACACGATTATTACCTCGTCCCTCATTATCCTCTGCAGGACGGCCGGATCAAATTCGGCATTGCCTGGCGGTTCCAGGATTAGTAGCTGCAAGTTTCAAGCTACAAGCTACCAGTTTCTAAATATGGGATATTAAACTTATACTTGCAGCTTGTAGTTACTTGATTCCCCTCTGTTTCTTGATATCCTGATAGGCCTGGTTGAGCTTTTGAAACTTTTCCTTTGCAGCCCGCTGAACGTCCTCTCCCAAATGGCCGACCTTATCCGGGTGGTATCTGACGGCCATCCTGCGATAGGCCTTCTGCACTTGCTCATCGGTTGCATCCGGTGAAATCTCAAGGATCTGATAGGCACTTTCCATGTCCTTTACGAACATGGCCTTAATGGATTGAAAATCGCTGTCGCTAATTCCCAGGTAGTCGCAAATGGTCCGGATGACCTGAACTTCCTGCGGATTACTCTGCCCGTCGGACAGTGCAATGCCAAAAAGAAAATGGATCAGCTGGAGCCTTGATGGATGGTCCATATATCTCCGGATCTGGGAAGTGACCTCCGGAAGATTGATTTCCTGCGATAACAGATCCCTGAGAATGAGGACGAGCTGATCTCCTTTTTCCGGACCGAATTGCCGTTGCAGAAAACTCCTGACATAATCCAGCTCCGATTTCATCACCTTTTCATCAGCCTTCATCACAGCGGCAGAAAGCACTAACAGACTGATCGTAAAATCCCCGGGCTGTGTGTGGTCACCCTGGTACTCGTACTGTCCCGTTTGCATTGAGTCGAACATCGAGCCCACGATGAATCCAAGGATGACACCGATGGGGCCACCCAGTACCCATCCCAGACCACCACCGATCCATTTACCGTACTTTGCCATGCGTTAAAAGCTGCAAGTCGAAGCGAAGCGAAAATCCTGCCTTTCGGCGGAGCTACAAGCCTAATGACAATTTAATAATTTGACAATGAAGAACTACTCCTTCATCCGGATCCCCTCACTCAGCGGTAATCCGTACTGCTCCTCCATCCGTATACCCATTTTTTCGAGACTGTCGAGGACCGGATTATAGATCTCAGGTATAACTGGGATGTGAACACCCTTTGCCCTGATACGACCCTCCAGGATCATTTCCACGCCGCAGGCTGCGGGCAGCGCCACAGTACGGGCCACTGAAGTATCGGTCAGAAGTGTACCGAAATCCAGCATCCTGGATTTGACCACCTCTTTAGTACCATCCGGATAACTTGCCACAAAGGTGTGCAGCATCACGACCATATCCCTTTCTCCAGGCTGTATCATCATTTTTTCGATCATCAGGTCCGATACGATCTCGAAAGGACTATCCTCGATGCGTCCCATGGGTTCACCGGAAAACAATCCCAGCCATTCCATGGCTTGTATAGGCATGGAATCAGCTGAAATATTCAGCTTCGCAGCCACCTTTTCCCGGATATTTATACTGTCGTTTGCCTGGATCTGTCCGGCCATGAATCCTGCATACGTTAGTCCTTCCAGGTTCTGCTTTTCATACGACAGCAGCCTCAGCTTCTTCATGGCATCAATGATCTCGCACCATCCCTGGTAACGAAAAGTACCCCTGAAGATGGTCTTAACTTTGGGAATACCGTACAGGCTTGCGTAAGGCAGTGAGTCCCTGTTTGGGTAAACATCCAGAAGGCCAACTCCCGGGAACATCACCTGGATTGGATCCTTGAACAGGTTTTCGGTGGGTATGTACTGGATCTGCCCGTCACGTAAATAGTTACCGTCGTTATTGCCTGCCATGACCACACCTTTGGGTGCCCAGGTAAACTTATAACGGAAAGGATTCTCCTCCACTTCCGGGGCAACCAGAGCGCCGCAGAATGAATAAAACTCCTCCACCTGCCCGCCTTTATTGTGAATATGATCAATGATACGCATGGCCGACATATGGTCGATCCCGGGATCCAGCCCAAGTTCGTTCAGAATGATGATCCCGGCCTTGCGGGCTTCTTCATTCAGTGCACGCATCTCGGGCTTTACATACGAAGTGGTTACCATGTTTTTCCCGAAATGGATGCATTTCCTGGCAACCATCAGATGATGGGTATACGGCAGCAGGCTGACCGTTAGATCATGCTGCTGGATCATCTGGTCCAGCTCATGTTCCTGATCAACCGTCCAGGTAACGGAATGACCGTGGGGATGATCCCCGATAATAGCATCCGCTTTTGATTTTGTACGCGAGGCCACCGTAACATGATAATCTTTATTCAATAAATAGGTGACGATTGGTTTGACAACCATTCCGGCCCCAAGGATCAATACTTTTTTCATAGGATGTATGTTTGGTTGTTAGATATTAGCTGCAAGCCTCAAGCCACAAGGGTATTTTTCGAACTTCTTGCAGCTTGTAGCTTGTAGCTATCACAGGAATTTCGATATATAGGTGTAATCCGGCGTTAACTCACCGTTGTGAAGGATCATGCCACGCTTGATCGGTGCAGGGAGGTTCAGGTCGTAGAAATCAAGGGAGTAATCTGCACGCGTGATGGCATTCATGTATTTCCAGAGTGCTTCGCTGAACATGACGGAGGATTCGCGGGGCAACTCGGTGGGCAGAATGTCGACCGCCATGACCAGTATGCCTTTTCCCTTGAATCCCATCGTCGGTTTACGGCTGAAGGGATCATAAACAAATACAGGGTCCCCGACCTCGGTACCCTTGTGGGTACATTCAACGGATCCGTTCACGTCACAGGTGATATCGCCAATGACCGTCAACTTGGGATCTTTCTCTGAATACAGCTCTTCAAGATAATCCTTTGTGACAATCCTTGGGTAGCGTTCATCCCAGTACATTCCATTCACAAGGATGCTCAGGTGAGGAATATATTTTTCGAACTGACTTCTGTACTTCTTTTCGCCGTTCACATAGTAGTCCTGCAGTTCAAAACTGGCCATCGGATCGATGGGTTCCACCATGTCCCACTCCCTGAAAACTACTTTGTAGATCACATTTTTCGGCAGGCCGGGCTTGTTTTTCAATTCCATCAGCTGTTCGGGTGTGATTTCCTTGATGGGTAGCAGGGAAGCGATCTCCTGAGCACCCGAGGACACGTTGCCGTACCCGGTGAATCCGATCACCATTGGATGGATCGGATCCGGCAGGCCATGTTCAAGGATCTCCTGTCCGACCTCTGAAATGATCCACCGCGCCTCATCCAGTGAGTCATAATGGCGTGCCTGCTTTATACGCAGAAAGGGTGTTTCCACTCCGAGTTCCCTGAGTCTCTCCCCGTACGACCACAGCGAATTGATCATCCCAGCCAGTCCGGCGTACCTGCCGAAAAAGATCGTTCGTTTGCCCATCTCATCCGTGATCCGCTCATAATCGATCAGGCTGCACTTGAGCTCCATCATCCGTCTGAGCATGGGCATGTTATAAGGCTGGCCCTTGATCACATGGGCAAAGATCATGTAGGTTTTACCGTATTCAAAAACTTCTATGGGAATCTCTTTGATGCCCATGATGACCGGGCACTCCTCCAACGTTTCCACGATATGGGCTCCGGCGTGCGCAAATTCATGATCCTTGAAGATCCGTTTCGGAGAGGACTGCACCTGAACCTTCAGGTGGTAATCCTGAATAAGCTTGTGGACATGAGGCGGTATCAGGGGAACCCGTCGTTCATACTTGTATTTATCTTCTACCCGGATGCCAAGGATGTCGTTCATAATCAAATACTTTAATAAAATTTAACCATTTCTAAACAAGACTTCAAAGGTACGAAAATTACCGGTAAGTAATAATGATGGAATTGTTATTTTCTTAACAATGACTCACACAGAGGCAGAACGTTCCTTTTTCCAATGGTCTAAAGTCCCTGGGCTAATGTATAGATATCGGATCCAAACTCCTGATCCTGCATAAAGATCAGGCGAATTCACCGCATACAAGCAGTTACTTCTTGTACGCTATGTTTGGATGTTTATTTGTCGTAACCATCTATGGCAGTATGAAATTTTTATAACTTTGCCCCTTTATTTCATTATTTGCTATAGTTTCTGTAAATCAATCATTTAAATATATTTTCATTTATGAAAGAGCAAAAACAAAAACACGTGTACTTCTTCGGGAACAAAGAAGCAGAAGGAAATGCCAGCATGAAAAGTCTTTTGGGAGGCAAAGGCGCCAACCTGGCTGAGATGAACCTGATCGGGATCCCCGTGCCCCCCGGATTTACCATCACCACCGAAGTCTGCGCTGCTTATTATACTCAGGGTGAGAAGAAAGTGGCGGATATGATAAAAACCGAAGTGGAAGAGGCGGTGGCAAAGATCGAAAAGATCATGAAGAAAAAATTCGGTGACAACAAAAATCCGTTGCTTTTATCCGTTCGTTCTGGAGCCAGGGCTTCCATGCCCGGCATGATGGATACGGTCCTGAACCTGGGACTGAATGACGAAGCCGTCGAGGGCATTGCACAAAAAACCGGCAATGAACGGTTTGCCTGGGATTCATACCGCCGGTTCGTTCAGATGTACGGCGACGTGGTCCTGGGTATGAAGCCCGCCTCCAAGCAGGATATTGATCCCTTTGAAGAGATCATTGAATCGCTGAAGGAAGAAAAAGGCATCGTGTCTGACATTGACCTGTCACCCGCCGATTTAAAAGAGCTGGTCAAGCGGTTCAAGAAAGCGGTGAAAAAAGTCACGGGCAAGGATTTTCCTGCAGATCCGTGGGAACAGCTCTGGGGGTCCATCGCGGCTGTATTCAACAGCTGGATGAACGAACGGGCCATTGTTTACCGCAAACTGAACAATGTCCCGGATGAATGGGGAACCGCAGTGAATGTACAGGCCATGGTATTCGGGAACATGGGCGAAAATTCCGCCACCGGTGTTGCTTTCACGCGCGATGCCGGTACGGGGGAGAACCTCTTCAACGGGGAGTACCTTATCAATGCCCAGGGCGAGGATGTGGTGGCCGGTATCCGGACACCTCAGCAGATCACCCGTGAGGGATCGAAACGATGGGCAAAACTGCAGAACGTTTCGGAAGAAGAACGACGCACCAGCTATCCTTCGCTGGAAGAAGCCATGCCCAAATTGTACAAAGAGCTTTTCAAGATTCAGAACAACCTGGAAAGGCATTATACGGATATGCAGGATCTTGAGTTTACGATCCAGGATGGTAAATTATGGTTATTACAGACCCGCAACGGGAAACGGACCGGTGCCGCCATGGTAAAGATCGCTGTGGATATGCTCAGGGAAGGGTTGATCGACAAGAAAACGGCCCTGCTCCGCATCGAGCCCAACAAGCTGGATGAGCTGCTTCACCCTGTTTTCGACAAGGAATCCGAAGACAAAGCCATTGTGATTGCCAAGGGATTGCCTGCATCACCGGGTGCAGCCTCCGGGAGGATCGTCTTCAACGCCGATGACGCTGAGGCTTGGGCGACCAAAGATCAATCGGACAAGGAACTCAAAAAGGTGATCCTGGTGCGCATCGAAACTTCCCCGGAAGACCTCTCCGGTATGCATGCAGCCCAGGGCATCCTCACAGCCCGCGGAGGGATGACCTCCCATGCAGCCGTGGTCGCCCGCGGAATGGGGAAATGCTGTGTCTCCGGAGCAGGGTCTCTGAAGATCGATTATAAGTCCAGGACCATAACCGCCGATGGTAAAGTCTATCTTGAAGGGGACTGGATCTCCCTGAACGGTTCGCAAGGAGTGGTTTATGAAGGGAAAATCAAGACCATGACTCCCGAGGTGCACGGTGATTTTGCCCGCGTGATGGAACTGGCCGATAAATACACCCGCATGTACGTCCGCACCAATGCCGACACACCCCATGATGCCCTTGTGGCACGGAATTTTGGCGCTCGTGGAATAGGTCTTTGCCGCACAGAGCACATGTTCTTCGAAGGAGAACGCATCAAGGCCATGCGGGAAATGATCCTGGCCAGCGATGAAAAAGGCCGCCGCGAAGCACTGGATAAACTACTGCCCATCCAGCGTAACGACTTCGAAGGCATTTTCGAAGCCATGGATGGTCTGCCGGTTACGGTCCGCTTGCTGGATCCTCCGCTGCATGAGTTTGTCCCCAACGAAGAGGATAATCAACGCGAAATTGCCAGGGAGATGGGCATGACACTGGAAGAGATCAGAGCCAAGGTACATGACCTTCATGAAGTGAATCCGATGCTTGGCCACCGCGGATGCAGACTTGGGAATACCTACCCCGAGATTTCAGAGATGCAGGCACGTGCCATCATCGAAGCCGCTTTGAACCTAAAGGTAAAAGGAATCCACGCTGTCCCGGAAATCATGATACCGCTCACAGGCACCCTGATGGAAATGAAAATGCAGGAGGATATTGTCCGAACGACTGCCGAAAAAGTATTCACCGAGCGTAACGACCGGATCGAATACAAGGTGGGTACGATGATCGAGGTTCCCAGGGCAGCCCTGGTGGCTGATCAGATCGCACAGTCGGCCGAATTCTTCTCGTTTGGGACCAACGACCTGACCCAGATGGGATTTGGATACTCACGGGATGATATCAATAAGTTCCTGCCGGTCTACCTGGCAAAAGGCATCCTTAAATACGATCCTTTCCAGATCCTCGATCAGGAAGGTATCGGCCAGCTTATGCAGATGGCCGTCGAAAGAGGCAGGACCACACGTCCCGACCTGAAGGTGGGTATCTGCGGAGAACATGGAGGCGAGCCCAGTTCCGTGGAATTCTGCAACACCCTCAGGATGAATTATGTCAGCTGCTCCCCGTTCAGGGTCCCCATCGCCCGTGTGGCGGCGGCACAGGCCGAACTGAAGCGCAAGATGATAAAGAAGGAAAGAAAAAAGGCAAAGAAAACCGCCATCTGAACCAGAATGAACAGTTAACAATAATTAATTTTACAATAGAATCATGGAAATACAGCACGATCTTATATCCCGGTTAAAAAAAGCAATTCATGCCCATCCCAACATAAACGACAATCCTGAAAGAACCCAGATGATCCGCCATGCAGTGGATAACAGGGAAGCGGTCATTGCCGAAAGCGGTGCACTGGCTACCTGGACACCCAAGGAATCCACCGGCAGAAGTCCAAAGGATACGGTGACCGTAAGGCGCCCGGAAAGCGAAATGAACATTGACTGGACCTCAGCCAACAACATTCCGATCACACCGGAAACCTTCGATATGCTTTTTGAAGATGCCCTGGCGTTTATGGCAAAGAAATCACGGATCTACGTCACCGACCGCGTGGTGGGCGCTGATGCAGGTTATGCACTTCCGGTGAAGGTCGTAACCTCCCACGCCCTTCATGCCCTGTTTTCGGATAACATGTTCCGTCCGGTACCCGCAGATATCGACCGGAGTATCTTCCATGACAAAGGATTTTACCTGGTACAGATGCCCTTTGATAAACTGGATTCGTCCAGGTATGAGGGCAGGCTTCGTAAAATGCCCGACGGAAAGACCTCGGATATGGCAGTGGCCATGGATTTTGACCGTCGGCTCGGATTGATCATCGGCTCAGCGTATTGTGGCAGCCTGAAAAAATTGGTCTTTACCGTTATGAACTACTACCTCCCCCTGGAAGGGATCCTTCCCCTGCATTGCTCAGCCAATGAAGGGAAAAATGGTGATTCAGCGCTGCTGCTGGGCCTTTCCGGTACAGGTAAGACCTCCCTGTCAGCCGACCCGGAAAGAGCACTCCTGGGTGATGATGAACATGGCTGGGATGACCATGGGATCGCGAATTTCGAGAATGGGTGTTATGCCAAGATGATCGATATCAATCCCGTGAAAGAAAAGGACATCTATGACGCGGTAATGCATAAGGATAATTACCTGAACCACGGAGCCATTATTGAGAATGCAATGATCTACCCCAATGGCAGGATGGACTATCACGACGGCCGGTTTACGCCTAATTCGAGGGCTTCCTATCCCCTGAGGTACCTGCGAAATATCAAAGAATCCTCCACCTCGGGGCATCCCCGGACGATCCTTTTCCTTACTGCGGACGCTTATGGAGTCCTGCCTCCGGTAGCACGGCTAAACAAGGACCAGGCAATGCTCTGGTTCCTGATGGGCTATACCTCCAAGCTGGCGGGTACCGAAACAGGTGTGACCGAGCCCCAGGCCACTTTCTCCCGTTTCTTCGGACAACCCTTTATGCCTCTCACGCCCCATATGTATGCCGATATGCTGGGAGAGAAAATGGAAAAGTTCAATACCCAAGTCTATCTCATCAATACGGGATGGAGCGGCGGGCCCTACGGCATCGGAAGCCGTATCGACATTAACCTGACGCGGAGAATGGTTAACGCCGCACTTTCCGGCGAACTAATAAATGTTGATTATCAGCAGGATACAAATTTCCATCTCCAGGTTCCACTGACCTGCCCGGGCGTACCCTCTGCCATGCTGTTACCCAGGAACACCTGGCAGGACAAGGATGCATATGATATTGCTGCCAAAAAACTGGCACCGCAGTTCAGCGATTATTTTGACAAAGCCTATGGTGGGAAAGACATTAAAGAGTCCATCGTGAGGCAGTGTCCGGGGAAATGATGACAATGCTCATTGAGCATAAACATTGAGCATTGAACATTGAGGACTGAGCATTGAGCACTGCGCATTATAGTCAACGCTGATTTCTTTCAGCTTATTTTTCCTTTCTCCTCTCTCCTCTCATCGTGGTGATACTTCTCGTTCCGGAGGATGGTCATCGCCCGGTAAAGCTGTTCGGTGAAGATCAGCCTGACCATCTGGTGAGTAAAGGTCATCCTGGATAAGGAAAGCGTGAAATTAGCCCTTTCCATGACCACCGGATTAAATCCGAAAGGGCCGCCCGATACAAAGACAAGGTTTCTTATCCCTGTATTCATGAGCTTTTGCAAAAAAGCTGCAAACTCCTCAGATGAATAGTGCGAGCCTTTTTCATCGAGAAGAATGACATGATCGTCAGGCTGGAGATGACGCATGATCAAGATTGCTTCGTTCGATCTTGTCTCCTCCGGGGAGGCGCTCTTCAGGTTTTTGGGCAGGTCAATGACCATGTGCTCAAAATGGATGTAATGCTTCAGCCTTTTTTCGTAGATACTGATGCCTTCACCGAGGTATAGCTCACCGGTTTTGCCGGTAATGATAAACCTGATTTTCATTTTTATTAAATATCAACAGGATAACTTTCCCATTTCCTTATAAATTTGTGGATTAAATCATAAAAAAGTATCTTTGGTTTAAAATTTGTGGCTTTCTCGGCTTATTTAATTCCATCCACGTCATGAAAATCCATTCAATATTACTCATTATTTTCTTATTTGGCTTTAATCTTCAGTCCCAACAGCCGGCGGATGTTACGGAACAGGTTGTCCAGGCGGTCAGGCTGGGAAATGCTGACCTGCTATCCACATTCATCGGCCCATCAGTCGACATTACCCTCCTGAAGACGGAAGGGACCTACAGCAAAACCCAGGCAATGTTAATCCTGAAAGATTTTTTCACGCAGCATCCTCCAACTTCCTTTGAAATAAGGCATCAGGGATCATCAGACCATGGTTCCCAATATATGATCGGCAATTATCTTTCAGGTGGTACAAACTACAGGGCATATATCCTTCTCAAGAAGGTTACCTCCGCAATGATCATTCAGCAAATCCAGTTCGAAGAAGAATAAAGGCAGACAACCATGGATACAGATACCCTTATCAGGCTGGCCCTTCAGGAAGATATCGGACCGGGTGACTATACCAGCCTTTCCACCATTCCTCAGGACGCTGAACGGAGCGTTCATCTTCTGATCAAAGAACAAGGAATACTTGCGGGTATACTGGTTGCAGAAAAAGTCTTTGCCCATGTTGATCCTGCAATCCAAATGCAGATCCTGCTCAGGGATGGCGCCTCTGTGAAAAAGGGGGACATTGCATTCACTGCCCGGGGAAAAGCCATATCCATGCTGATGTCGGAAAGAGTGCTGCTGAATTTCATTCAGCGCATGAGCGGCATCGCCACCTACACACGCATGATGGTCGACCGAATCGGCGATCTGCCGGCAAAGATCATGGATACCCGCAAAACCACTCCACTGCTGCGCGAAATGGAAAAATATGCCGTTCGCGTTGGCGGTGGTCTCAATCACCGCTTTGGACTGTACGACATGATCCTGATCAAGGATAACCATGTGGATTTCGCCGGAGGTATCAGTAAAGCGATTTCACGGTCCAGGGATTACCTGGCGGCCCATCAGATGGAGTTGAAAATTGAAATCGAGGTCAGAAACCAGACAGAACTGGATGAGGTGCTGAAACAGGGAGGGGTTCACCGCATCATGCTGGATAACTTCAGCCCCGCAGAACTGAAAAAGGCTGTCGAAAAGATTAAGAAAAGATACGAAACCGAGGCGTCTGGAGGGATCACCCTTGAGAATGTGAGGGAATATGCCGAAACCGGAGTGGATTTCATTTCCGTGGGGGCTCTCACCCACCACATACGCAGCCTGGACATGAGCCTGAAAGCAATGAAATCCTGAGTGATACACAACAAGCGATGACCATACCACCAAAAAAAACGATCGTGATCCTGGGTGCAGGCTCCATCGGCACCGCACTGGGAAACCTACTGGCTGAAAAAGAAGATCTCAAGGTCATTTTACTTACCATCGAACCAGAAGTCGCTGAATCGATCAATGATCAGAACATTAACCAGAAATATTTTCCCGGCATACGGCTGAATAAAAACTTAAAAGCGACGCTGGGAGAATATGTCATCCGCGACGCTGACTTCGTTTTCCTTGCCATTCCCTCCGTAGCTGTCGTGGACTATGTGCTACAGAACCGGCAGTACCTCAACCCTTCCACTATTCTGGTCAATCTTGCCAAAGGATTCGGCAACCATGAACAGGTGATAGCGGAGAATCTGATGGAATCATTGCCAAACGTCGTGTGCTCGATGAAAGGTCCTGCTTTTGCCCGGGATATGATCGGAGGATCTCCCACTGGGTTTACGTTGGCCACAAAAGAAACCGTTTGGTGGCCTGTGTTCGGGCGAATGTTCTCCGGCACGCCGATCTATCTCGATTACACACAGGATATTAAAGGAGTTGAGATACTGAGCATCCTGAAAAATATATACGCTATTGTCCTTGGAATCGTCGACGCCCACTACAACTCGGCCAATCTGCGCTTTCTGCTGCTCACGAAAGCATTCAACGAGATGAGGCAGGTGCTGCTGTTTTTCGGCGGAGAGCAGGAAACACTTTTCCGTTATTGCGGCTATGGAGATTTCAGCCTGACAGCACTGAATGACCTGAGCCGGAACCGGACCCTGGGCCTGCTGATCGGAAAGGGATTCTTCACAGAAGATATTTCCAGCCGGGTGGTGCTGGAAGGAAGGCTTGCAGTGAATATCTTTTATGAAAAACTTGCATCTTCAGGCGCGGGAGAAGATAATTTTCCCCTGATGAAACAGTTGTACCGCGTACTGAATGGCAATTATCCCGTACAGGAGATGCTCCGTTCGCTGCTCAGCAAGGAGCTGAGTGATTCTTCCCCCAATACTAGAGCCGGACATTGATTCCCAGGAACCGTTTCAGGTAATAAACCACCCGCTCGTTGATATCTTCAGATACCCTGAAGAAAATAATCAGTACCAGAAATACAATGGTGATCACGGCGCTTCTAATCAGTATATCCAGGTACAGGTTCGTCATGGCAGGCAGGAACCAGCCAGCCAGAAATGCCGCACCACCAAAGAGGATAACCAACAGGGACCGGTACGTAAAGGGCATCATGCCGAACTTATATTTCACAAAATACATGATGGCGATGTTCACGATCATCTTGGTCAGCAGGAACGACAAAGCCGCTCCTGTGATGCCCAGAATCGGAATCAATAGAAGGTTGAAACAGATGACCAGCAAAACCATCAGCAACAGGTAATAAGTAGCGTACTTGTAAAGCCTTGAATTCGAAACGATGACATGACTAACGCCGATGGCCATATCCGTGAGAAAGCCCAGTCCGACCAGCAGTATGACATATTTTCCGGCAAGAAATTCCTCCGGCAGAATGCGGTATACATTATCGATGTTTCCCCATATACCCGCCAGAAGAAGCAGGCCAATGATCAGCTGATTAAGACAGCTTTTATACAGAAGGTTATGCAGTGTGGCCATATCCTTATTCTTCCAGGCATCCGCAATGACCGTCGCGGAAATCTTCGTCAGTGAACGGGAAGGCATGGTGATCAGCGTGCCGAAAAAGTACGTGGTTGTATATACTCCTGTCGCACTTAATCCCAAGATACGGTCGATCATGATCCGGTCGATGTTCAGGGTGAAAATTCCAGTTGCGCCTGCTATAATTCCAAAAAGGCTCACGCCGGCCATTCCGGATACGAGCTCACGGTTCAGGAAAGCAAAGTCAGGCTTCAGGTGGATCTCCCCTGCCTTCAAAAGATAAAAGAAAATGATGACTGCCGGCAGGGAGAAACAGATCACGTACATTTGCACAAAACGGTGAAAGCTGAACAGGGTATAAATGAAAAGCACAGTGATCACCAGAATGAACAAACGCTGCACGAATTCCTTCAGGACAATGCCGATCACAGCATTGTAAAGCACTTTGTAATAGTGGTCGAGTGCATTGAAAAATGCAGTAAAGAATGTCAGCGGGATTATGTAATCAATGTAGGCCACAAAGAGCGCCGATTTAGCGGTGCTGCTTTCGATCAGGAACTCCCTTGCTGCAAAATAGATTACCAGGGAAAGCAGAAATCCGGCAGTGGTGACTGTTACCAGGAGGAATACGAAACCATGATGGTATTTTTCCTTATCGCGGAAGTATGTAAAAAAACGGGTTGTTGCACTGATGAAGCCCAGGGAGGATATCTGGGCAAGGAACATGGCATAGGAAAGGAGCAGCCCAATAAGCCCTATCTGAGCAGTGGTAAGGTATTTTGGGAAAAGAACGGCGGTGGTGATAAAACCAAGCAGAACACCCAGGTACGTGAATACGGTCCCGATGATCGATTGCCTGCGGATGATTCCCATGCACCAAAGGTAGATGAAAATATTAACAACGGCCCATGGGATTGAATGGCAGAAACGTTAAAATATAATTATTTTACGCTTACCTATTTGATCCTGAGATCTAATTGTAAGCAAATAACAACCGGGATCCAATCCTTCCACGTGTATGGTTCTCTGAGGAGTTTGAGGATGAATCGTTTTTTGAAAAACGTGTCCACCGTTCATATGATATAAATCGCACTGAATGGGAGGTTGAAGGTTTTCACCTAAAATAATCTGTATCCATTGCGATGCAGGATTGGGGAATATCCTGCAGAGATCATCAGCAGGAGGCTCCGTCACCGATACGGATATGATGTATTGCACCAGGGTATCTGAGCCACAATCGTTCCATGTAATCATTGTTACATCATAATTTCCTCCGGACTGATAAATGTGGACGGGATCCCAGTTGTGGGAAAACAGACCATCACCGAAAAGCCACATGCATGAATCTGCATCCATTGAGGTATTATAAAAATACACTACAAGACCATCTATTTCGTAATCGAAATCCGATGCCGGAAGTTTACAGATATGGACCCATCTGACAGCTGTATCCTGACTGCATTCATTATAAGCTGTAAGGATCACCTGATAATCCCCTTCTTCATAATACGTATAGGTCACGTCAGGATCATACGAAAAATCGCCATTGCCAAGTTCTAAAAGATAAGAATCTGCATACAGGGAATAATTCTTTGTCTGGATGGTAAATGTGCTTACCTTTTGAATTTCAAAGGATGCCTCGGTTTCCGGGCAAAGGATGATGGTGGCGGAGGCTGTATCACTGCCGTTTTCATTGAAGGCAATCAGGGTGACTTCATATTCACCATATTCAGCGTAAATATGAATAGGATTTTCCTGGTCCGAATAGACTCCATCTCCGTACGACCATGAATAAGAGCCAGCATAGCTTGAAGTGTTCTGGAAAGTAACCGTCAGGTCATCGGTTTCATAATTGAAACGGGCTTGTGGCAAACCATAAATAATTCCTTTTGCCAGGAAAAAATCATATTGTCCCGGATCCTCATTGATCAGGTAAAAATCTCCAAAATTTATCGAATTACTTTTAAAATTACCTTCCACATATAAATTACCGGCTGGATCAATTTCGACTGTTTTCCCGAGATCGTCCAGACTTCCTCCGAATTGACTTGCATAAAGGACATTTCCGTCATAATCAGCTTTAATCAGCAATCCATCCCATACTCCCTCACTGGTCAACAGATATTCGTCCACTTCCATGGATTCGCTGAAGAATCCGCTGATATAGAAAGCTTCCTCCATATCGGATACAAAGAGCGTATAATTTCTGTCATCCGAATCACCTCCAAAACCTTTGGCCCACTCAACTCCCCCTTCACTTCCGTATTTCGTGACATAAATGTCAAAATCCCAGCCGTGATTGCTGATCGTTTGACCTCCAAAAGTAATTTCTTCACTGTTAAAATAACCGGAGGTATAGATAGATCCATCTTCGTCAACGTCCACTCCA